>JAVEPB010000017.1 GCA_030922375.1 bacterium | reverse complement strand
AGCATTTCGCCCCGGCGGCGGCCGGAAACATCAGAACCGCACAGAAAATCAAGAGAACCGTCAATGCGGCTGCGTGCCGGGCGTTCATCCTATCCCTCCCTCTCGGGCGGCTGACGGAGGACGATCACCTCGGTCGGCGGGGGAAGCGTCCTCCGGCTCACCGAAATCTTCGCGGCCCCGGCCCGCCTGACGCGGCGAAATCCGCGCAAAAACGTCCGAAGTTCGTCATCGCTACGGATGTCCATCGGTATAGCAATATTCGGGTGAAGGCGCTGGATAAACTTGGCCGCCGTCGCCGGGTCCATCGCACCCGGATCGGAGAGGATGACCAGAGCCACATGAACCCTTCCGAGGCGGCGCAGCTGGGTGGGGTTCATCGGGGCGGCCAGGTCGCCCAGATGGGCGATGCAGAGTCCTCCCATCTCGAAAAGAAACGAGGCCGCCTTTGCGCCCACATCGTAATCACCGCCGCCCTGGACGATGGGAACGCTAATGATCCGGACATCCTTCACCCGCCGGTCGATCTCGGCCCAATCCGCGCCATCCTCCGTCACCCCGCGCAGGATCAAGGGACTCCCTCCCAGGATGCCGACGAAACTGTGGTTGGCGGCCTCCTCGCTGATGGTGGCGACATCGGGATTGGTCTTCGGGATCGGAAACCCCCGGAAGGGGGAGAAAGGATCGGTGACAACCCGCAAACCGCCGGGCGATATAAACCTGAAAAATGCGTGGCCGAACCACTCGATGGACACCGGGGCCGGGCGGGCGATGCCGGCCCTGTAAGCAACCTGGACGGCGCGGCGCCCGAAATGCCGGACCAGCCCGGGGGAGCATTTCGCCCCGGCGGGCGGCGCCAGCAGGGCGGAGACCAGCAGCGCCAGCGATAGAAACCACGCGCGGGGTTTCATCTCCCCTCCCCTACGTCACCAACCCCGGAAGTTTCCTAGAGAGAATCTCCTCGGCCTCGGCGGTGATTCGCCGAACAATTTCCCCGGCCGGGGGAAGATCGTCGATCAGACCCGCGTCCTGGCCGATGAGCAGGTAAGCCTCCTCGGTGTCGCCCACGGCCCGCGCCGCCTGAATATCGGCCCAGGCCTTCGCCTGGTGTTGGCGAAGCGCCCATTCCCGCCCCGCCCAGCGCTCGACGAAGCGATTGCGCCGCGCGCGGGCCATCGCGCCGGGCCAGACCCTGCCCGAGGCGACGTCTGGAATTTCGGTGAGAACGGTGTCGTGGCCGTCGCTGTCCAGTATCGCCTGCTTGAAATTCGGATGAAGGGGAGACTCCTCGCTCGCCAGAAAGCGCGTCCCGATCAGGACGCCGTCCGCCCCGAGCGCGAGCGCCGCCGCGAGCCCGCGCCCGTCGGCGACCCCGCCCGCAGCGAGAACAGGCACCGGCGCCACGGCGTCCACCACCATGGGCACGAGCGCCATCGCCGCCATCCAGCTGACGTGGCCGCCGGCCTCTACCCCCTGAGCGATGATCACGTCCGCCCCGGCCTCGGCGCCGCGCCGGGCCTCGGCCACCTCGCCCGTCATGAACGTCACCTTACAGCCCGCCTCGTGCGCCCGGTCGAAGAAGGGCTTGAGCTCCTGCTCCGGCCGGGGCCAGGCAAAAGCCATCGCGGCCGGCCGCGCCTCGAGCGCCGCCGCGAAGCCCTCCTCGTTGGGAATAAAAATCAGGAAATTCAGGGCGAACGGCTTATCGGTCAGGCTCCTGATTTTCCCGGCCGCCCGGCCGATCTCCTCCGGGCCGAGTAGCGAGCAACCCAGCGCCCCGAGGCCGCCGGCCTCCGATACGGCCGCCACCATCTCGGGCGCGTTGACAGAACCCATCCCCCCGAGGGCGACGGGGCACTCGATATCCAACAGATCGCAAACGCTTGTCCGTATCATCGCCACCTCCGCAAGCGCGCCCCGATTTTCACACCGCGATTTTCACACCGCGAGCATGGGGGGCGCGGTTGTATTCAAAATTTCTTCCGAAAACGAAAACCCGGCTCCATCATAAAGAAGCGCAGGCCCGAACCGAAACAACCGTTAAATAAAGGCGCTGGATCATTTCAAAAACGCCCGGGAGGGTGACCAACGCGAACAGGGAGTCCATCGGCGCAACGATGGCGGGCGGATTCGCTCATCTTCCACGCTCCCCCTGGCGGATGTAAAGAAGACATTATAGGCGCAACACGGGGTAATTCCATACGGAGGGGAGAGCGGGGACCGAGTCGGATCGGGGGGGGAATGGTCCCTAGTGGCCGTTGGTGTGACCGTTTCCGTTGGCGCCCTGCTTCTTTATCTCCTGCTGAACTTTTTTCAGGAGATTTTCGGCTTCCTTGAAGTTGATGTTGATCATCAGGGCCTTTTGAAGGGCGGCGCCGGCGGCGGGGTAGTTGCGCATGCCGATGAAGGCGAGCGCCATGTTGAAAAAGATAACGGTATCGTTCGGGGAAACCTGAAGGGCTTTTTTGTAGTTGGCCAGCGCTTCGGAATATTTCTTCTGCCGCCGGAAGGCCATGCCAAGCTGGTTGAAGTAGTGCACGTTCCGAGGATCGCCCTTGAGGGCGAAAGCGTACTCGGCCTCGGCGATGTCGGCGCGCCCGGCCGAGAGGAAAAACTCGGCCGCCGCCGCACTCTCCTCGGCCTGAGAGGCGCTTGAATCTCCTTCATGGTGGATGCCCCGGACGGCGCGCTGGACGGCGATCCGGGCCCCGTCCTCGTCCCCCTGCTCGAGGAGAGACTTGGCGAGGGCGTACTGGCGCTCGCTGCTCCGGGGGCTGGCGTCAGCGGCCTTCCGGTAGTACTCGTGCGCCAGATCGGCGCGGCCTTCCTTCGCCATGATATCGCCCAGCCCGTTGTAGGGACGGGCGTAGCTCTTGTCGAGCTGGATGGATTTTTCGTAGCAAAGCTTCGCCTCCCGGTCGCGCTTCATATCCTCGAAGACGAGGCCGGTCTCGTTCCAGACGCGGGGGGAGCGGTTGCCCTTCTCCCGGGCGGACTTGAGTTCCTTGCGGGCTTCCTGAAGCTCGTCGATGTCAACGAAGGCGGCGGCGCGAGTGAGATGAACATAGCTCTCGGTCATTTTTCCGTGAAGATCCATGACGTCGCCGATCTTGTCCTCCAGATCCTCATGGGTGATCGGTTTGAAAACATAGCCGTCCACGTCGAGATTTTTTCCGGCGGCGTAGTCCTCGTCGTCGAGCTGGCCGTAGCCGCTCATCAGGACGAAAGGGAGAAATTTGGTGACGCTCAGCGCCCGGACGGCGCCGAGGAAATCCACGCCATTCAATACGGGAGTGGCCCAGTCGTATAAAACGACATCGACGGGACGGGACTGGAGAATATCCTTGGCCAGGTTGCCGTCCGAGGCGGCGTGAACGGTCTTCACACCCGAGACGTGAAGCATGGTGTCGAGGAGGCGGCGAATCCGCGGCTGACCGTCAACGATGAGAACTCTTGAATCCGCTCCGATCATGAGGCGCTTCCCCGTTGTTGCATCGTTGCAAAAAAAAACTGGATTTGGTGTGCGGCCGGGAAGTGGTGACCGAATCCCCTACAGTTTCAGCCGATTCCCGATACTGCCCCAATACGCCGGTCAACCAATATGTGAACTTTATCCAAATAATGAAATTTTGCAACCCCTATTCCACACAATAACATTCCAAAATGTGACCTGGTTCACATTTTGGAAAGAGCGTACAAAAAATTAGCGCAACTGATTTATTATCATATAGTTGTACACGACAACCTGTATTCGATGAGACTTGAGGGCCGGTGAAATTAGATTCTCGGCGAGAATTGATTCCCGGTGAGAGAACGGAGGGGCGCCCGCGGTCGGAAACCCGGTTGCCGGAAAACGGACAACTCCATATTTTTAATGGGAAGCGATACCGCCCCGTCTGAAATCTCCCGGGTGGAGCGTGGCCCCTCGGCCGGTCGGTGGCTCGGCCAGTCAGTGGAGGATGACGGAATGAAACCGCGAAGAAAGTCGATGACCATCGCTTTTTTATTGTGGTTTTTTCTCGGTTTTCTCGCCGCCCACAAAATATACCTCGGGAGGGTCCGCGAGGCGCTCCGGCTGATCCTGATCTATTTCTTCGTCCCCCTCGCTTCTGTGGTGGCCGCAATCCTCATCCTTCAATATTTCGGCGGCCTCGGATTTTTGTCCAATATGCGTCCCGAGGATTTACCCGCACTTTTGAAGGACCCGGCCTTCATCGCCTTGGCTTCCACGGCCTTTATCGTCCTGGGCGGGGTGTGGTTGTGGGACCTCGCCGTCTTGATCCGGCAGGTCCGGGAACATAACGCACGGGTGGAGGCCGAGATCCCCGCGCCGGCGGTTGTGCAGGAAAGCACCCCCTAGAGAGGGGCATGCATCCCCCTCCAGCTCGTTATTTTCCGAGTTTTTCTTCCCAGTCGAGGTAATCCTGCATGGCGGAAGGACCGATGTCATAGGGCTTGAGCGCCACGTCGAGCACCGGGCCCTCGAATCCCTCGTCCCCTTCCTCGAGGGGCAGACTGTCTTCGCGCCAGGCCTCTTTTCCCCCCTCGACGAAGGCGGCTCCGGTGTAACCCATCCCGGCGAGGGTGGCGGCGGAGAGGGCCGAACGCGCGCCATTCCCGCAGACCAGAACAACCGGCCTTGAGCGATCCGGACAAAGCGAAGGCGCGCGCTCCTCGAGCCACGCCCTGGACACCCACCGCGAGCCCGAGACATGCCCCGCCCGGAACGAGGGAGAGAGATCGACATCGAGAATTTCGGCCCCTTCCTCTTCGGCCAGATTTCGGGCCTCTTCCGGAGAGATGGCCCTCACAGCGGCCCGCGCCGCCGCCAGACCGAGCGGCTCCCCGCCCGCCGATGGGCTCTCCCCGTCGGCGGATAATCCGGAAGCGTCCACGGGAAGTCCCGCCGCCTCCCATGCGGCGAGCCCGCCCTCCAGGAAAAAAACCCGCTCCAGCCCCATCCGCCGAAGCCAGTAGGCCGTCATCGTCGCGCGCGCGTTCGCGTCGCAATAGGTGACGAAGGCGGCGGCCCGGACGGCGGCCACCTCGTCGGTCCGCTGGATGGCCTGGCCGCCCGGAATCGAGATGGCCCCCGGAATGTGTCCCCGCCCGAACTCGGGAGCGAGGCGGACATCGAGAAGGTAGAGCGTCTCGTTGCCGGATTTTTCCTGAAGCCCTAGAAGCTCTTCGGGAGAGACCGAGGGAATTCCCTCCTCCTCCGCCAGGCGGGCGGAAAGTTCTTCGCCGTGGGCGCGGCTGCGGTCCGAGGGCCGCGGAACCTCGCTCCTCTCCCCGTAGGCAAGAGGGAGGCCCGCGAGAATGAAGCCCATCCCGCCGTTTCGGAGGGCGCGGGCATTCTTGACCCCCAGCCGGTGGAGTCCGCCCGCCCCGATGATGCTCCGAGTGCGCCCGGCGCAGTTGATGATAAGCGGGGTGGTCCTGTCCTGATCAAGATCCCAGGCGTGAAGGATAAGCTCGCCGCCGGGAAGGCTCACCCCGGTCGGAATCGCGAACCGCTCGTACTCGGCCTCGGTGCGGGAGTCGAATATGCGGTGTGAATCATCGCTCTCGATCAGCGCGTGAAGCTCCTCCGCTTCGATTTCGGGGATGCCGTCCTCGTGAAGGACCCGCTCGCCGAACTCTTTGCTGGGGACGTTCGTACCGCCCACCGTGGGAAGACCGGCCGCCTTCCAGGCCGGGAGGCCGCCCGCGAGAGGAGCCGCGCCGGTGTAGCCGTGCGCTTCCAGGGTCTCTGCGCACCGCGCCGCGCGGCCAAGACCGCCGTCCACTATCGCAAGCGGGGTGTCCTTCACCGGAACGAGGCCGGCGATTCGAAACTCGAGCCAGCCTCGGGGGAGATTCGTCGTGCAGTGGATTTGCTCTTGGTTGAACTCCATGGGCTCGCGCACATCGACGACGGCGTGAGGGCCGCCTCCCGCCATCATTGTACTGAGCTCTTCAGGAGAGATGGTTCCGGCCATTTCCGGCTCCTCTGGCGCCCCCGGGCGGGCCTAGCGGGAGGGAATTCCCGCCCCGCGACGGAGGACTTCGATGATGGAAGCGGTGTCCCACTGGCCCTGGCCGTTCGCCTCGGCGGAGACGAGAATCTGCTTGAGCGCGGCGGTCAGCGGCATGGGGGAGCCCATATTCTGGCCCTGCTCCAGCATGAGGCCGACGTCCTTGTGGTGCTGAAAAAGGCGCGACATCGGATCCTCGTAGTGGGCCTTGATCATCCGCTCGCCCCGGTTCTCCATCGCCTTGCTGTAGGCAAAGCTGTCTTTGAGAACGGTGAGGAGGGTTTCCATGTCCATGCCCGCCTTCATCCCGAGGCAAAGGCCCTCGGCGACGGCCATGCGGTTGATCCCGAGGATGAGGTTCACGATGAGTTTGGTCCGCGCGCCGGCCCCGTTGGCCCCGAGGTGATAGACCGAGCGGGCGAACCGCTCGAGGATGGGCCTGGCCCGGTCGAAATCGACCCCCTCTCCGCCGACCATGGCGACGATATTCCTGGATCGGATCATCGGGCTCGATCCGCTCAGGCTGGCGTCCACGAAAGCGATGCCGTGCTCCCTGAGCTTTTCGGCGTTTGCGATGGAATCCTCGGGCCGCGAGGTCGAGGTGTCGATGACCAGAAGACCCTCGGGCTTCACCTCGACAAGCCCGCCAGGACCAAAGCAGACCTCGCGAATAATGTCACTCGTCATCAGGGAAAGAATCACGGCCCCGGCGCCCTCGGCCGCGGCTCCCGGCGAGGCGGCCGCCCGCCCGCCGCGCTCCTCGAGTTCGTTCAGACGCTGCGCGTCGATGTCGAATCCCTGGACCTCGTATCCGCTGTCGATGAGACTCTCGCTCATGGCGGCGCCCATCAGGCCCACCCCGACCAACCCGATTATCTCCCCCACGGGAAATCCCTCCGATTAAACCGATTTGAAATGATATGAAATGTTTTAGAGGGGAAGCCGGAGGATGTCAAAAGAGAGCGCCAAAACAGGGGACGAATAACCTTTCAATAAATAGGAGCCGGAAAGATGAGCGGAAAATCCACCTGCCGCTGAAGCCAGGGACCGAAGCGGTCACCCGAGACCGGGGCGGTCACGCGGAAGCGGGCTCCTTCGAAGCGGGCTCCTTTGAAAGAACATCGAGGGACAACTCCACGAATTTGGAAATTCCGTCGAGGGAACCGCTCCGATCATCGAACTGAACCCCGTAGACGTTCCCGTTAGAGTCGCGCCGAACGCTCCTGACGTGTCCCATTACGTTTTCCGCCTTGCTTCCGTCCGGAAGATCGCAGGAAATAAATATCGGCATGCCCTTCTCGAGCCGAAAGTGAAATGAAAATTCGCAGCCGCCCTTGCTGATATCGCGAATGGAGCCGCGGGGCGCTTTTTCACTTCGGCTCATGGACTCCAGGTCGTGCTTCCGGCGGGTGCCGAAAGCTTCGACTTCGGTGTTGACTCGCTTGTGTTCCCGGAAATTTTGCTCCTCGACCTTCTTCGGATAAGTGAGGAAAAGGACACGGAAAGGGTTGATGAGCTGGGTGATAACAGCGGCCTGAAAGCCGAGGATCAAGCCCTCGTGTATCCCCCGGACTACGACGGCAGTGCCCTTTTGAAGCTGGACCGAATCGGAGCCATGGACGGGCTGATCCACGATGACACAGTGATCATTCTCCCAGCCGACGATTCGCGACTGCATCTTGACGTTCCGGGACCTATCGACCATTTGAACAACGGTATTCACCGGCAACAATTGCGAATCCCCCGTGAACGCACATGCTCAGTCACGACACAACTACTATATGTACGCGAAATATTCAAGCCAAATTAGCTCATTTTACTCAATTTGTACAATTACAATCCTTCGAAAATGCAGCTTTCCCGGCTCGAGGGGGGAGTCTCGCTCCTAACCAGCACAAAGCTCTCGTCCGGAAAAAGCCAGTGGCCCGCCAACCGGAAAAACCACCAAAAAAAATTGTTTCCGAGTTGGCTTTTATGGGTGAAAAGCGCACGCCACTTTTTCCGCCGAACAGATTGGACATCGATTCGGGTGGTGATCTCCCCGTCCGGCGTTCCGAATTTCGTCTCGTCGAAATCCGGGTCGTCCAGCGGAGTTTTCCTCCCCAGGCGGCGCATCCAGCGCCAGGAGCGAAGCATCCGCGAGCGGGCCCATGCCGTGTGGTAAATCTTCTTCACCCGCCAGGGAGGGAGGCCGGCGAGGCGCGAGGAATCGGCGGCGACCTCGGCGGCTGCCATCGCCGCGCGGTGGGACATGATGTGGTCCGGATGGCCGTATCCGCCTCCCTCGTTATAGGTGACCAAAATATCGGGCCGGCATTCGCGAATGATGCGGGCGATTTTTTCGGCCGCCTCGTCCAGGCCGGCGTTCGCGAAAACTTCGGACCCCTCGTTGCTCTCCCAGCCCGCCATCCCCGAATCGTGGTAACCGAGTTGATAGTGGCGCGAGAGTCCGAGGATTTCCGCGGCGCGCTCGAGTTCTCCCTGACGCACCTCGGCCAGCCGCCGCCGATCCTCGGCGCTCTCCTCCGGGCGGAGAGAGAGGCCGTTCACCTGGCCCCGGTCGCCGTTCGTGCAGGTGATCAGAACGGTGGTGTGACCCGCCTCGGCGCAGCGGATGATCAAGCCGCCCGTACCGCTGCATTCGTCATCCGGATGGGCATGAACCAAAAGAAGGGTGAACCGGCGGGAGGAGCTCCCGGAATTGAGAGTGGGCATCGCGCTCCCCTTCAGCTGAAGCACAGTCCGAAAAAGAAAAGCCGCCGGCCCACGGCCGGCGGCTTCCCGATCAAGCCTCGTTAATTTTTGTGGATCCAGGTGTCCCCACTGGTGAGAAG
>JAVEPB010000016.1 GCA_030922375.1 bacterium | reverse complement strand
ATCCTGGGCGGGGAGGGCGAGGTCGCGGGGACGGTCTACTGCGGCGACGGCCTTTTCGCCGAAAACGAGGAGCGCTGCGCCGCCGAGGCGATGGAGCGGATCAAGGCCTTCGCCCCCGGCCTGATCGTCGCGGGCCCCGCCTTCAACGCCGGGCGCTACGGGCTCGCCTGCGCCGCCCTCTGCCGGGCCGCCGCCGAAGCGGGGATTCCCGCCGTCACCGCGATGCATCCCGAGAATCCGGGCGTCGCCGCCGCCGGTCGAACCGTCTACACCGTCCCCGCCGCCGAAACCGCCGCGGGGATGGAGGAAGCCTTCGAGGCCGCCCTCCGCCTCGGCCTCAAGCTCGCCCGGGGCGAGGCCGTCGGGGCCGCCGCCGAGGAGGGCTATCTCCCGCGCGGGATCCGCTACAACGAAATTTCCGAGGTGCCGACCTCACAGCGCGCCGTCGATCTCGTCCTCAAGAAGATCAAGGGCGAGCCCTACGAGACCGAGCTCGAGGTCCCCGCGCTGGAGAAGA
The DNA here is from genome assembly GCA_030922375.1 of bacterium. Lineage (GTDB taxonomy): Bacteria > UBA8248 > UBA8248 > UBA8248 > UBA8248 > UBA8248. Next base: position 13,024 of record JAVEPB010000016.1, on the reverse strand, counting down.
TATCCCCGCCCGCGCCCGTCGCCGACCTCAAGAGCGCGGTCATCGCCGTCGTCTCCGAGGGCGGCATGGTCCCCCCCGACAACCCCGACCGCTTCGCCGGCTCGCGCAACGGGGCCTGGGCCAAATACTCCTTCGCCGGAAAAGACGACCTGCCGGGCGGCAGCTTCATCTCGATCCACGGCGGCTTCAACACCCTTTTCGTCAACGAGGAGCCCGACCGCATGCTCGCCGTCGACGCCTTCCGCCGCCTCGCGAGCGAGGGCGAGATCGCCGCGCTCCACGACGATTTCCTGAGCACCTGCGGAAACGGCGGCGCCTTCGAGACGATGGACGAGATCGGCCGCGCCTGGGCCGGGGAGCTCAAGACCGCCGGCGTCACCGGGGCCGTTCTCCCCGCCACGTGAGGGACGGGCACGCGCAGCGGGGCTGCGCTGGCCAGAGCCCTCGAGCGGGAGGGCATCCCCACCGTCGTGGTGACCTGCCTGCCGAACGTCGCGCGCGACATCGGCGCGAACCGCATCGTCAACACCCGGGACGGCCACTTCCACCACCCCTTCGGCGACCCCTCGCGGGAGTCAGACGCCGAGCGCGAATGGCGCCTCGGCGCCGCCCGCGCCGCCGCCCATGCGCTGACCGAAGCGGTGGACGGCCCCACCGTGTTCGAGTACTAGAAGCGGCCGCGCCTGACTTTTCTCTAGTTTTTTTTGGGGGGGGGAGTTAAGGCGAGAGGCTTAGAAGGGCCGGGGCGCTCCCTGGACAACCCGCCGCAGCGAGGTGCCGATGCGCATGACCGCCGCTGTCTTGATCATTCCCGCCCTTCTGGCCGCCCACAGCCCGGCCGGCCCGGCCATAGCGGACGCCGCCGAGGCCGATCTCACCGGGCGCCTCCGGGCCCTGATTCGAGAGGGCGAGCGCCGCCGCGCCGCGGATCGCTGGTTCCTTGACGAACTTCGCGCCATTCTCCGCCGTCACCGGAGGCCTCTGGGCAGGGAGGTCGCCCGCGACGATTTTCGGGACGGCGACTACACCCGCTCTCCGGGCTGGCAGGTCGCCTCGGGCCGGTTCGATGTTACCCGGCGGATGGGGCTCACCTCCTTTGTGGAATTGCGGAGCGATCCGCCACCCGCCGAGAAGCAGGCCGAGGGGGATATCACCTCCGCCCTTCTCGGAGAGCTTCTGGAGCGCTCCCTTCGCGGTAAGGGCCGGGGCGCCCGTTCGGGCGCTTCCGATCGGGCCGAGATCTTCTTGCCCCGGAAAATATCGAACGCCTTCACCATCCGGATGGAAATCGCCTTCCGGGGGCCGAAGGGCCGCCTCGTTTTCGGGCCCTACGACGGCAGGCGCCGCGATCGCGGCTACCGGCTGGAATTTTCGCCGGGAGAGGGGAACGGACTCGCGATCCACCGCGCCACCCGGCGGGGCGAGAAGCTCATCGCGTCCTACAAGAAGCCGGTGAAGGCCCGGGAAGGGCGAGCCTACGTCATCGAATGGATTCGCGAGCGAAACGGCGAGATGAGCGTCCTGCTCGACGGCCAGGAACGCCTGCGCGCGTCGGACCTGGGGCAGCGCGGCGTTTTCAACGGGTTTTTGCTCGAAAACGCGGGCGGTCATTTCGGTCTTCTGGAGATCGCCATCCACGGCGACTAGCGGTCCCACCGCGTTCGAGCTGAATAACTTTGCCAGTGGTATTTTTATGGTTAAAAACTGGATAAACTACTACACAAAAGAAAAAAATGAAACTTTCAACATATAATCCAAGCAACATTGAAGAAATTAAACAGCTATTCACTAAAACATTTTCAGATTCAGAAGGGCAATCAGAAGGCATTTTAATAGGAAACTTAGCCTATGATTTAATGACTGGTACTGATGGCAATGATCTTTATGGTTTTGTAGCCACCGAAAATGAGCAAATCATCGGTAGTATCATTTTTTCTAGGTTGGCGTTTGAAAATGGGATTAATGCTTTTCTTTTAGCTCCAGTAGCCATACACACAAGCTATCAGGGAAAAGGAATTGGTCAGAAGTTGATTAATTTTGGTCTTAACGCCTTAAAAGAGAGTGGAGTAGAACTGGCATTTACTTATGGTGATCCTGGTTTTTACTCTAAAGTTGGATTTAGCCCCATTACTGAAAAATTAGTAAAAGCCCCCTTAACATTAAGGTATCCAGAAGGGTGGCTGGGTCAATCATTGGTTAGTGATGAAATCGAACCGATTACTGGTAATTCGCATTGTGTAGATGCAATTGATAAACCTGAATATTGGTAACAGGCGTTAAATTCAAAGACGGATTAGAAGTAACACAAACCATTCAGGCAGCCGCTTGATTCAGGCCCAAACACCAGACTTGACAATAACTCTCAGGAGACCGCTGGTGCGCGCGGGGCAGACAGAGCTAGCGCGCGATTTTCCCGGCCGCTTCCTTTTCGCCCGGGTGGTGGCCGCCGGTGTCCACCCGGTTGGGCAGGATGAATATCGCCGCGAGGATGATCGCCGCGCCGGTGAGGGCGAACGCCGCGCCGGGGGCCATCATCCGGGCCCGTGAGACTTTCGCCCCCCCCTCTTCTGATTTTTCCGCCGCCGACATCTCCGCCCACACCAGATCGCTCTGCCAGACGATGAAAGCGCCCAGCAGGAAAATCAGCGCGCCCAGGATTCCCGCCGTCAGCCTGAGAAAGCCCGGCTCCTCGAGCAGGTAGGCGAAAATTTCAATCTCGCCCGAGCCGTGGGCCGCCGCCGTTTCGGTCACAAGGAGCACAGCTCCAAGGAGCGCAGCCCCGCCCGCCATCAGAAAACCCGCCGCCGCTTTTTTCGTCATGCCACGCGCGCCTTTCATCCATTTTCTTTCAAAATCATTCACTCCATAAATCTCCGGACACGATACCAGAGCTCCCTATTGAGAGCCCACTCTGGCCGGGAGCCCACCACCGCCCGGAGGGCCCGCGAAGCACCCGGCATTTCCGGTGGGGGCGATCCCGCCCGAATCGCCTACATTTCCTCCGTGTCGGGGGAGGGTATTCCTCTCCCGGTAATTTCGAAGGGCGATTTTTGAAGAGTGATTTTCAGCCCACGCTTTGCAGGCCGCGTCTGTGTGGACCGGGAGAATAAATGCTTTCCGGCTGGACACCTGATTTTGGGAGCGCCGCCCCCTGGGTGGACGCCGCCGCTTGGGGCAGTGTCCCTTGGGGCGTTGCCTCCTGGGGCGCACTCGCCCTGGCCCTCACCCTCGCCGGGGTGCTGGGCCGAATCATCTACAACGAGCTCCGGGGCCGGGTCGAGCAGGTCGGCGCCACCCTCCGGCGGCAGGTCGAAGCCACCGAGGCCGAGCTCAGGGGCCGCGTCGTCCGCGCCGAGGGGCGCATCGACGAGATTCACCTTCGCTACGCCCGGCGGGACGACATCACCCGCGAGCTCGAGGCCATCCGCAAGTCATTCGCCGAGGTCTTTTCAGAGCTTCGCCGCGCCAACGAGGGCATCGCCGCCCTGCGAGGGAGCGCTGCCCTGCGCGGCGGGGAGCGCCGAGAAGAAGCCCCCCCGCGCCGGGGAGAAGCTCCCCGCTACGAGGAGTAGCGCGAAGCCCTACATCCGTCATTCACCGCCGAAGGCCACTCGAGGAGGCGAGCGCATTGAACGATCTGACCGGCCCCATCCTCCGGGGCGATATCTTGAAAATCCTCTACTACCGGGAGGCCTTCACCGAGGCCGCCCGTATCGGGAGTCTCATGCTCTGGGCCGCCCTCCGCGAGGCGGGCCACCGCGACAAGGGCGGCCCGATCACGCGGGATGCTCTCGAGGCCTCGGTGGACGGCCTCGCCCGGCGCGGCCTCGTCCGGAAGCGCCGGCCCAGCGCCGCAGGCCGCCTGCTCACCGACTACGAGGTCCACCTCACCCGGAAGGGCCGGGGACTCCTCGAGGGCGCCCTCCCCGAGGAGCCCGACATCCTGATCGGAGAGCTCTGATGGTAAAGGCAAGCCCGGGGCCCCGGAACAAGATCGCCCGCTACGGCGCCGAGAAGGTGGTCAACCCCATCCTCCTCGGGGGCGGCACCCTCGTGGAGGCCTGCCGCGCCTTCGAGGCGTTCACCGGAGAGCCCATCGGCAAGGACGCCATGTCGAGGCACAACCGGCGCCTCGACGACGCCGCCGACAAGATGAAGTCGCTCGAGGTCATGGTGGACCGCCTCCTCGAGCACGAGGGCTACTACGAGGGCTCGGACCCGGGCGAGAAAGCCGCCGCCCTCGCCCGGCGGATGATGCTCTCCCTCGCGGTCGAGGCCGTCGCCGACATCCCGCCCGAGATGATGAAAAAAATGCCGCCCGACAAGCTCGCCCAGATGATCACCCGCCTCGAGAACAGCCGGATTTCGGGCGAGCGGCTCAGGCTCCAGTACAACGCCGCCTTCGAGAAGGCGAAGGAAGCCATCCTCACCAAACTCGAGGAAGAGATGCGCGGCCGGCCCGAATTGAGAGAGCAGGTCGCCGACCTCGCCGAGGTCGCCTACCGCGAGGCGATCGACGAGGCCGAGGGGAGGGGGTAGGTTTCAAATCTTCCCGAAATTCCGTCAGAAACCGAACACATAACGAAAACATGTTTATTTACAACCCCATCTACCCCGCAGGTTGCAAATAATCCGCCGGGAGGTTGTAAATAATGGGGGTTAATGGCCCAAAAGGTTGTCAATAATCAGCTGAAGGGTTGTAAATAACGGTTTTCAAGAATCAGGCGGGTTCCTAATCCTCCCCCCACCCCCGCTCTCCTGTGGCAAAATACCCCCCTAACCAATCACCGAATTTCAGGGTTTCTCTTTCCCGCCCGGGGAGGGGGAGCGCGCCGCCGGGGTTTGCGGTCGAGGCCTTGGCGTGCGTGCCGGACGCTCCGGGCAAGGAGGCGGGGCGATGCCGGGTGAATTCACGATTGCGAATTTCAAGACGGTGGCCGATGGGCTTCAGGAGGGGCAGTTCGCGGTCGGGGAGCGGACGAAGGCGGGCTCGCTCGCCGATCTCGACCCGATCTACCGCGATCTCCTCGACCGGCCGATCACGATCGTCCTCGGCCTCATCGGGCCGGACGGGCGGGTGAACCTCACCCCGATGTGGTTCGACCACGAGGGGGACAAGATCCTGGTCAACACGGCCGCCCACCGCGCGAAGTGCGGGTGGATCCGCAAAAACCCGGAGCTGACGATCTTCGTCGCCAATCCGGACAATCCCTACCACTGGGTCAGCATCAAGTGCACCGTCGAGAACGAGATACGCGAGGGCGAGCCGGGCGGCGAGCGCGCGGGCGAGCAGCTCGACCGCATCTGGACGAAATACACCGGCGCGGACCCGCCCTACGGCCTCCGCGATCCGGCGATCGACGAGAAGCGCGTCCTCTTCGAGTGCCGGATCGACCGCGTCGCCACGTTCGGGAAGCCCTAGCCCTTGCGGGGTAGCATGAGCCGCTGTCGCGGGCGGGCATGAACCCTGCGTGGCGAGCACATTTTTCCTGCGGGCGGAATACCACCTGCGGGGTGTCTGACACCTGACGGACATTCGAATTTTTTTCCGCCTTAATGAAGGAGGTGAGCGATGCGTCTTGGTTTCGTGGGCGTGGGGGCGATGGGCGGCCGGATGGCGCCCCATCTGGTGAGGGCGGGCCATGAGGTCGGCGTGGTGGACACGAACGCCGGGGCCGTGGCGCGCGCGGTGGCGGCGGGGGCGGCCGAGGCGGCGGGCCCGGCCGAGCTGGCGGCGACCTCGGAGGCGGTGCTGACCTCGCTGCCGGCGGGCGCGGATGTCGAGGAGGTCTATCTCGGCGAGGGCGGCCTCATCGACGCCGCGAGCGAAGGGCAGCTTTTCATCGACCTTTCGACGGTGGCGCCCGAGACGAGCCGCAAGGTGGCCGAGGCGGCTGCTGCCCGCGGAGCGGTGGCGATCGACGCGCCGGTCTCGGGCGGGGTGACGGGCGCCGAGGCGGCGAGCCTGACGATCATGGTGGGAGCGCCCGAGGAGGCCTTCGAGCGGGCGCGGCCCATCCTCGGGAAGCTCGGGAAAAACATCGTCCGCGTCGGGGACCACGGCGCGGGCCAGGTGGCCAAGCTCTGCAACAACCTGATCGTCGGGGTGACGATGGTGGCGGCGTCCGAAGCCTTCGCGATGGGCAAGGCCTCGGGGGTGGACCCGAAGATCCTCCACGAGGTCATCCGCACGAGCAGCGGCGGCGGCGGGGTGATTGAAAAGAACCCGCCCTGTCCGGGGCTGGTCGAGGGCTCCCCGGCGAGCCGGGGCTTCGAGGCGGGTTTCACGGTGGACCTGATGCTCAAGGACCTGTCGCTCGCCGTCTCATCGCTGATGGCGCTCGGGCTGCCGTGCCCCGCCGGGGCGGCGGCGAACCAGGTTTTTCGGATGGCGTCGCGCGGCGGGATCGGCGGCCTCGACATGTCGGCGGTGAGCCTCCTTCTCGACGCGTCCAGGATACCGGGGCAGGTTAAGCTTGATCAGACCGAGACGCCGGAGTAGAGGCCTACCGGGGTTTCGTTTTACATGCGCATTTTTTTTCGGGCGGTCCGGCGGTGCACACCGTGCACGAGCCGCGCTCGCAGATGCCCGCGATCGACTCCGATGGGGTCCGCTCGATCCGCGCGCCGCGCGGGGGCTCGACCATTGAACAGTCGCAAATCCATTTCTTCAGGCAGCCCATGCTGATGCTGAAGTGATGGCCGGGCACCCAGCGGCCCTCGACTACGGAGCCCTGGCCGGGCTCCTTGGGGCCGGGCTCCTTAAGAGACCGCGCCTCGCCAGAAGGCTGCGCCTCGATGGGGGGGGCGAAGGGGGCCTGCGCAATCAAGATCACGGCGAAGCTCACCACGGCGAGGCTCGCCACGGCGAGCCACACCACGAATGATACTGGAAGTATCCGGCCCATGAATGCCGCCGCGCTCTTTTTCATATCGCCGCCAGCGCCTCGGGGATGGACACCTCCCCGGCGAGAAGATCGATGATCGTCCGGCGGGTATTGCCGAAATCCAGGCAAGCGGCCATCACCGCCGCCACGTCGTCGCGGGGTATCTCGCCGCCCCGGCCTTCGTGGCTCCGCCCCGCGGCGTCGCTTCGCGCGGCGGCGACGCGTCCGCTTCCGGGCTCGTCCGTCAGGCGGCCGGGCCGGACGATGGTGTAGCCGAGATCGCTGGCGAGAAGCCGGCGGTCGGCTTTTTTCTTGGCGACGAGGTAGGCCTGGAGATGCTCGGGCCAGCTCGCCGGATAATCGACCCGGATCGAGCTGAGAAGAACGAACCGCCGGGCGCCCGCCGCCTCGGCCGCCTCGATGAGCCGGACCGCGCCCATGTGATCGACAGTCTCCTTTTTTTCGGGGCCGCTCCCCCGGCCCCCGCCCGCCGCGAACATCACGGCCCCGCAGCCCGCGACCGCCGGGGCGACGTCGCCCTCGAGGTCGGCTGTGAACGGCTCGGCTCCGGCGCCCTCCATCCGCCCGGCCTGGGCCGGGTCCCTGATCATGGCGCGGGTGTCCAAGCCCGCCCCCGCCAGAAGGCGGACGAGGCGGAAGCCCGTGTTCCCGTTGGCTCCGGCGACGAGGATCTTCACGTTTAATCTCTCCTGTCAGACGGATTGCCGATCCCGCCAGACGGCTTTCCGATCTCCATGACGATCATGCCGCCCCGGTGACCGCCCCGGTAAGACGGCCGATGAGCCCGCCGGGGTCGGCGGGGGGCGCATCGCCCCTCCAGGCGACGTACTGGTCCGGCCGGACGAGAGCCAGATCGCGCTCATAGAGCCTTCGCCCGGCGGGATTGTCGATATCGAGTATTTTTAAGGGGACGCCGCGCGCGGCGGCGGCGTTCTCAAGGTCTGAAGCATCGGTGTTATTCCCGAAACGGAGCAGGGTGAAGCCCTCGCCGAGATGGTCGTAGAGGGCCTCGCCGCCCTCGAGCCAGAAGTGAGGCGCCCGGCCGCCGGGACAGGCCGAGGGCGCGTAACCAGCGGCGTCGTCGGGCGGGGGATCATCCTTTTCATTTTCCCGCGATATGAGCGGGGAGCCGTCGTAGCGCGCGCCGAGTTGTATTCCCACAGCCGCGAAAAGCTCGGGCAGGGTTTCCTGCAGATAGTCCCCGAGTTCGGCGCGGACCGCCTCGCCCTCGGGCGAGTCCTCCTCCACCCTGTCCGGGATGCGCGTCCCCGAGACGATCAGCGCCATGCGGTGGGACTCGCCCGTGTTCCTGAGGCCGATGGGCCGCCGCTCGTTCTCGTAGGAGTCGAGGAGGTCCGCTCCCCCCCAGCCCTGGAGGACCGCCGCCATCTTCCAGCCCAGGTTCGAGGTGTCGTCCATGCCGGTGTTCATCCCGAAACCCCCGGTCGGGGTGAAAAGGTGCACCGCGTCGCCCGCCAGGAACACTCGTCTGTCTCGATAACGCTCGGCCACGAGGGCCCGCCCGGCCGTCCAGGGTCTCGAGGAAATGACCCGGACCGGCACGTCGGCCCCGATCTGGGAGAGGGCGAATTCGCGGGCTTCCTCGTCCGACACCTCCTCGCCCCGGTCGAGCTTGGTGAACATCAGGAACTTGCCCTTCCCGTCCAGGGTGATGAAGGCCGCCCGGGCGTCCGGGTTGGTGACCTGGGTGTGAAAGGCGACGGGGTTTTTGAGGATATCGTAAATGCCTGGCGCCTCGATGTAGGTGGACTGCATCCGCCCCATCATATAGTTCACGTCCTCGCCGGCCTCGCCCACGTAGCGGATGCCGAGCGCGCGGCGGACGGTCGAGTGCGCCCCGTCGCAGCCGACGAGGAAGGCGCTGCGGAGGGTGCGCTTTTCTCCGGTCTTTAATTCCTCGATCTCGGACTCGACGTGGCCTTTACGCTGGATGAAGCCAAGGAGCCGCCAGCCGAAGCGCACGTCAGCGTCGGGAAGCTCGTCCGCCCGGTCCTTTAATATCTGCTCGACGAGCATCTGCGAGACGCGGTGGAGGGGCTCGGGTGTGACCTCAAGCTCCGGCGAGCCGGGGGCCATTTTTTCTTCCGTCGAGGGCATCGGGAAGCGGGTGATCTCATGGCCCGCCAGCCGCGTCACATAGGCCGAGTCGGTCGGGTGATCGGCGGGAAGGCCCGTCTCCCGGACCCGCTTCGAGACGCCGAGGCGGCGGTAGTGCTCCATCGTCCGGGCGTTCATGGTGTTGCCCTGGGGATGGGTGGCCACCGTCTCGCCCTCGTTCAGGATGGCGCAGGCGACGCCTCGCACCGCGAGCTCGAGCGTCATGCAGAGGCCCACCGGCCCCCCGCCGCAGACCAGAACCTCGGTGTCGAGATCGGGCACTTGAAATGATTCCTCAGTTCACGACGCTTTTATTCAAAACTTCCTCGTTCGGCACAAGGCCCAGGCCCGGCGCATCGGGCAGGGTGAATACGCCGCCTTCGGGCTGGGGCGGGTCGATGAAAAGCTGGTTCGAGGCGCGCCACATGAGCAGGTGGAACTCGACGCGGGTGCCGTTGTCCATCCCGGCCTGGAGGTGGGCGTTCAGGTGGGGCCAGCCGCCGCCGTTGGCGATGGGGAGGTTGAATGCCTGGGCCATCGCCGCGACCTTGGCCCCCTCGGTGAAGCCGCCGACGTAGACGACGTTGGGCTGGACCATGTCCACCGCCTCGTTGACCATGAGTTCCCTGTGCCGCCACTTCGAGCTTTCGTTCTGGCCGGCCACGATCGGTATCGTGGTCAGCTGCCGGAGCCGGGCGAGGAGTTTGGGGTCGTTCCCCCAGACCGGCTCCTCGAACCAGCCGACCCCGCAGTCCTCGACCATCTTGCAGAGCCGGAGCGCCTGGTGATAGGGCATCTTGTAGTTCGCGTCGATGAGAATCTCGGGCCCCTCGCCGATCTCCTCGCGCACCCGGCGGACCCGGGCGGCGTCCTCGTCCACGTCCACGCGGGCGCGGTCCGGGGCGACCACCATCTTGAGCCTTGAGAAGCCCTCGTCCAGCCACCCCCGCGCGGCGAGAGCGAGCTGATCGCGGGTGTACTCGCCGAGCCCGAAGGTGACGTAGGCGGGGACGGCGGGGTCCGACCCGCCGAGGAGCCGCCAGACGGGCTCGCCGAAGTGTTTGCCCTTGATGTCCCAGAGGGCGATGTCCACCGCGCTCATCGCGGCCGAAAAAGTCCCCCCCTGGTAGCGCGGGTCGTGGCGGTAAAAACATTTGTGCCAGAGGCGCTCGTGGGCCAGCGGGTCCTCGCCGGTGATCAGCGGCGCGAGCTCGCGGTTGATGTGCTCGCGCACGGCGAACTGCTGGATCGGGCCGGTCAGCCCGTAGCCGGTGATTCCGTCGTCGGTCTCGATGCGGACGAAGACGAAGCCCCAGGGAAGTTTCCGGTCCAGCAGCGGCACGTCGTTCTCGACGAGATGGCAGCTGGCCTCGATGCGCGTGATTTTCACGAAAAATCCTCCGGCTGTCAGATGAAGTCAAATGAAATCAGATGTAGTGCGCCGCGCCCCCGCCCACCTCGACCGTCACCCCGGTGACGAAGCTCGCCCGCGCCGAGGCGAGAAAGACGGCCACGTCGGCGACCTCCGAGGGCCGGCCCAGCCGCTTGAGGAGCGAGGCGTTTTCGCGGTTTTTCAGGGCGTCCTCGACGGTGCCGCCGAGGCGCTCGGCGATCCACTCCAGCCGCTCGGGCATCCCCTCGGTCTCGATGGGCCCCGGGCAGACGTTGTTGACCAGAATCCCGAACCCGGCGCCCTCGTGGGCGAGGGTCTTGGTGAAGCTGTTGAGCGAGGCCTTCGTCATCGAGGTGGCCATGTCGCCGGGGAGGTAGACCTGTTTTCCGGCGAGGCCGGTGATGTTGACGACGCGGCCAGAGCCAGATTTCTTGAGGTGGGGCCAGGCCGCGCGCGAGCAGCGCACCGCGCTCATGACGTTGCGGTCGATCTCGGCCCGCCAGTCTTCGTCGGATAGCTCCTCGACCCCGGCGAGCTTGATCTGGCCCACGTTGTTCACCAGGACATCGAGCCCGCCGAGGGCGGCGGCGGCCTCGGCCACGGCGCGGGCGCAGTCCCCGGCCCGGCTGAGGTCGGCGGAGACGGCTGCGATTTTCACGCCCGTCTCGGCGCGCAGCCGGTCCGCCGCCTTTTCAAGGACGCCGGGCCGCCTCGCGCACAGCGCCACCCGCGCCCCCTCGAGCGCCAGCCCCCTCGCGACGGCGTGGCCGATGCCCTCGCTCGATCCGGTGACGAGGGCGCATTTTCCCCGAAGCTCCATGTCCACGGCGGTTTCCTCATAAACGGCGCGAAAATTTACGGCGCACAAGAGCCGCGCCGGTTGGCCGAATTATCCGGGTGAAAGTGGCTCTTATTCTAAATGGAGGCGGGCCGGTTTCACAACGGCGAACGGCGGTCCGAGGGCGGAAAAATCGCCGGGCTCGAATCACGAGAAACCGAATCACCCGAAGGGCTTGACCAGGTGATCGGCCAGCCACTCCGTCGCCTGTCCGGCGGCGATCTCGAGTTTCGACCGATCGCTGTAGAGCGTCATGTGGGAGGTCTGGGGGATGATGAAGAGTTTTTTCTTCGCCGAGGGAATCCGGTTGTAGGCGTCGATCTCGAGGTCCCAGAGGGTGAGGTCGTCGCCCTCGGCCACGAGGACGAGCGAGGGGGTGTCGAGAATCCGGGGCAGGAACGGGTGGACGCTGTAGTTCATCAAAAGCTCGACGGATTCGATCGTGCTCGAATTCTGGTAGAGGGGCGCCTCGGTCTCCTTGAGCTGGATGAAGGTTTCGTAGGTCTCGGGGAAGGGCCAGCTCGAGAGGGTCCGCTCCGGGTCGGGCGCGGCGTGGGGGATATAGCCCCGGGCGCTCTCGTCCCGGTAGCGCGCCTTCCGGTCCTCTAAAACGGCGTCCATGAGCCTGCGGAACCCCATCGTCCCGTGCACCCGCCGCATGTTCCGGTAGCCCTCGACGACGGGAATCGTCGAGACGATGCACTTCACGCGCGGGTCCGTCGCCGCGAGGATCAGGACGTGCCCGCCGCTGTAGGATATCCCCCAGGCGCCGATCCGGTCCGGGTCCACCTCGGACAATCCCTCGGCGAAGCTGATGGCGTTCCGGTAGTCCTCGATCTGGGCGTTTGGGTCGAGATGCTGTCTCGGCTCCCCGTCGCTCACCCCGAGGCAGCGGTAGTCGAAAAGCAGCGCCGCCATCCCCGCCCGGGTGAAGAATTCCGCGTAGTGGGGCATGACCAGCTCCCGGACGTAGCACCATCCCCCGGCCATGACGACCAGCGGAAAGGGCCCCTCCCCCCCGTCGGGCGTATAGAGCCAACCCCGGCAGGTATCCCCCTTGCTGCGGAACGCGGCCTCGGTTCTCATTGCGCGGTTTTCCTGTGTGAAGCCTGAAAATTTTCATGAAATTCAAGAGCGATTATATTGGGAGCGGGGCCGGTTCGCCAATGGACTTCGAGTGAGGAGCGTGGTGACTTCGAGCGAATAGCGAGAAGGCCGGCCCGCCGCCCACAATCCCCCGCATACACAAAAAAACCGCCCCCCGGTCTCGGGTAGAGAACCGGAGGGCGGCGCTATCTGTTCGCTGCAAAAAGCGCTACCAGACGAACTGATTAGTTCCCCCCGCGGTTTTGTTGTGTCCCCCGCCCACGCTGGAGCTTTCGCCGCTGGCGGTGGTGGTGCGCTTGCTCAATCCTTTCGGCTAATAATCCTCAAACTGACTCCCTGCCGCCCAGTCGTAGTTGCCGTACACACTGCGCTCGTACCCCCCGCCCACGCTGGAGTACAAGCCGCTGGCGGTGTTGAGGTAGCCGCCGCTCACGCTGGAGAAGTTGATGCTGGCGGTGTTGAGGTAGCCTCCGCTCACGCTGGAGAAGTTGCCGCTGGCGGTGTTGTCCAGGCCCCCGCTCACGCTGGAGCCGTAGCCGCTGGCGGTGTTGGTGCTGCCGCCGCTCACGCTGGAGTGGGGGCCGCTGGCTGTGTTGCTATAGCCACCGCTGCTTACGCTGGAGATGTAGCCGCTGGCGGAGTTGAGAGCTCCCCCGCTCA
>JAVEPB010000015.1 GCA_030922375.1 bacterium | reverse complement strand
CCGGTCGAGGAGATGGAGCTCAACTATCCGGTCAGGTATCGCTGCTACGCGCTTCGGCCGGACAGCGAAGGCTCGGGTAAATTCCGTGGCGGAATCGGCATCAGGCGTGAGGTGACTTTTCTCACCGACGTGACGACCACCTCGATTTCCGATCGGGTGAAGTTCAAGCCGTGGGGCATCAAAGAGGGGGGAGGCGCGATTGGAAATAAATTTTTCATCGACACGCCCGGTGGGCCGAGGCCGATGAAGAGCAAGGATTTCCAGCGCGCCAAATCGGGCGATACGCTTTGTATTCATACAACGGGCGCCGGGGGCTATGGCCCCGTCGGCGAGCGCGACCCGGAGGTCATTCGGATTGACGTTGCCGATGGAAAAATTTCTCCGGAACGGGCCCGCGAAGTCTATGGCTGGGACGGAAAACCCCCTGAAGACGATAATTTGTAGCGCTTTTTTTCGAATTCCGCGAGATAGTCCATGAACGTGAAGAATGACGCGCCGGGCGTCAGCCCGGCGATGATTGAGATCATCAAGAATTCACTCACCGCCATCACGGACGAGATGGGGATGGCCCTTAAGAAATCCTCCTACTCGCCCAACATCAAAACGCGCGAGGACCATACTTGCTCGCTCTTCAACGATCGCCTCGAAATGCTCGCTCAGACGGCTCACCAGATCGGCCACCTGGGGGCTTTTCCCTTCATCGTCAAGGAGACGATGAAAGAGCACGACATGAATCGCCTGGAGCCCGGCGACACTATCATCTTGAACGATCCCTATCGGGGCGGAACCCATCTGCCGGACATTATTCTGATATCGCCCATTTTTCTCGAGGGCCGGCTTTGGGGTTTTGTCGGTAATTTGGCGCACCACAGCGATGTGGGCGGGATGTCTCCGGGAAGCATGAGCGGGACGGCGACCGAGATATTTCAAGAGGGAATTCGCATCCCTTCCGTCATGTACATGAGGAAGGGGAAAGTGATTCCCGACATTCAGAAAATGATCCTCGCGAACGTGCGCACGCCCGAGGAGCGCAAGGGAGATCTCTCCGCCCAGGTCGCGGCGAACAACATCGGAATCCGAAGGGTGAATGAACTCATCGACCGTTATGGCCTCGCGGAGCTGAATCTGTATTGCGATTCCCTTATCGAATATTGCGAGCGGCGCATGCGTTCGGAAATCCGGAAAATCCCGGATGGAACGTATGAGGGCGAGGATTTCATGGATGACGACGGCTCAACCGATCAACCCATCCGTGTGAAGCTTCGCATCGATAAGAGGGATGAGGACATCACCTTCGATTTCACGGGGACGGACGAGCAGCGCCTGGGGCCCTGTAACGCGGATTATTATCAGACCATGTCTCTGGTGATGTACACCCTGCGCTGCATCACGGATCCCGACATCCCCCAGAACGAAGGCTGCTACCGGCCGATTCGGCTGATAGTCCCCAAGGGTACGGCGCTCAATCGCGAATTCCCCGCCGCGAGCGCGGCTGGGTGGGAGATCACGAGACGGGTGATTGACGTATTTTGCAAGGCGCTCAAGGACGTGTTGGGCGAGAGCGTGCCCGCCGGAAGCAACGGGGCGCTCAATCAGTTTTCTTTTGGCGGCCCGATGCCCGAGGAGGGGCGTTACGCCGTTTACGAAACCATGGGCGGCGGTTTCGGCGCACGCTACAACAAGGATGGAATGGACGGGGTTCACTCCGTCTCCAACACGAAGAATACGCCGGTCGAGGAGATGGAGTTGAGCTATCCCGTCCTCTACCGCCGCTACAGCCTCTGGCCGGACAGTGAAGGACCAGGTGAGTTCCGCGGGGGTGTCGGCATGATGCGGGAGATCACCTTCCTTACGGATGTCACGGTGACTTCGATCACCGATAGGGTGAAATTCAAGCCGTGGGGGATCGGAAAAGGCGAGGAAGGGTCGGGAAGCGATTTCCTCATTGAT
>JAVEPB010000014.1 GCA_030922375.1 bacterium | reverse complement strand
AATATCGTTAAAACTTATACCTATCCTCAATTTATTTGCTGTCAGTGCTTTGTGATGTGCCAGAATATTAAATCCCTCCCAGGAGGATCGCACTCGGGAGGGCATCGGGTGGCTTCGTCACCTTCAATCAATATAGGTCCGCGAATTCAGTTTCGCAAGTGCGAACCTAAACCTCTAACTTAAATGGGTAGGCGGATAAGCGAAGTGTTTGTAAGGATATTTCAGAATTGGTACTGGTGACCCTTGGAGGACTCGAACCCCTGTTACTGACGTACTACTCGATCCAGTCAATACTGAGCAAGCGTATTTTAGGAAACTTTTAGAAAACACACTTACGCTAACCAACCGCAATAACCTATGTATGGCGAATTCCTAATTAATCGGACACGGGTATCTGAAACAGCCCCCCGCAATGAAAATCCCTAGCATAATTTACTAGATCCGTCAGGGTAGGTGGGTTGTGCCCCGTAAAAAGTGGAGCCCCCATATAAGAAATGCCTTGGCGAGGTCGTGGGATTGAAAAAAATTCAAAGTTTTTAGCCTGGCCGGTACGAGAGTTAGACCAACGGAGGGGTACGGGTATGTATAGTCCTGTGAGGTAAAGGAGAGGACTCTTCACTACTGATTTAAGGGTGGGAAATTGCAATCCTTAGCTTACCGCACGCTTACCCCTAAAAAAATAACGGGCCCGGCATTACCCGTAACCCGTTGATTTTAATGGTCGGGGCGAGAGGATTTGAACCTCCGACCCCTTGACCCCCAGTCAAGTGCGCTACCAGACTGCGCCACGCCCCGGCCAAATCTTTATTATTAAAATTCAAAGCAAGGGTTATTTAAGGGAGGAAACCTCTTTCGTCAAGGCTGTTTGACGGTCGCGGCGATCGGGCGGGTTCGCCGCGGGGGAGAATTGCTTCCCGAGCCCGCCCGCTGTGCCGCCCGGGGCTGGATTCGCGCCATCGAGGAGATGCGGTGGATTCCCGAGCGAGAAATCGTGGTCCGGGTCATCGCCCTGATGGGGATGACCTCTCTCCCGATGAAAAACCGCATGTTCCCGGACTTGAGGAAGATAGTGGTCTTTCCCTTCAGCGCCAAAATACGGAAAGAGGATTGATTCCCCCAGAGGCGCCCTTCGGAGGTACTGAGAATCAGGTTAGAGCCGCATAAGGCGGCCCGCCCCCTCAAGGCCCCTTTGATAAGATGCACCCTGTAAGCATGGCCGGCCGTCTGCCCGCCGAAGACGATGACGCTGCCGGGTTCGAGGATGAACCGGCAACCCTCGTCTCCTGAAATCTGGATGAGCGCCCTGTCACCCGGGCCGGTTTGCACCCGCTCGTTCGAGTGAAGCGCCATCCGGCCCCTCATTTGAAGCGTCTCGCCCCGGGTCGAGACGAGCACAGGATTTCCCTCGAGGGTGAGGGCTATCGAATCTTGTGCTTCCTGGGAAAAAACCGATGAAAAAACGGAAAGAGAAAAGACGGCCGAGAGGGAGAGGGTGAAGAGAGCTCGATTCTTCAAGGATGACATTTCCATTTTGTCCCTGGTGGCGGCCGGGAACAATCCTAAAGGTGTTCGCTCGAAGTGTCCAACCATCCATCTGATTTATAAAAACAATTGGCCCGGACCGCAAGTGGCCCGGACACAAGCGCCCAATGCCCGTTATACGTCGCCGATGCCCGATAAGCTTCTGTTCCTCAGTCTCTGGCAGGCAAGCGCCGGGCCGTGATGACGCCGGTGCGCATTCCCGCCCACTGCAGGCTGCCCTTGTAGCGGCCGTGCTCGATTTTCATGCACCGGTCCATGACAACGGCCATTCCCGATTCGCTGGCTCGGGCGGCTTCCTTTTCGTTGACAACGTCGAATTGCAGCCATAGCGCCTTGGCGCCGGCGGCAATCGCTCCGTCCACGATTTCGCCGACATCCTCAGGCCGGCGAAAAACGTCCACCACCTCGGGCGCCTCGGGGAGCGCGGCCAGGCTTGGATAACAAGGCAGCCCGAGGACTTCCTCGTAGCGGGGGTTCACCGGCATGACCTCAAATCCCATCCGCTTGAGATAGTAGGCGACGAAATAGCTGGGGCGCGACTCGTTCGCCGATACGCCCACCACCGCCACCCGGCGCATATCGCGGAGGATTCGCTGAATCGTTCGAGGGTTCTGAAACGATGGAATTTCCATGGATAAAGGCATCCTTAGCCGTGGTTCCGTCTACCGGGAGGCGGCTTCGAGGCCGCAATCCAAATCCCACAATATATCGTCGATATCCTCGATTCCCACTGAAATTCGAATCATATCGGGGGTGATGTGGCCCGCCTTCATGTCCGCTTCGGTGAGTTGAGCGTGGGTGGTCGAGGCCGGGTGGATAATCAGGCTTTTTGCGTCGCCCACGTTGGCCAGATGGCTGTGAATTTCCAGGCCCTCGATGAATTTGACCGCCGCCGCGTAGCCTCCCTCGACCCCGAAGGAGAACACCGAGCCCGCCCCGCCGGGAAGGTATTTCAGTGAAAGTTCGTGGCCGGGGTTTTCCGGAAGTCCCGGGTAATTCACGAACGAGACGCGCCGGTCGGCGGCGAGGAAATTCGCGACCTTTCCCGCGTTTTCGCAGTGGCGCTCCATCCGAAGGTGAAGGGTTTCGAGACCCTGAAGAAAAAGAAAGGCGTTAAAGGGGCTGGGGCACGGCCCCATGTCCCGCAGCCCTTCGGTGCGGGCTTTGGTGATATATCCGAGTTCTCCGAAAGTTTCATAAAAATTCAGGCCGTGATATCCCTTCGAGGGAGCCACCATGGAGCCGAATTTCCCGTTTGCCCAATTGAATTTTCCCGAATCGACAATAACGCCGCCGATACTCGTGCCGTGGCCTCCGATAAATTTAGTCGAGGAGTGGACCACGATATCGGCGCCCCACTCCATGGGCCGGCAGAGATAGGGGGAGGCGAAGGTGTTGTCCACAATGAGGGGGACGCCCACCTCGTGCGCGATTTCGGCGATCGCCTCCAGGTCGGCCACGTTCGAAAGGGGGTTGCCGATGGTTTCGCAATAAAAAGCGCGGGTTTTATCGGTGGCCGCGCGCCGGAAGGCCTCCGGGTCCCGGGGGTCGACGAAGCCGACATTCCACCCGAATTTTCTGAAACTGACGTCGAATTGCGTATAGGTGCCGCCATAAAGAGTGGCCGCCGAAACGACTTCATCGCCCGCCTCGAGAAGGGTGAAGAAGGCGAGAAATTGGGCCGCCTGCCCCGAACTGGTGGCCAGGGCGCCTACGCCTCCCTCCAGGGTGGCCATCCGCTCTTCGAAAACGGCCACCGTGGGGTTTCCGATTCGGGAGTAGATGTAGCCGTAGTCTTGCAGGGCGAATAATCCGGCCGCGTGTTCCGTGTCCTCGAAGACAAATGAAGTGGTTTGGTGGATGGGCACCGCGCGCGAGCCGGTTACCGGGTCGGGCCGCTGGCCCGCATGAAGGGCGAGGGTGGCGAATCCGAAGTCGTGGCTGGTGCCGTCCGTGGTAGTGAAGCGGTTTTCTCCGGCCATGGATAATCCTTCTTGTCATGATCCTTTAAAATACGAGGCTTGATGGTCGCCGGGGTATTCTTGCCCGGTTTTGTAGGTCGCCGCAAGAATGGCCCGAAGCGGAGGATTTTCGAAGAAGCGGGGTTTCACCCGGAAGCGGCGGTCCAATTCAGACGCCCACGAGAAAAAAAAATGATATAAAAAACAATAATAAAGGCGTCTCGGTATACTTTCATGATTTTCAATGAGTTGCGAGAAGTTGGCGGGCTTATTTTTTTTGGGTTTCCGGTTAATGGAAATTCTATAGCGTCCGATAAGGATGAAGAAGGGATTTAGAGCGGTATCACAGGGATTGTGAAATTACCGCCCCCATGAAGTTGTCATCTCCTCAAGGAGGAGGAGTGGCCATGGCTAATGCAAATCTAATTTTAGCAGTTGCAAGAGGCTTGAGACCCGCCCAGATTACCGGGGCGGTGGCAAGCGCCCGCTCAGAGGTGAGCCGTCTGGTGGCCACCAAACAGCTGGCCGACCGGAGGACGATGGTCGCCCTGACTGCCGCCAATGCGCTCCAGAGCCCGAACTCCATCGATGTCATCGCCTGATCGGGCGTGGCGCTCTGGATACTTTTTTATTGGTCGCAGGATAATTCCGCACCTCTCAGCGATATCCCCTCGATATAATTCTAATTTACTCCCCAAAATTAATATTTTCTTGATCTGATTTTTCTTTGTCCGCCGGTTGACCCGGGAAGGCGGCTCGGTGCAATCGTTGATTCGTTGACGATCAACCGGGGAATCCCTATACTTTTACTTCTTTTTCGCCCCCCTAGACCGGTAGATGCTTATAAATTAATGGCTCGAATCCTCCTATCCAATGACGACGGAATCGCCTCCGAGGGGTTGCGCGTCCTCTACGAATCGGTGAGCGGTCTCGGCGAGGTCTTCGTCGTGGCTCCCGACCGGGAACAAAGTGCGGCCGGGCACTCGCTCAGCCTGTACCGCCCCCTGCGGATAGATCCGGCCGGCGAGGGGTGGTTCTCCGTCGATGGAACGCCCACGGATTGCGTCAATTTGGCGCTGAACGGGCTGATGAAGGACCGGCGGCCCGACATCCTTCTCTCGGGCATCAACAAGGGAGGCAATCTCGGCGACGATATTACCTATTCCGGGACCGTTGCCGCCGCCATGGAAGCGACCCTTCTCGGCGTTCCCTCGGTCGCCATTTCCCTGGTCCACGAAAACGGAGAGATCCCGAATTTCGATTTCGCTGGGAGTTTCGCACGGAGGATTGCCGGAAAAGTGCTCGACCAGGGGCTGAGAGAAGGGGTTCTCCTGAATGTAAATGTACCCAATATCTCCGAGAAAGATTGCCAGGGGGTGCGGGTCACCCATCAAGGGAAGCGCGTTTACGGAAACGCCGTCGTCGAGAAGATCGACCCTCGCGGCCGCGAATACTATTGGATCGGGGGAAACAGCCTGAGCTGGGTCAAGGAGGCCGGCACCGATTTTGACGCGGTGGCAAACGGGTGTGTCTCCATCACCCCGATCCGGCTGGACCTCACCGATTATGAGGCGATGAAAGATATCGAGAAATGGGACCTTGGATGAACCCGCCGCCGATCCTCAAGGGGAAAAGCAATGAAGACCGCTGGGAGCGAAGGCGGGAGACCATGATCCGCAAGCAGCTCCAGCCGCGGGGGATTGAGGACGAGCGCGTCCTTGAGGCCATTCGCCGCGTCCCGCGCCATGAGTTCGTTCCCGAGGTGTTTCGTGACAAGGCTTATACGGACCGGGCGCTGCCCATCGGAAACGGCCAGACGATCTCACAGCCCTACATGGTGGCCATCAGCCTTCAGACGCTCGGCCTCCGGGGAGGGGAGCGAGTGCTTGAGATCGGCGCCGGAACAGGATACGTTACGGCCCTTCTGGCGGAGCTGACGGACCAGGTCAGGGCGATTGAGAGAATTCCGGCCCTCGCCGACGCCGCCCGCTCCCGCCTGGAGAAGATAGGATATACGAATTTTCTCCTCCGGGCCGTGGACGGGACTTTCGGCTGGGAGGATGAAGCGCCTTACGACGCAATCGTCTCGGCCGCCTCGGCGACCCGCCCGCCGCGTCCCTGGCTCAGGCAGCTCAAGCCCGGAGGGTGTCTCGTGATGCCCGTGGGCGGCGAGAAGGGCCAGACCCTCCTCCGCTATGTCAAGGGCGAGGACGGTCGTTTCGCGGCACCCGAGAAGATCGTCGGGTGCATGTTCGTCAAGCTCATCGGCCGCCATGGCTGGAGCGAGAAATAATCACCGTCAATGACGGGGCGTAGCGCAGCTTGGTAGCGCGCCTGCTTCGGGAGCAGGAGGTCGGAGGTTCAAATCCTCTCGCCCCGACCAAAAAATAAAAGGCTGGCTTCGGCCGGCCTTTTTTCTTCGGGCCGGTTCGCCGGCCAATAATGAAATTATCGATGGGGGGATGGATAATGCGCAGACAGGCGCCACGCGCGGATCAGAACTGGATCTTTGACAACTTCCTGACGCTTTCCGACAACGAGGATGTGCTCCATCCGGGAATCATGGGCACGCGCTACGAGCGCGGATTCCGCCACATGGACCTTCAAGCGGTGTACAGCCGTGTGACGGGCCGGCGCTCGTTCCCCAAGGCGTGGGCGCGCCAGGCGGCCATCCAGGAGAAAAAGGCGAACGACGCCCTCGCCGCCGGCCGCGAGGTCACCGCGGTTCACCACTTCCACCGTGCGGCGCTTTGCTATGGCCGCGCGCAGCACCTCATCCCGGTGGACGGGCATCCGAAGAAAATCGAGAATTACGGCGGGATGCGGCGTTGCTACGACAAGATGTGCGAGCTCCACGGCGGGAAGATCACCAGGCACGAGGCCGAGTTCGAGTCCGACAAGAAAACCTATTTTATCTACTATCCGGCGCCGGGCGAGGACCCCAAGCCCACCGTGCTCGTCATTCCGGGCATGGACATGATCAAGGAGGACGGCCTGAACCCCTGGAACAATGTTTTTCATGCGCGGGGGATGAATGTTTGCATCATGGACGGCCCAGGGCAGGGCGAGAGCAACATGAACCAGGTCTGGGTGGACCAGGACAACTACGCCCGCGCCGCCAGCCGGGTGATCGATTTCCTCTGCGAACGGAGCGAAGTCGATAGCACGAAGATCGGTCTTTTCGGGATGAGCATGGGAAGCCGCTGGGGGGTCGAGATCGGCGCCCACGACGACCGGGTGAGCGCCGTGGTCGGCCAGATGGCGAACGTGGGACCCTCGGACATTATCTTCAACCAGGCCCAGCCGAATTTCCGGCGCATTTACATGTACATGTCGAATATTCAGGACGACGAGGCGTTCGACGAGTTTGTCGAGGAGCGCGACAGCATCTGGCCCGGCATCGTGAAAAAGCTCAGGGCCAACTATCTCCTCGTCGCCGGGGACATGGATGAGCTCTGCCCGCCCGAGGATATCGAGGTGTTCATGGAGACGCTGACCTGCCCCAAGGAGTTCTGGCTCTACGAGGGGGTGTTTCATCCCATGGGCGAGGTGGCGGCGGACATGTACCCCGCGATCGCGGACTGGATGCTCGACACATTGAGCAACGGCCTTCCCGCCGGTCACGACAAGCGGGTGATCGTGGAGGACGCCTTTTAGCGAAACTCCGCTGGCCGGCCGGCCGCGTTTGGAATCCGCGCTTGACCCTTCCCGCATGAGCCGTAGAATACCGGTTCAGAGGCGGGCGTATCCCCGGATATCCCTCCCTCGGTGACCTTTCTCCGCCCGGCGGAAGGCCGCAGGTGAAAACCCTTATTGCCGTCGTCGGCGACTCCAATCCCTCCGGCCAAACCGAGCGCCTCGCCGAGCAGGTGGGCCGCTGCATCGCCGAGCGGGGCGCCGCGCTGGTGTGCGGCGGGCTGGGGGGCGTCATGGAGGCCGCCGGGCGCGGGGCGAAGGCCGCGGGCGGTCTCACGGTGGGCATCCTGCCCGGCTACGACCCCGGGGACGCGAACCCCTACATCGACATTAAAATTTGCACAGGAATGGGCCACGCCCGAAACGCCATCATCGCCGCCTCGGCGAGCGCCCTGATCGCGCTTGAGGGATCGCACGGCACCCTTTCCGAGATCGCCCTGGGCCTCAAGCTCGGCAGGCGGGTGATCGCCCTCGGCCGGGGAGAAAGCCCCGAGGGGGTTCTCATCGCCGCGAGCCCCGAGGAAGCCGTCAGGATGGCGACCGATGGCTAGCTTTCTCCGCAGTTTCCTCCGCAATCCGGACGCGCGCTTCTGGGCGGCGGGAGCGCTCTGTTTGGCGCTTCTGGGCGGTTGCGGCCTTTACCCGGCGCGGGAGGGTTCCTACCGCCCCGCGCGGCGGGGGGTCTATCACACCGTCCGCCCCGGCCAGTCCCTCTGGCGGATTTCGAGGGCCTACGGCGTCGATGTCGAGCAGATCGCGGTCCTGAACGGCATCGCCAACCCGGATCGCCTCAAGGCGGGCGTGAGGATTTTTATCCCGCATGCGGGCCGAGAGGTCCGCGTGTCGAGGGCGGTGCGTTCCGCCCCGCCCCGGGTGCGTCCCCGGTGGGCGGCCCCCCCTAAAAGCACGAGAAAAGGGGCCCGGCGATCACCCCGGAAGGGCGACCGAAGCGGCGGCCGGAGCGGGGCCGTCAAATTCAAATGGCCGGTCAAGGGAAAGGTGGTCCGTCGCTTCGGCTCCCGGCGGGGGGTGAAATCGGACGGCATCGATATCGCCGCGCCCAGGCTGGCCAATGTCCGCGCCGCCGCCGCCGGGCGGGTTATCTTCAGCGATTGGGGCCCCGGTGGGTTGGGGAAGACCGTCATCATTCGCCACCCGGGGGGGCAATTTCACTCGGTCTACTCCCACAACGCCGTCAACCTGGTGAAACCCGGTGAGCGGGTGAGGGGCGGTGCCGTGATCGCCCGCCTGGGAAAAACAGGCGAGGCCCGGGGCGCGCGGCTTCATTTCGAGATTCGCTATCGCACAAAGCCGCGCAATCCGCTAACGTATCTTCCATGAACCTTTTCATCGACCTGAATAAAAGAGAGCTAACATGAACGAGCCGGACGAATTAATTCGCCATATCCGGGACGTCCCGGACTTTCCCAGGGAAGGAATTATTTTCAAGGACATCACCCCCATGCTGAAGGACGCCAAGGCGTTCCAGATCTCGGTCGACCTGCTGGCCGATCGGTTCACGGGCGAGGGGGTGGACATCGTTGTCGGCGCCGAGGCGCGCGGCTTCATCATCGCCGCGCCGCTGGCCTACAAGCTGGGCGCCGGGTTTGTCCTGATCCGCAAGCCGGGCAAGCTGCCCTGGAACACCGAGTCGGAGACCTATGAGCTCGAATACGGCGAGGACGCTCTTGAAATACACAAGGACGCCATCCAGCCGGGAATGAAAGTCCTCATCGCCGACGATCTGCTCGCGACGGGCGGGACCGCCCAGGCCTGCGTCAACCTCGTCGAGCGGCTCGGCGGCGAGATTGTCGGAATGTCCTTTTTCATCGAACTCTCGTTCCTGAACGGCCGCGACAATTTCAGTGAATATCCGGTTCACTCGCTGATCCAGTACTGACGACCGCCGGGGTCTTCAAGGCCAAGCGCCCCACGCCAGGCGCTCCACACCGGACCAGACCCTCCAGGCAAGGTCTTCCAAGCCGGACCGGATTCATCCCGTCCGGCATGGACGACGAGAGGACTCTTCGCGATAATACCCATCCTTCGGGCCCCCTTAGCTCAGTAGGATAGAGCATCGGATTCCTAATCCGGAGGCCGCAGGTTCGAATCCTGCAGGGGGTACCATTTATTTCGTTTGCTTGCGTGGGCCGGTTTCAGGTAAGGCTCTCCAAGCGCGCTTATAAAGTGACGCCCACCAAGGAGAGAAAATGCCGCCGAAAAAGAACGTCAAAATCCCGCCCCGCGCCCTCAAGCGCGGCACGATGCTGTGGAACAAGGAGTTCACCGAGGGGATCGCCGCGGACATGGCGGATTGGGCCGATCCCGCTTTCATGAAGATGTTCATGGAGTTTTGCTACGGAGGGCTCTACGACCGGAATGTGCTCCCGCAGAAGACGCGCGAGCTCTGCGCCGTGGCGGCTTGCGTCATGGCGAACGCCAACCCTCAGCTCCGCACCCATGTCCAGGCCGCCTGGAATTGCGGCTCCTCCAAGCGCGAAATCATGGAGGTCATCCTCCAGATGGCCACCTACTGCGGCATGCCCTATATGCTTCAGGCGGCGCGCACCGCCAACGATATTTTCCCGTCGCTCAAGCGCGGAAAAAAGGCCGGCGAGTTGCCGCCCGCTATCAAGGCGAAATTGACCAAGGCGAAAAAGGCCGCCGGAGCGAAGGGAAAATCGGGCGCCCGAAAAAAGTAGCGCATGTCATTCGCACCGCCCTGCTCCCCAGCGGACGAAATATGATTGATCATTCGGTTAATAAACATTCGACTTAATCCACCGGAGGGCGTTTCGATGCCGGCAATTCCCGAGAAGATGAAGGCGGCGGTCACCCACGGGCCGTCGGACGTGCGGATCGAGGAGATTCCCGTTCCGTCCCATGAGCCGGACAAGGTTTTGGTCAAGGTGGCCGCCTGCGGTATCTGCGGGACGGACGTTCATATCATGGACGGTCATATGAGGCCGGCGTGGCCGCCGTACTATCCCTTCATTCAGGGGCACGAGTGGTGCGGCGAGGTGGCGGCCGTCGGAAGCGGCGCCGGGAGCGCTTTGAAGCCGGGGGACCGAGTCATCATGGAGCCCACCATCGGCTGCGGCCGCTGCGCCACCTGTATCCGTGGCGCATACCATCTGTGCGAGCGGGCGGGGGAGCCGGATGGCGGCTACAAGCTCCTCGGGCACACGGCGGACGGCGCGTTCAGCGAGTACGGCGTGGCCCCGCCGAACAATCTCCATAAAATGCCCGGGTCGATGAGCTGGGAGGAGGCGGTAATCGTGAATCAGGTGGTCGTCGCCCTCCACGCCCTCGACCGGGGGAAGGTGGAGCCCGCCGACCGGGTGGCCATCCTGGGGCCGGGTCTGCTCGGGCTCTCCGTCCTTCAGCTGGCGAAAGCGATGGGGGCGTCCAGAACCTATATCACCGGAAGGGGGTACCGGCTCGACATCGCCCGCGAGCTTGGCGCCGATGTCGTCATCGACATCACGAAGGAGGACCCGGTGGAGGTGGTGATGAAGGACACCGGAGGCCGGGGGGTCGATCTCTCGGTGGAGTGCGCCGGCCCTCCCGAGGCGATGAAGCAGGCGGTGGCGATGGTTCGCCGCGGAGGACGGGCGGTGCTTGAGGGGATCAACGGGGGCGAGAATGTCCCCTTCGTCACGGACCGGATTGTGCTGGACGAAGTCGCCGTTTTCGGAGGGCGCGGCTCGCCCAACTGCTATCCCCGGGCGATTGAACTGATGACGCAGGGCGTGATCGACACCCCCCGGATGCTCACCCACTCCTTCTCGCTCGACGAGTTCGGGGAGGCGATTCGGATGTTCAAGGCGCGCGAGGACGGGGTCATGCGCGTCATGATCAAGCCATAACAGGGAGGACGGCATGACTGCCGAGATCAGGGACGACCGTTTTTACGAAGTGGTCGGCGTCGATGTAAAAGTCGAGCGGTTGGCGGCCGACTTTGTTTTCACCGAGGGGCCGGCCTGGCACCCCCGCGAGGGGCACCTCACGTTCTCTGACATTAAAGGGAACCGCATGCATCGCTGGAACCCGAAGGCGGGAGGAGGCGGCGAGGTGTCGGTCTTCCGGGAGCCCTCCAACATGGGAAACGGAAGCACCTACGACGGCGAGGGAAGGCTCCTGACCTGCGAGCACGCGACGAGCCGCGTCGTCCGCGCCGAAGGAGGTGGAGGCGAACCCGTCGTCCTCGCCACCCACTACGAGGGCAAAGAGCTGAACAGCCCGAACGATATCGTCGTCAGGGGCGACGGGGGGATTTATTTCACCGATCCGACATCAGGGCGTTCGGCGGAATACGGCGTTCTGCGCGAGCCGGAGCTTGATTTCCAGGGGGTATTCCGCCTTGAACCCGAGCCGGGGGGGAGGCTGACCCTGCTCGCCGACGATTTCCATCGGCCCAACGGCCTTTGTTTTTCGCTCGACGATAAGCGCCTCTTCGTCAACGACACGATGCGCCGCCACATCCGCGCCTTCGACCTGGGGGAGGGGGGCGCGGTGAGCGGCGGCGAGGTCTGGGCCGAGGTAACGGGCGAGCTCGACGGCGTGCCCGACGGGATGAAAATGGACAGCGCGGGCTCGCTTTTTTGCACCGGGCCGGGCGGGATTCATGTTTTCGCGCCCGACGCGGCCTGCCTGGGCGTTATCCTCGTTCCCGAGCCGCCCGCGAACTTCACCTGGGGGGGCGAGGACATGCGGAGCCTATTCATCACCGCTCGCACCTCGCTCTATCACGCGCGGGTGAACGCCCCCGGGGTGAAGTTGTTCTGATGCGCGCCGCTCCCAGGCTCCGGTAGGAGGTCGCCCAAAGGAGCGGCAAAGCTACAGAAAGGATCGTCCCGCGATATACATCCCCAAAATGAAAAGCGAGACGAGCAGGACCTGGCGGAACCTCTCTTCCGACATCCGGCCCCGAACCTGCTGCCCAAGCCACATCCCGGCAATGGCCGGAACTAGGGCGACTGCGGAAAGGCCCCCCAATTCTGCGGGCAAAAGCCGATGGCTTCCCAGCCCCACCGCCAGCGACAGGGTCGCGACGGTGAACCAGATTCCCATAGCCTGCACCAGGACGTTCCTCGGCCACTCGAGAGCCTGGAAATAGGGAACCGCTGGAAAAACGAATGAACCAACGAGTCCGGTCAAAACTCCCGTCACCCCGCCGATGACGGGAGAGAGCCACCGTTCCCGCCGGTCCGGCGGAGGAATCTGGGGGGTCGCCAGACTGACCCCCGCGTATACGCATAGCATAATTCCGAGAAGACCCGTCAGGAGGACCGTGTCCGCCCGTGCCAGGACGCCCACGGCGAGCCAAGTCCCGGCGAATCCGGCCAGGAGCAGGCTCCAGAGTCTCCGGAGAATCCGGGTAAACGCGCCTCCCACAATCCCCTGCCACACGTTGGTCAGGAGCGAGGGAAGCAGCATCAGGACCATGGCTTCTTTCAGCCCGAGCGTGGCCGTGAGAATCGCCAGGGATACCGTCGGCAAGCCGAGGCCGACCAGCCCCTTCACGAACCCGGCGAACACAAACGTCGCGGCGATGATGAACAGGATTTCTACGGTCCACACTGGTCTAAAAAGCCATGTCACGGCCGCCGGCGATCTGGAGGTCAACTCCGGTGACGAAGCGGGCGGCGTCCGAGCAGAGGTAGATCACGCTGTCGGCGACTTCCTCGGGGGTGGCGATTCGCCCGAGGGGGGTCTGGGCGATGAGGCGCTCCCGCCGGGCATCGTCCGCCCGCTCGGGGGCGGTGGTGGCGGGCGAGGCCGAGTTGACGCGGATGCCGTACTCGCCGAGTTCGGTCGCCAGGCTCATCGTAAAGCTGCGGAGCGCCGCCTTGGCCGGCCCGTAGGCGTGGGAAAGGTAATTTCCCCGCCGGAACGAAATACTGAGCATGTTGACGATGGCCCCGCCGCCGCGCCGCTTCATGTGCGGAATCGCCTCCTGGCAGAGGTGAAACGCCCCGCCAAGGTGGATCTGAAGCTGGGAGAGCATATCCTCCTCCCAGTCCAGCTCGAGAATCGGGCGTGTGGGATGGGGCGTTCGGGCGTTGTTGACTAAAATGTCGAGACCTCCGAAGACCGAGACGGCCTCATCCACCATGCCCTTGACCGCCGAGCGGTCGCGCACATCGGCGGCGATGGGGAGGGCGCGCCCGCCAGCGGCCTCGACCCGCGCCGCGACCTCCTCGGCCCGTTCTTTATTGCTCAGGTAGTTGACGACGACCGCCGCGCCGCGCGCGCCCAGGCCGGTGGCGACGGCCGCGCCGATTCGCCGGCTCGCGCCAGACACGAGAGCGACCTTGCCTTCCATTTCCATCGATTTCCTCTCAAAACTACCAGGCCTCAGCCCGTGAATTCGAGAATGTCGATTCCGAGCCCCCAGCGGTCGCCGAGATAAATGAGCCCGGTCGAGGTGTCCACGACAACGTCGTTGCTCTGGGGAACCGTCCGGTGGCTGTTTCCGGGCGGGATGTAGTAACCCACCTCCTTGGGGGAGAAGGGATTCGACCAATCCACGATGCGGAGTCCGGCGTTGTGCCAGGCAATGTACATGAAGTCGTCTTTTTTCATGTCGAGCCAGACGTTGTGCGCCCCGTACTTCGAGCCCGTCTCGCACCAGCTCTGGTCGAGGGGGTGCATCGTGTGCGGGTCGATCTCGTAGGGGTGAAAGGTGCTGATCGGCAGCGGGTGATGAACGTTCCGCATGTCGTAGAAGGTGACGAAGGCGGGCGGGTGTCCGCAATCGATCGAGCAGCACTCGGTGGTGGCGATGGCGAACTCAGAGCCCGGCGGTACGAGAAAAGTATGGTAGGAGCCGGGCCAGCCGTGGGTCTCGTGGGGGTTGTGGCGCCACATGAACTCGGGCTCGCGCGGATCGGTCATGTCGAACATGGCGATCCCCCCGTTCCAGAATCCGCAGGTGGCGTAGTTTCCAAAAGGGTTCGCTTCGTGGAGCCAGCAGCCCCAGCCCACGTAATCGAAGTCCCACGAGGGCGTCTCGCCCGCGGCCTCGTTTTGCCCCTCGATCCAGGCCTCGGAGAGTAGCTCGGGCCCGAAGGGGTCGGAGACATCGTAGGTCTGCATGATTTTCCCCCGGCAGCCGTCCTTGAACGCCGAGCAATAGAGCAGCTTCCGCGCCCGGTCGTAGATGGGCCGGTGGATTCCACGTCCCTCGACCTCGACGTAGTTGACGAACTTGGGGTTTCGCGGGTCCTCGACGTCGAAAATCCGTAGCCCGCCGATGAGCTCGGGGTCCTCCATCCCCGCTCCGGGTAGTTTTTCCATGTTCGTGTAGAGAACATTTTCGACGAGGGCGATTTTGTGGGAACGCGCGATGCCGGTCTTGTCGGCGGTCTGGTGGACGACCTTGGGCTTCGTGGGGTCCTTGACGTCGAGGATCGTCAGTCCGTCGTGGCCGTCCGTTCCCGAGTGGGCAGAGTAGAGGAAGCCGTCCCGCACCTGGAGCGTCATGGTGTCGCCCCAGCCGTTCATGTCCGAGTGGCCGATGCGGCGGACGTTCCGGCTCCGCTCCGGCAGGGGCTCGGCGGGCCCGGGCGGAAGGTTGTCGTACACCCCGAAAGGGGTGTCGACCGAGCGGGGCGGAATTTTATACAAGGGTCCTGACATCGAGAGCGACCTCCGGGGCAAAAAATGACGCGTTTCGGATTAAAGGTGAAATGTTTCACCCTGTAAGAAGAATATTTCGTTAATGAAAAAGGAAGTTTACCGTTTCTGCGGAAGTTGTGATAGCGTATCTGAAATAATTTCGAAAAAATTATTTGGAATTTTGTCGGTGAACCTCACCCCTTAATGAGTTTCAATTTCTATTGGGAGGCCCCCCGTGATGAAGAAATGTCTTGTTTTTTCGGTGGTTTTGTCTTTCGTGGCTGGAATGCTCGCCGTACTCCCGGCCGCCGAAGCGGCGAAACTTCGGCTCGGCGTTCACCGCTCGGTGAACGGAGCGCCTGACGTCGTTGCCCACCGGTTGGGGTATTTCAAGAAATACGGGCTCCAGTACACGATGAATTATTTTAAGCAGGGCAAAGCGATGCGCAACGCTGTCATCCAGAACAATCTCGACACCGCCGGCGGGGTGGGATTCTCGCCCTTCTCCCTGGCGGTCGCCAAGGGAGGCCAGGTCGTCGGCATCGCCAAGGCGGGCGATATCTGCGAGATGGCGAAAATCCTCGTCAAGCCGGGCTCGAAGGCGAAATCCCTAAAAGACCTCAAGGGCCAGTATTTCGCGACGAGTTAGGGGACGAGCTTCGATTTCGCGCTGAAAATGTATGGCCTGCCGAAGATCGGGATGTCGGAAAAAGACCTGAAGTGGATGAGCCTCAAGGGTGCGGCCCGCATCCAGGCGGTTGTTTCGGGAACCGCGGCGGCTGGAGTCGGTATCGACCCCCAGTCGGAAATCCTTGAAAGAAGGGGAAAGGTCCGCGTTCTCGAGAATTTCTGTAAGTACGACACCGTGAGCGCGATGATGATCAGCAATCCCGCCACGCTGAAAAAACATCCTGGGCTTTTTGTGAATTATTTCAAGGCATGGCTTACGGCCCACGAACTCCGGAAGAAAAACCCGGAAAAGTTCGCCAAGGTCTATACCGCGGGGCTCAAGGAAATTGGATGGAAGGCCAAGTACCCGGTGATTCTGGCGGTCATCAAGCGGGTCAGAGCCGTACCTTTCATCACGAAAAAAGTCCGTGCCTACCTCAACGACATGGCCGACAAGCAGGTGAAACTCGGGTGGATCAAGAGCCACCCGGATTATCTGACGACCACGAAACTCAACGATTCGGCCCTGCGCAAGGCAGCTGCCGAACTGGGATTGAAATAATCCGAAGCGAAACACACCGCCTCCCCCCGCCCGGGGGGAGGCGGAGCTATTTCTTCAACTTGCGGACCAGTGAAATATCTTTTTCGCTCAACTTGATGCACGAGCCCTCGCCCTGGGAGCAGTAGGCGGTTTCGCCGCTGCTGGTGTTCACGCGCCAGACGACGTTCCATGTGGGGGTGGATATGATCCGGTAGCGGGGAGCGGAGAGAAAAATAGCTCCGGCGATGAGGACGGCGGCGGCAATGATGGCCTGCGGGTAGGTCATGCTGAAATTCCTCCGAGAATCTGCCTCCCGGGGAGGCGTTTTTGAGCAAATTTCGCTTTGTTTTTATTCTCTATCAGTAAATCTAACAATAACCTAACACCAATCTAACAAAAAATGTTTGCCTGCGCCCCATACTATCTCTTGGAGGTAGTTTTATCGCCCCGACCCATATATGACCTAGTCCTTTCGCGATAAAGGCAAACCCGCCGCGAGGCGGGGGCGCAAAGGCACAAATCAGTTCCGCCCGGATAGAACTGATGGTTGGCCTGCCGAACGAAAGAGGAGTTTGAAACTCCTTGCGCGAAGGACGCCACGCGCAAGGAGTTTTTTTATGATAGTCGAATCAAGTATCCCTCAGTTAGACGTTGTCGCCGCAGCCGTTAAATTCCAGGGCAAATTTCACCTCGAATCCAAAACCGAGACGATTTTCGTACCCGCTCCGTCCAGGGAGGGAGAGGCTCCCGATCCCGAACCGGATCAGTTGCGCGGAACGATTATGAATCTCGTGGCGTAAAAAAAATTGCGTCTGAGGTGAAAATGAAAAGGCCAAATTGTCCGGGAAACAGAGAGATCATGAGACGTGCCGCCATGCCGGATGGGTCAAAATCGTCTCGCGGTAAAAGTCCCTCCAAACGCACAGAAGTCCCCGAAAAAGCGGATCAGCGGGAGCAGGCCGAAACTCCCGTTCGCTGGGCCCAGGAGAGGGCGGAGGTGTGGGCGAGGTTCCGCGGCTCAGGCTAGCAGCGACATAATGGGCCGAATGTCGGACGCCGACTCGAGCCGGTCCAGCGCCGATAGCGCCTCCCCGGTTTTTTCCGGGTCGAATTTCATTCCGGCGCAGTCCCTGAACTTGTTCCGGACCTCCTCGTCGGTCAGGGGCCAGCCCGCGTTGCCCCGGGAAATGGTCGCGCGCTTTTTGAGCCTGCGGCCGTCGCCGGTTTGTACGATCAGGGTGATGGGGCGTGAGGCGCCCTGGATCAATTCCTCGTTTTCCGCCAGATGGACGTGAACTTTCTTCATCGTTTCCCGGACGGCGGGCTCGTTGACCGCCTCGTCTGTGAACGTACCCAAGGTCAGGGAGCGGTCCGTCAGCATCCGCGCCAAGGTATATTCAGCCGAGAATTTTCCCTCCAGCCCCGTTTTCGGCTCGTGATAGCTCAGGTTCGACAAATTCGGCGCCATCAGCGCCAGATCGATGCGCTCGACCCCCTCGGCGGAAAGGTTCTCCTCGTCGATCAGATCGCGCAGGGCGTCGATAGAGGCGTGGGCCGACATGCAGCAAGGGTAGGGCTTGAGGTTGTTGCCCGGCTCCTCGAAGACATAGGGGCTGCCCAGACGGCCAGTTATCTCATCGAGGCGGTAGCCGTCCTTGCCCGAGAAGGCAACGCAATAGCCGATGGGCGCCTCGATGATCCCGCTGTTGGCCGTGAATCCGGCGGAGACGAACCCCGCCGCCCGCACCCCCGCCTCGGCGGCGAGGCCGGCGTGAAGCGGTTTCGTCATGGTTCCGAAATTCGACCGCACGCCCGAGGCCTGCGAGGCGGCGCACCCGAGGACGAGTCGGACGGTCTCGACGTCAAGCCCCCTGAGATGGGCGGCGGCGGCGGCGGCCCCCATCGTGCCCAGCACGCTGGTGGGGTGCCAGCCGTTGTTGTATAGCCCCATGCTCGTGCCAGCGCCCAGTTTCGAGGCGACTTCAAAACCGATGATGAAGGCCTCGATGATCTCCGGCCCCGAGGCGCCCTGCGCCTCTCCCTGCGCCAGGACGGCGGGAAGCACGGCCGCGCTGGCGTGTCCGCCCATCGACCAGTTCGTATCATCGAAATCGAGGGCGTGCGCAAGAGTGCCGTTGGCCAGCGCCGCCCAGGGAGGGGAGGTCCGCAGGTCCGCTCCGATAACAGTGGCTACCCCGTCCTCCGACATTCCCCGGACGTAGGCGGAGATACTCTTCGCCACGGGCTCCCCGCCCGCCGCCAGAGCCACGCCGATAGTGTCCACGATCGATCTCTTTGCGGCGTGGACGACAGGCCCGGGAATCGTTTCGAGCCGGGTTTCGACAATGAATTTCGCCAACTTCTCGGTAGCGTTCATATTGTTGCCTCCTGCGATTCCCTCGCTTCGGGTGAATGCCTGCCGGGCGATAGCCCGAGAGCGCCTCGAGGGTCCATTCCTGGAGAGAACCTGTTTCAGCCTATCACGAGGCGCCTCCCACCGTTACCACTGGCCCCGATTTCGCCGGCGCCAGATTTTCCGGCCATGGTTGCCTCTTTGTCGAGGCACCTGAGGCGTTGACGCTTCGGCGGACGGCGGCCTAAAGTGAAAATTCATTCATCTGAAAAAATATTAGGGGGAATTCATATGGATTTCAGTCTGACCGAGGAGCAGCGCGCGATACGGGACTTGGCCCGGACTTTCGCCCGCGACGAACTTATCCCGCAGTGCACCGAATTCGACCGCCTCCCGGACGGCGAGGACTCGTTTCCGTGGGAGCTGGTCGAGCGCGGCTCGAAGTTGGGCTTCAACGCGCTGGCCGTCCCCGAGAAATACGGCGGCAGCGGAGCCGATGTCCTGACCCAGTGTATCGTGATCGAGGAACTTTCGGCGGGCGAGCCGGCGGTCTCGAAGGTTTACAGCCACAACTGGAAGGCGCTTTTCGGGCTGATGGCGATCGCCACGGAGGAACAGGTCAAACGCGTGATTCCCGGTTTCCTCGAGGACCCCCGCTACTGCATCAGTATCGGGATCACCGAGCCGAACGCAGGAAGCGACAATTCGCTCCCCTACAGCGGGACGCTTTCGGCGGGGCCCGGGCTCACAGCCGAGCGCAAGGGCGGCGATTACATCCTGAACGGAACCAAGCAGTTCATCGCCATGGGGGCCCAAGCGAAATTCATGACGATATTCGCGCGCACGGACAAATCCGTTCCCTGGACGGAGGGGACTTCGGGATTCATGCTCTTTCCGCCAAAGGAAGGGTTCGAGGTCGGCCGCCTGCACGACAAGGTGGGGCTGCGCCTCTATCCGCAGCACGACCTTATTTTCAACGACTGTAGAATACCTGAGAGCGAATTGCTGGGCGTGGAGAACGAGGTCCATGCGGGCCGCCGAGACATTACCAACATCGGCACGCTCGAGGCCACCTCGACAGCGCTGGGCATCGCGCGGAGAGCCTACGAACTGACGCTGGATTATGCGAAAGAGCGCGTCCAGGGCGGCAAACCCATCATCGAGCACCATCTTATCGGCTCGCTGCTCCTCGAAATGTTCACCCGGCTCGAAGCGTCGCGGACGATGATGTGGCGCTCGGCCACCAGCATCGACAACGGGGGAAGCGACGACCCGAAGCTGGCGCGGGCGACGAAGGTCATGACGGTCAATATGCTCAACTTCGTCACGACGCGCGCGGTGGAAATCTGGGGCGGCATGGGCGTGATGAGGGAGGCCCCGATCGAGAAGATCTACCGCGATGCCATCCAGCTTTACCACATGGGCAACACCAACCAGGTCAATATGCTCAAGGCGATGGACGACCTGTAGGAAAAAATTTCAGCACCTGTCGGAGACGGGCAGGTCGCCCGAACTTTTTAGGGTGAATCATGCGCCATAAACAAATCGGAATCGCCGTCATCGGCTCGGGCCGTATCGGGACCCTCCGCGCCACCATGGCGGGGGCGCATCCCGCCGTGAACTATCTCGCCGTCGCGGACAGAGACCCCGCCCGGGCCTCCGAGCTTGCCGGAAAAACCGGGGCCGACACCCATTCGGGAGATAACCTCGAACTCATCTCCCAACCCGAGGTGGACGCCGTCATCGTTTCGACCTCCGAGCCCGAGCATACCCAACCGGTCATCGAGGCGCTGGAGCGTGGAAAACCCGTTCTGGTCGAAAAACCCATCGCCCTTCGCCTCGAGGACGCGGGCCGGATGCTCGACGCCGCCGAGAGGACGGGAACCGAGCTGAGGGTGGGATATAGCATGCGCTTTAACCGGCGCTACCTTTTGGCCAAGGAGCAGATTATCCAGGGCCGCCTCGGGCGTCTCGTCGGGGGGACGGGGCGTCTCTACAACACGCGCGCCCACGGAATCGAAATTTTAAAAAGATCCCTCGACGCCACCTTCGTTCAGGATGCGCTAACCTATCTGGTGGATCTGTTCTGCTGGTTCATGGAGGGAAATCCGCCCGTCGAGGTCTATGCGCGGGGACACGGGGTCGTCTACCGCGAGGCCGGATACGACGCCGACGA
The DNA here is from genome assembly GCA_030922375.1 of bacterium. Taxonomy (GTDB): domain Bacteria; phylum UBA8248; class UBA8248; order UBA8248; family UBA8248; genus UBA8248. The sequence goes on along the minus strand of JAVEPB010000014.1, from coordinate 17,884 downwards.
AGTGACCTGGGCCGTTGTGACGTTCGCCGACGGCGCGGCGGTGAGCGTCGGTGTCGGCTACGCGCTCCCCCCCAAATACCCTACCCACGGGCGGTTGGTGAGAACGGAGGTGCTGGGCGAAAAAGGGGTCTTGTTCCTGGATGAGGATCACAAGGAGAACATCCTCTACACCGAGGCGGGTTTTCCGCACGCCTATGTACCGGGTCATAGGCTGGAGATGGTGTTCCTGACGAGCAACGCCTCGGGGAACAGCGCGCTGGGAGACTATTGGGGGCCCCTGGGAGAGGAAACGCGGTCCTGGATCGATCATCTGGCGACGGGAAGGCCGTGTCCCCACACCACGGCCGATCAAGCCCGCCAGACCCTGGAGGTCACGACGGCAATCGAGGCGTCCGTCCGGGCCGGGGAAGCGGTTAAGCTCCCCCTGCCGGAGGGGGTTTGAGCCCGGACGGACTTTTTCGCGATTATCTGGAAATGCCCAACTTCTCCAGTCGGCGGTAGAGCGCGGAGCGGCTGATCCCCAAAAGGGAGGCCGCGCGGGAAAGGTTACCGTCCGTATGGTCCAGCGCCCGGCGGATCTGGCGCTTCTCGGTTTCCCGGAGCGAGAAATTAAGGACGGGTTTCTCCTCCCGGGGCGGATGATCGATCGGAGGCGGCTCGCCGGCTTCGGCCGCCGGTTCTCCTCTCTTGGATTCAACTTTGTTTTCGGCCCGGATGCTTCCGGCCCAGTCGTCGGTGCGGACCGCCCCCGTGCGAATCGAGGGCGGAAGGTCCCCCAGGTCGATAGGGGAAGCCGCGTTCATGAGAGAGGCCTGGCGAATGATGTTCTTGAGCTCCCGGATATTTCCCGGCCAACCGTAGGCGCCCAGGACCTCGAGCGCCTCTCGGCTCACGCGGGAGACCAGGCCATGTGCCCCGGTTTCGAATTCCGAGAGGAAATGCTTCACGAGAGGTTCGATATCGCCCATGCGGTCCCGTAGCGGGGGAATGTTGATTTCGCGGAGCGCGAACCGCTCCGAGAGGCTGGAGATGACCCGCTCCGCCCGCTCCCGGTCGCGGGGATCGGTCCGAACCGAGAAGAAGAGCCTCGCGCCGATTGTCGGGCCGGAGCTAGAGACGCGGAAGTTTCCGTCCGGGCCGATTCTTCCGAGGAGTTTTATCCGAAGGGCGGGGTCCATGTCGCCGATCTCGTCGAGGAACAGGGTTCCGCCCTGGTGACGCTGCCACTCCGACCCCGGTTTTCTGTCTTTACGGGAGAGGGTCGTCAGGATAGGGGCGAACACCTCATCCAGAGAGCTTTCTTTTCTCAAGACCGCGCAGTTGATGGTGAAAAAAGGCTCATCAAAGCGCTGGCTGTTGTAGTGGAGAGTGCGTGCGGCGAGTTCCTTGCCGGTGCCGTTTTCTCCCCGGAAGAGGACGGGGAGATTGTTCTCGGCCATCCGCCTGAGATCGTCCATCATTTTGCAAAGGACGGGACTCGATCCGACGATTTCTTTGAAGTCGTGCCTGATTCGCAGTTCGCTCTTGAGCCTTTTAATCTCGCTCAGCAGGTTTTTTGTGTTCAAGGCGTCTTGAATCGAATGGCAGAGGTGGCCCGGCGCATACGGCTCGAGAACCACACCGTGAGCGCCGAGTCGCATCGCCCGGAAGCAGAATTCGGCCCTCTCATGATCGGAGAGAAGAATGACCCGGGAGTCCGCATAGAGGTTGTTGATGCGCGCGAGGGTCTCGAGACTCCCGATTCCGGGCAGGGCGATGCCGAGCAGGATGATGTCGGGCGAGGGGTGGCTGGCGGCCAGGAACGATTCCCCGTCCGGAAAACACCGGACGGAGAAACCCTCGCGGCGGAGGTGGGATTCGATTTTTTCGCTTTCGCCGGAATTGTTGCAGACGACGTGAATTGTCGATGGGTGTTCCCTCATCGGCGACTCCGGCGCGGAATTTTGGCAGATTGAATACGTCATCGCGTCTTCCTTTTTGCCGTTGGAATTGCTTTCGGAGAACTCGCCACCCATGAAATTAGAGTACGCTGGCGCGTCCCGATTTGCTGTGTCCCCGATCTCTTTTGTTTTTTAAACAGGGAAATGAAGCTTCAACTGAAAAATATGAAATTGGAGTATTTGACGAATGGGAGGAAGAGCGTTTTCCGGGATGCGGGAAACTGATGATTCCACAAGAGGAAATATTTATCGGCCTATGGCGTGTGGGGCGGGTGCCGCCCCCGGCGCCGGGCGCCCAATCGGTTTCAATTCATGAGAGGAGCTGCGCATGAGCGAGCAAGAATACGACAGGGGAAAAGAGATCCGGGATCAAGCCTTCAGGGACGAGGGCACCGGGCGTTGGAACGAGCTGAACGAGATCGCCCCGGCCCATGCACGGGCCATTCACGAATACTGTTTTGGGCAGATGTGGGATCAGCCGCATCTCGACATGAAGTTCCGCGAGTTGATCGTCATCGCCACCGCCGCCGCACAGGACCTCCCCGGAGAGGTGAAAATGCATGTCCGGGGGGCGCTGAACCGCGGGGGGACGAGAGGCGAGGTGATCGACACCATCCTGAACTGCGCGCCTTATATCGGATTTCCGAAGACGAACCACGCGCTCTACGCCGCCAAGGAAGTTCTCGATCTGTGGGATGACGAAAAAGGGGACTGGAAACAGCAGAAATGATGCGCGCCAAAACCGGCGGCGGGCGTTTCAACCCGGGCCTTTGGCTCTACCAGGGTCCGCGCCTCGACCCGTGAATATCGAATGGCTAGAATCCGCTTTCACCGCCAATTTCGCGCAACGGTTGGCGGCCGTTGGCGCCAGGAGGATGCAATGGTCAAGATACGTTTTTTGGGCATCTCCGCTTTCGAGATCATCACCGCGAGCGGGGTGCGGATATTTATCGACCCCTGCCTCAACAGAAACCCTCTCAGCCCACTCAAGGCCGAGGAGATCGACGCCGCAGACTTGATCCTCGTCAGTCACAGCGCGTGGGACCATGTCGGCGAGTCAGTCGAGATTGCCCGGCGTACCGGCGCCGTCTTCATGTCGGGCCACGATGTGCGCGCTCTGGCGGATCGGGAGGGGCTGCCGAAGGCGCAGATTCTCGGAACCCAGCCCGGTGCGACGCGGGAGGTAAAGGGCGTCAGGGTACGCGCCACGGTGGCGCATCACGCCTCGTTCATCTCTCCTGAGAAAGATGTCTACATGTCATCGCCGCCCCTCGGATTCGTCATCTACACGGAGGACGGCGTTCGAATCTATCATCCGGGCGACACCTGCCTGTTCGGGGACATCCGCCTCATCGCCGAGCTTTGCCATCCCCAGGTGGTGATGATGCCGGTGGATTCGGTGCTCCCCGAGACCCCCTCGGAGATGAGCCCCCTCGACGCGGCCCTGGCCACCCAGTGGCTGGGCCCCGACGTTGTGATTCCGATGCACTATTTTCCTGAGTCGAATAGCCCCGAGGAATTTCGGAAACACGCCGAGACCCTCGCGCCGGGAACCCAGGTCCTTCTCCGGCCCGAGGGATGGTTCTCTTACCACCCGCCGCGGGTGGATTTTTTATCGCCGTAAATTTTGGTCTTTATTTTCGGTCATATAAAGGAGATTTTGTGAACGCCGCGAAACGAGAAAAAAAACCGATAGGCCTGGCCCTGATCGGATGCGGCAAAATTGGGCGAATCCGTGCCGGCTTCGCCGCCGACTACCCCGGCGTCGAGTGGCTGGGGTTGTGCGACATCGACGAGGGGGCGGGAAAAAAACTGGCCGAGGACTCCGGGGCCGATTTTTTCACCACCGACATCGACGAGCTTCTCGACCGTCCCGAGGTGAACGCCGCGATCATCGCCACCCACTCGACCATGCACGTCGGTCCCGTCCGCGCGGTGGCCGAACGGGGCCTCCCCATGCTGGTCGAAAAACCGCTGGCAACCGGAGCGCGCGAGTCGGCCGAACTCCTCTCGCTCATCGAGCGAAACGGATCGGACACCGTCATCGGCTACACCCAGCGCTTCAGGCGGCGATTTCTGGTCGCCAAGGAGAAAGTGGGCGCGGGCGAGTTGGGCGACGTGACCACCGTGGTCTCGCGCGCCTTTTTAAACAGCCTGACGCCCATCGGCACCCTCCAGGCGGCGGAGAACCCCCGCCAGATGACGCCGATGGTCATTTCCGGGACGCACACCCTCGACATCTGCATGTGGCTTCTGGCCGGCAAAAACCCCGCCGAGGTTTACGCCCGCTCGGTGGCCAAGGCGTTCGTCCCCTACGGGACGAAAGACGCCACCATGGGGGTATTCACGTTCGAGGACGGAACGATCTGGAACATGTGCATCAATTGGGCGCTGCCGCCCCTATGGCCGCCGACGGTCTACAGCCTCGAGATCGGAATCGTGGGGACCGACGGGGTGCTGACGATCGACGACACCCACCGCGATCTGGTCATCGCCTCTGACACCCCGCACACGACCCAGCGGCCCACCGAGCGCAAGAGCGTGAGCTTCCTGACCAGCTATCCGCCGGGCGACATCGCCCTGGGCCAGCTCTGGGGTCCCATGCGCGAGGAGACGAATTCCTGGCTCGCCCGTATTTACATGGGAATCGACACGCCCCACACGACGGCCGCCGAGGGCCACGAGAATCTGCTGCTGACGATGGCGATGGACCTTTCCGCTGCGAGAGGCGAGGTGGTCAAACTGCCGATCACGGCCGAGGAGATCGAAGAGCGGAGCTAGGGCCTGGTTTTCGGGGATTCATTTGGTATTCAGGTACTATCGGACCTTCAGGGGATCATTCGGAATCGAGCGCCTCGGGCGGGGGCCAGTCCTCCGAGCGGTTCTTGAACGAGAGATAGATGAAGCGTCCATCTCCCGCGTTTCGCTGCTCGTGCAGCGTCCCCTCGGGGATATGCACCACCTCGCCGGCGCGGACGGTTTTCTCCTCATCGCCCACCCGGAACCACCCCTCGCCCTCGACGACTTGAATCATCTGCTCGCAGCCGTGGGTGTGCGGCCGGGTGGCCTTTTCGGGCTCCTGGACCTGGCGGGTCACCGTGGTGAACTCCCCGAGAATGAGATTTCCCTCGGAGTCGGTCGTCTTCACCAGATTGCGCCGCTTCATATCGTTCCAGCGGTAAAAGGGCATCCCCGAGCCTCCATAAACGGTGAAAACCGGCCCGCCTTTTCCGTCAAAAGGGAAGGGGGCAAAAATAGAAGGGCAGGCCTAGTCCATGGTCGCCGTCGGGGGAGGCCAATCCTCGGATTTATTCTTGAACGAGAGATAGACGAGCTCGGTGTCCCCCGTATTCTTGAACTCGTGCTCCGTCCCCAACGGGATATGAAGAATTTCGCCGGCCGTGACGGTCCGCTCCTCGTCTCCGATCCGGAACCACCCCGATCCGCTCACGATGCTGATCAATTGCTCGCAGCCGTGGCTGTGCGGGCGCGCCAGCTTGCCGGGGGCGGCGACCGAGCGGTTCAGCGTCACGTGCTCGCCGATGATGATGCTTCCCTCCGATTCCGAGGGCGCGGCCAGGTTCTTCCGCCTCATCTCGTTCCAGTTGTAAAACGGCATTTCGTTCTATCTCCCCCCCGTATCCGGTGAACACCCCAGGTGAACGTCTCCGGCGGGCGTCCTGGGCGAAGTCCAGAGGCGCCAATACACGCCGCCCACCGCTATTCGAGACTCCGTTGTCTTGATATCTTTCCCTCCGTGTTTGTAGTATATATCCACTACGCGGTTAAATAAATTCAAGCCAAGCAGTGGCGGCATGGCGGCTTTTTTTTAAAATTTTCGCCGGCATGCCTTCTTCCATGAAGGGTGTACGCATAAGCGTAGGCCGAGAACGAAAACAGGAGGAAAATCATGCGAAAGGCAACGATTATTGCAGCGATCCTGGCTCTGGCGGCACCGCTCGCGGTGGCCAACCGGGCGGAAAGCGCGCCCAAGCAGTATTCACTCGTGGTCGGCAGCCTCGGCGGCACGATGGGCCGCCTCGGAGCGGGCCTGGCCGACATCGTCAACCGCAAGGCGAAAAACTTCAAATTCAGCGTCGTCCCCGGCGGCGGCCGGGCGAACCCCGCCCGCATCGGCAGCGGCGGCGGCGACATCGGCTATTCGTTTTCGAACTTCGTCGCGAACGCCACGGCGGGCAAGGTGCCCTTCAAGAAGAAGTATCCGAATCTGCGGGGCATTGCCCAGTTCTGGCAGTCTTGCTACCACCAGTACGCCGCGAAGGACCAGATGGACGCGGGTATCCGCTCATGGAAGGACATCGTCAACTCCAAGAAACCGCTCAAGGTCGGGCCCGCAAAGAAGGGGACGAGCACGGAGTACATTACCCGGCTCATCGTCACACACTACGGATCCAGCTACAAAGATCTCAAGAAGCGCGGCTACAAGCTGAATTTCGCGGGCGTGAACGGCATGTCGCGGGCGATTCGCTCGAGTCAGATCGATTTTTACTTTCACAACTCGGGCGACCCGAACGGCGCCGGAATCCAGGCGGCGCTCGGACGCAACCTCCGGTTCCTCAAACTGGAGGATGACGCGAAGAACATGCTCGTAAAGGCCGGCTTCTCTCCCTGCAAGATTCCGGGCGGCATCTACCGGGGCATCGATAAGGCGACACCGTCCGTGGGGGCGAACGGCGTCCTCCTGACCACCGACAAAATGGACCCGAGCGTGGTCTACAACACGCTCAAGATCATCGTCGATAATAAAAAATTCCTCGGCGGCGTCCACAAGATTTACAAGAAATGGAATCCGAAATCGGCCGGCAAGGGCCTCGGCGCTCCGCTGCACCCGGGCGCCGCGCGTTTCTACAAGGAGTAGGCGGCACTCAACCAGTTCGTTTTCACCCCGCGGCGGCGCTTGACGCCGCGGGGTGAGAGCCGCCCTCCCCATGAAGGATCCCGCATGGCCGACATCGCCAAGAGGAGACCGATCGACTGGCTCATCGCGGCCGTAGCCGTCGGGATGTCTTACTATCACCTGGATATCGCTTACACGGGCGGTTACGAGCCCTTGTTTCAGCGGACTCTTTCCTACATGTTCGGGGTGGCGCTGATCTTCTTGATCCGCCTTCCCGAGGAGAAGGGGTGGCGGGCCTGGGCGTCGGGTATTTTCCTCGTGATGGGCTTGCTCTCGATCGGCTACCCAGTTTTTTTCACCGATTACATCATCGATCGGCTGCCCTACGTTGACCCCATTTTACCGCTCGACTACGTTCTCGGAGTTTGCGCGATCCTCGTCTCGTTTGAGGTGACCCGGCGAACCATCAACACCACGCTTCCCATGATCTCGCTCTTTTTTCTGGTGTATTCCTATTTCGGTCCTTATTTCCCTTGGAAGCTGGCGCACAAGGGCGAGACCTTCACCCTTATCATCGACCATCAGTACATGACTTACGACGGGCTTTGGACGACGCCGCTGAGCGTGTTTTCGGTCTACATCTTCCTCTTCATCCTCTTCGGCGCGTTCCTGGACCGGATGGGAGCGGCGGATTTCTACGTCAAACTCTCCACCGCCGTGGCGGGAAGACTTCGGGGCGGGCCCGCCAAGGCGTCAATCTTCGCCAGCGCCATGACGGGCACCATCATGGGCAGCACGAACGCCAATGTCGTTACGACGGGGACATTCACCATCCCGATGATGAAGCGGACGGGCTTCAAACCCGAGACCGCGGCGGGGATCGAGACGGCCGCCTCGACCGGCGGCCAAATCATGCCCCCCGTCATGGGCGCCTCGGCTTTTCTCATCGTCGAGTTCACGGGAATCTCCTACTGGGAGATCGTCAAGGTATCGATCCTCCCCGCCGCGCTCTATTTCTTCTCGGTCTACATGATCGTTCACTTCGAGGCGCGGAAGGGGGGGCTGAAGGGGATGCCCCGCGACATGGTGCCGCCGGTGTGGTCGGTGATGAAGGAGGGCGGTTTCTTTCTGCTTCCTCCGCTGGTGATCTTCGCCTACCTGATGTTGGGGCGGAGCGTGCCCTACGCCGGCATCTTCGGCATCCTCACCGTCGTGTTGCTCGCCTTCCTGAAGGGCGCCTGGAGGCTGATCAAGAAAGCGCGGGCCGAGGGCGTCAGCCCGGGCGAAGTCGCCAGGAGCGTCGCCGAAGGCGTCTGGAATATCTTCCTGGCGATGGAGAGCGGCGCGAAGCAAACCCTTCCCATCTGCGCGGCGGTGGCTACCGTGGGAATCATCATCGGCGCACTCTACCAGACGGGCCTGGGGCTTAAATTCTCCTCCCTGGTCGTCTCGTTATCGCAGGGCAACCTTTTCCTGGGAATCTTGCTGGTGGGAATCGCTTCGTTCGTCCTCGGCATGGGACTTCCGACGAGCGCGGCCTATATCGTCCTGTCGGTCATGGCGGTCCCGGCCATGCTGGAGCTGGGCGAGTCGATCGGGCTGACGGTGCTGGCGGCCCACCTTATCGTGTTCTGGTACAGCCTGGACAGCTGCTTCACCCCGCCGGTCTGCGTGCCCGCCTATACGGCGGCCGGACTGGCGGACGCCAATCCCGCCAAGGCGGCGTGGGCCGCCTTCCGGACGGCGAAGGGCATGTACGTCATCCCCCTGATGTTCGCCTACACGCCGCTCCTGCTCATCGGGACGAAGCCTCTTTCAGCGCTCGAGGCGTTGGTCGCGGCCGTAATCGGGTTCACGGGCCTCTCGGCGGCGATGGTGGGGCACATGTACTTCCCCTTCGGGGCGCCGATGCGGGCGCTCCTGATCGCCGCCGCCATTTTGCTCTTCTGGCCGGGGATTTTCGCGCATACCGCCGGGGCGCTGATTCTGGGCGGGGTTTTCCTCATCCAGCGAAAGCGGCTTTCGGTCGAAGGCGAGCCCGAAGCCGCGTCCCCTTCGCTCGAGGCGGCCTGACAAACGGTCCGGGTCCGCCGGAGTTTCCCCCTAGGCAGGGTAGCCGGGCACGCAATCGCCGCCGGCGGGAGCGCGTCCGTTCCGGAGCGGGTCAGGCGGGAACGGCCATCGCCTCAAGCCGATCCAGAATCCCCTCGGCGCCAAGGCCCGTGCCCTCGCGGCGCGACATGACCCCCCTTGAAATATCATGGCGCCATCGGGTGAAATCCTCTTCTTCCGCAAAGTGGCTGAGTTCATGGGCGCGGTCGCAGTTTTCAAGAGAGAGGGCGAGGGCCAGGCCCGACGACTTGCCGATATGGGACTCGTACGAGGAGCTGAGAATGCAGGCCTTTCCGGCCGCCTCGAAGGCGCGGGCCACCTCACGCGCGGCAAGCGGCCCGCCGAATTTGGCGATCTTGATGATGCCCACATCCACGGCGTCCTCGGCGATGAGCCGCTCGGCGTCATCGAGCGAGAAGAGCGACTCGTCCACCGCGATTGGTATGCCCATCGCCCGAATCTCCCTGAACACATCGAAACATCCCTCCTCGGAGGGGAGAACGGGTTGCTCGAAATGATCGACCCCGGCGGGAAGAATTTTTTTCGAAAACCGGATCGCCTCATCGGCCGAGTAGCCGCCGTTGGCGTCCGTACGGAGCCGGATTCGGTCGCCGAACGCCTCTCGGAGGGAGATCAGCCGCCGGGCGTCGGCCTCGAGGTCCTGGCCCGCCTTGACCTTGAGGGTGGAGATGCCTGAGGCGAGAAAGCCCTTCGCCTTCTCGGCGGCCTCTTCGAGCGAAACAAGGCCGATGGGCCCGTCGAGCGCGAAGCGATCCCGCCGCTCGCCGCCCAGGGCGTCCGAAAAGGGCCTGTCCGAGGCTCTGGCCCAAAGGTCCAGCAGGGCGGTCTCAAGGCCCGTGCGGGCCGCCTTGAGCCCGCCGAAATCCGCCAGGCGGTCCACCTCGGCGGCCGGGTCCTCCACCTCGCGCCCCGCGATCTTGCCGGCGGCCTCCCGAAGGACGGCGGCGTCTGCGGCCCCGGTCTCTTCGGTGAAGCTGACCGGCATGGCCTCGCCCCAGCCCTCGTTTCCGGCGTCGTCCCTGAGCCGGAGGATCACGCGATCAAGGCGTGTCGCGCCGCCGTAGCGGTTCCTGGAGCGCTGGTTCACCTGGCTCGCCGTTTCCCAGACATCCGCTTCCGTGATTCGCATCGTGAGTCGCTCCCAAGGTCGGAGAATAAGAGAAGAGGGCGTATAATACCCCAATCTCAATCACGATTTAAAACCTTCGCAACACCGCCGGAGACCAATCGCCATGGAGAAAAAAGAACTCGGAGTCGCCGTCGTGGGCTCGGGCCGCATCGGAACCCTTCGGGCCAATATGGCGGCCCGCCACCCCTCGGTGAAATTTCTCGCCATCTCGGACAAGGACCCCGAGCGGGCGGACTCCCTCGCCGAAAACGTGGCCGCCCACCTCTCATCGGGGGACAATCTGGAGGTCATCTCCCGCCCCGAGGTGAACGCGGTCATCGTCTCGACCCCCGAACACGATCACGCCGAGGCGATTCTCCAGGCCCTTGAGCTGGGTAAGCCCGTTTTCGTCGAAAAACCGCTGGCGCTCACCCTCGAGGACGCCGACCGCATCGTCGAGGCGGTGGAGCGGACCGGGGTGGAGCTTCGGGTCGGCTACTCACGCCGCCACGACCGCCGCTGGATGCTCGCCAAGGAGCAGATCGCCCAGGGCCGGCTCGGTCAGATACTCGGAATCACCTCGCGGGTCTACAACTCGCGGGCCCAGATGCTCCAGATTATAAAGCGCTCGCCCGAGGCCACCCCGGTGATGGACGTTCTGACCTACTACGTGGACATGGCCTGCTGGTACCTCGAGGGTGTCCCGCCGGTCGAGGTCGTCGCGCGGAGCAACGGGAAAATTTTCAGGAGCATGGGACACAAGGCGGACGACGTGACCTGGACCATCATCACCTTCGCGAACGGCGCCGTGGTGAATTTGGGGATTTTTTACGCCCTCCCGGCCAAGTACCCGACCTACGGGCAAAGCGCCCGGTTCGAGATACTGGGCGAGGAGGGGGTGATTCTCCTCGACATGGACAACAAGGACAGCCTCCTTTTCACCGACAACGGCGTGCCCCACGCCTATGTCCCCGACCATCAGGTCAACATGCTTTTCATGCAGACGAATTCATCGGGCGACTGGGCGCTGGGCGAATTCTGGGGACCCATCGCCAACGAGACGCGCTCCTGGCTCGATCATCTGGCGATCGGGAGCCTTTCGGCCCACACGACCGCGCGCGAGGGGAGGCGGACGGTCGAGGTGACGCTCGCCATCGACGAGGCGGCCCGTACGGGCAAATCGATAAAGTTATCAGGCACTTAACCGATCCCGGATCGCAAGCCGGATGAGAAAAAGCTCCTTTTCTCATGGTTTGCATGAGGTTTCATCTGTAAAAAACGGACTGGAATGGGTTTTCGGCCGTTTATAATAGCTGGATAGTTTTCAAAACGATCGGGCGTATTTCAGTTTTATCTTTTCGATTTTTTCTCCGGGTTCCATCATTGTAAAAGTAATTTTCCATCCTTTTATCTGAAATTGTGCCGGGAGTTCAAACCCCCTGGCGGGTGTCCAACTCCTTTCGGGGAAGGGGACGCCGTTTTCAGGTTTCGTCCTTCCCGGTTTCGCCCCCTATTTTCCACTGCTTGAGATATCGTCCGGAGGGATGGTATCTTTTTTAGGTTAATGAAAAACCTGACCGACTAAATCCTTTTAAACAGGTGGATTTCTGCGGTCCACGGAATCGCTAACAGGGCCTGTTGCGCCCAGGACGTGCACCCAGATGAACAGAACGAACCTGATCGTCGGAATTGTTTTCATCATATTCAGCATCATCTACTATTTCTACCTCATCCCCACCCAGATTATTTCATCGACCGCAGAGAGCGAGTTCGCGGGCCGGATTTTCAGACCCGAAACGTTTCCGCAAATTACGATTGCCATTTTCGGGCTGGTCAGCGTACTTCTCGCGGGAAACGCGCTGAGGGATAGGGGATCGCCCGAACTCATGCCGGGCTCGAGCAAACGGTCCTCCTTTCAGGCTTTTTTCGTTTTCATCCTTGCTGTGGTTTATGTATACGCCCTTGAGTGGTTAGGGTTTCACCTGACCTCGCCAATATTCCTGGCCATTCTCATCATATTCTTTGGTACGAGGGACTGGCGTTTCGTCGCCCCAGTGGCGCTATTGACGCCAGTTGTAATCGAGCGGTTTTTCTGGTTCTCCTTCAAGGTAATCCTGCCCGAAGGCGAATTGTTTGTAGGTGCGTCTTAAATGGAACAGGTTTTTGAAGCCATCTGGCAGGCGATCACTCTCCAGGCGCTGGTCATGGTTACGATCGGTGTTTTTGCGGGAATCACCGTGGGTGCGATACCGGGCCTGACGAGCGTGATGGCGATTGCCGTCCTGGTTCCCTTTTCGTTTTTCATGGCGCCGATAAATGGCATTCCCTTCCTGCTGGGGATTCACAAAGGCGCCCTTTTCGGAGGTTCTATTCCTTCCGTCCTGATTAACACGCCGGGCACGGCTGCTGCTGCGGCCACCTCTTTCGACGGCTATCCCCTGGCGCAAAAGGGCGAGGCTAAAAGTGCCATCCAGATGGCACTTTACTCATCGACGTTGGGCGATACATTTAGCGACATCGTTCTTATCGTCGCGGCTTTTCCGCTTGCCGCCGTGGCGCTGCTCTTCGGGCCGACCGAGTTCTTCGCCCTGATGGTGATGGGGCTAACGATTATCTCCGCCGTGACGGGTTCTTCGGTTTTGAAGGGCTTACTCTCGATGCTCATCGGCATCCTCATTGGCCTCATCGGCCAGGACATCATCTCGGGAGCGGAGCGCTTCACCTTCGGCATCGGTAACATCATGGATGGTGTGGGAACCGTTCCCATGCTCATCGGCCTGTTCGCCATCAGCGAGGTGCTGGTCCAGTCTGAAAAGAAGCTCTCCGTGCTTTCCATCCCACCCGAAACGGCCCACCTCAAGGGGGGCAAACCGCTCGATTTAAAGGAAATCGTCAACGTAAAATGGACCATCATGCGCTCCTCGCTCATCGGCACTGCCGTCGGAGCCATTCCGGGCACCGGCGCTGCCATCGCCACCTTCATCAGCTACGCGCTGGCCAAGCGGGCCGCCAAGCGCCCCGAGGAATTTGGCAAGGGAAGCTACGAGGGGGTTGCCGCCGCGGAGGCGTCCAACAGTGCAGTGGCGGGGGCGGACCTGATTCCCACGCTGGCCTTCGGCATCCCGGGCAGCGCCTCGGCCGCCATTCTGATGGGCGCGTTCATGGCCCAGGGCTTGAGACCGGGGCCTAATCTTTTTCAAGAGCATGCCGCGACCATGTACGGTATCTTCACGCTGCTTCTGATCGGAAATCCCATCATGTTGCTTCAGGGCAAGCTGCTGACCCCCCTGTTTGCCCGAATCGTCACCATTCGCCAGTCGATTCTCGTACCCATCATCCTGCTTTTCTGTGTTGTCGGCGGCTTCATCTACCAGAATAGCATGGAGGATGTGAAAGTTGCTCTGTTATTCGGCTTGTTCGGATTCGGTCTTCGCAAGTTGAATTTTCCGCTGGCGCCTCTTGTCATCGCCTATATACTCACCGCCTCGGCGGAGGAGTCGATGAAACAGGCGCTGGTACTCTCGGACGGCGATTTTACCGTCTTTTTGACCCGGCCGATTTCGGCCTTCTTTATTTTCCTTAGTGTAGCGCTTTTGGGAATGGCGGTTTGGAAGCGGCCCTGGGCCGACTTGTAAGCCGCATTCATTAACCTTAGGAGGAATGCAATATGCTTACGAGAAAAGGGATTTTATGTGTGTTCGCCATGGTCGTGGCGGCAAGTTTGATGGTAGCGCCCCAGGCTGGTGCAGCGAAATATCCGATTAAGCCCATCAAGGTGATTTTGGCTACCGGCGCGGGCGGCTCGCACGACATGCACTGCCGGGCGGTGGCGAGTGTTATTCACGAATACCTGGGACAGCCTTTTCTGTGCACGGTGCGCGGCGGCGCCGGCGGCAAGATCGGCATGACCGCCCTCAAGCGCTCGAAGCCCGACGGCTATACCATTGCGCTCGGCTCAGGCTCCCATTTCGCCATCGCGCCTCATGCGCGGAACATGGGTTTTGATCCCAAAACAGATTTTATTCCGGTTTTCCAGGTAAATGGTTCCCCATTTATGCTCGTGACGAAAAGCACGACTCCATGGAAGACTTATAAGGACCTGATCGACGATGCCAAGAAGCGTCCCGGCAAGATTTCGATCTCCTCGAACGGCGCCTGGGGCTCAAGCCATCTGGGTATTATACAGATAATGCGGGCCGCCAATGTCAAGTTCAAGCACGTGCCCTTCCGGGGCGGCGGCAAAGCCTGGCAGGCCATGTATGGTGGCCATACGGATTTAGGTTGGGCCAACGTCACTACAGGCGGCACCCTGGGCCGGGTCAAGAGCGGCGATCTTACCCTGATCGCCACGGCGTCCAAAAATCGCATGCCTGAGTTTCCCAAGCATCCCACCTTCTATGAACTTGGGGTAGACTATGAGTATAAATCCTGGCGCGTTTTCATCGCCCCCAAGGGCACGCCCCAGGATCGCATCGCCATTCTACAGGCGGCGCTTCACAAGGCCTCAAAGAGCAAAACCCTCAAAAGACTGATCAAGAAATTCGGCGAGAAGCTTTCGCCGCTATCGGGTCCCAAACTTAAGGAAGCATATTTAGGCCAGATCGATTTTTACGGCAAAGTCTTCAAAGACATGGGATATAAAAAGAAGAAAAAATAGATCTTTTCTGTTCTAACGAAGTGTATTGGATTTAAGCGGGCGGGGGGGATGTCCCTCCCGCCCGATGCGGTTTTTTCATCAAATATCGTCCCGCCCTAATTTGAGAGGAGTTACGCCATGGCGCCGGAAACCCGCGAGGAAAAAGTGAAACGCATCACCGATAGAATCCATAAGGACAGAGGCTTCGTATATGACGTGCTCGGCTTCGGGGCCGAGCTCGACCCGGATTATTTCGAGGTTTATTGCCAGATGCACTGGGGGTTTTTCAAGGAGGAGACGCGCCACCTCGACCCCAAGACGCGCGAGCTCATCGAGATCGGACTCCTCGCCTTCAAGGGCATGAAGCATGAGGTTTACACCCACTCGAAGAAGGCGCTGCGCCTGGGCGCGACGATGGAGGAAGTCCTCGAGGCCTTCGAGGTGGCCAGCATCGGCGGCGGCGCACCGGTGCTCATGGAGGGTCTTTACGCCCTCAAGCGCATTCACGATGAACAACAGGCCGAGGAGAGCAAATAGCCTCGGCCGAAAGGAGACTGACATGAAGGCGAGAATCCGCCCGATTCCGCCCGAGGAGGGCAGGGGAGAGGCGGCGGCCCTTTTCGAGGGGGTGACCCGGCTCCTGGGGAGGGTGGCGAACTCCTACCGGGTGATGGCCCACCAGCCCTATGTGGCCAAGATGATCCTTCCGCTGACGGTCGCGCTGATGCGCGAGGGTCTGGGGACCACCCTGCCGACGAAGATCAAGGAGATGGCCGTCATCAAGACGAGCCACCTGAACGGGTGCGCCTACTGACTCGCGCACAACACCGCCCTTGGTCAATCGGCGGGAATCACGAACGAGCAGATTGAGGCCATCGCCTCGGACGGCTATATGGACTCGCCCCTTTTTGACGGTCGCGAGAGAGCGGCGATCCTCTGGGCCGAGCATGTGACGCTCAACACGGCCAAGGCGCGCGACGATGTGTTCGAGGAGGTGCACCGCCAATATTCGCCCGCCGAGGTCGTCGAACTCACGATGGTCATCACCTATTTCAACATGCGCAACCGCTTCCAGGACGCCCTGCGGATTCCGCTCGAGGACGACGGCCGGGTGGAGAGCATCAGCGACAGCCGCCGCCAGGACCCCGATGACCTGAGGGCCTATATCGCCCAAATGGCCGAGCGCTGGCCCGGCGAGTTTCCTCAGGCCCCGCCAGGTGGTTGAGGCCCCGGCTGGCGATTTAGGTATGCACGGCGTGAACGTGAATGGCGAGCGGCGCGAGCGAGGATGGTGATATAATCCTCCGGACCTTTTTGACGCAGATATACCGAAAGTTTGAATCAGAAAGACCGCGCGGCGGCGAGAGGAGAAGGGTTTGGCCCCAAATTCCGAAACCAGGGAATTTCATCACCACAACTCCCACTGGGGGGCTTTTCGGGCCGAGGTGCACGGCGGCCGCCTCGAGGCCGTCGAGCCCTTTGAGAAGGACCCTCACCCCTCACCGATCCTGGACTCAATCCCCGAGGCGGTTTATGCCGAAAGCCGGGTGAGCCACCCGATGATCCGTGCGGGTTGGCTGGAGAACGGCCCCGGCGGGGGGCGGCGGGGTGCGGAGCCGTTCGTCCCCGTATCGTGGGAGAAGGCCCTCGATCTCGTCGCCGCCGAGGTCCGCCGCGTCAAGGAGGCGCACGGCAACGAGGCCATCTTCGCCGGCTCCTACGGCTGGGCGAGCGCCGGGCGTTTCCATCACGCCAAGACCCAGCTCCAGCGATTCATGAACACCATCGGCGGCTTCACCAACCAAAAACACACCTACAGCCACGCTGCGGGTTCGGCCATCCTGTCCCATGTCCTGGGAAAATCGGGCCACATCAACGGCGGCTCGACCTGGGACGGTCTCGTCGAGAGCTCAAGCCTCATCGTCATGTTCGGCGGGATTCCCCTCAAGAACATGCAAGTCGCCGGAGGCGGCCCCGGCGAGCACACGGCCGAGGTGTGGCTGCGCCGGGCGAAGGAAAAGGGGATCGAGTTCGTCAACATCGCCCCCCTTCGGGACGACGCCTCCGATTTCCTCGCCGCCGAGTGGCTCCGCCCCCGGCCGAACACCGACACCGCCCTCATGCTCGGGCTCGCCCATACGCTGGTGACCGAGGGCCTCCACGACCGGGGCTTTCTCGGCCGTTATTGCACGGGGTATGCGAAATTCGAGGATTACCTGATGGGCCGCTCGGACGGCCGTCCGAAAGACGCCGCTTGGGCGGCCGGGGTCACCGAGATCGAGGCCGGTAAGATACGGGAGCTGGCCCGGCGGATGGCCGCGGGGCGCACGATGATCCTGACGGCCTGGTCGCTCCAGCGGGGCGACCACGGCGAGCAGCCCTTCTGGATGACGGCCACCCTCGCCGCCATGCTCGGCCAGATTGGCCTTCCGGGCGGGGGCTTCGGTTTTGGATACGGCTCCATGGCCGGTAACGGGAACCCCCGGCGGCGGATCCCCTCGCCCGCCCTGTCCCCCGGGAGGAATCCGCTGGACAGCTTTATCCCGGTGGCGCGGATCGCCGATATGCTCCTCTTTCCCGGAGATACATACCACTTCGACGGTGAGGAGCGGATTTATCCCGACATCCGCCTCGTCTACTGGTGCGGGGGGAACCCGTTCCACCACCACCAGGACCTGAACCGCCTCGTGCGCGCCTGGCAAAAACCCGAGACCGTCATCGTCCACGAGCCCTGGTGGACCTCCACCGCCCGGCACGCCGACATCGTTCTCCCGGCGACCACCACGGTCGAGCGCAACGACCTCGGCGCGAGCGCAATGGACCGCTTTATCCTGGCGATGAAGAAATCCATCGAGCCCGTCGGCGAGGCGCGAAACGATTTCGACATATTCGCGGACCTCGCCGGGCGCCTCGGCACACGGGAAACCTTTACCGGGGGGCGCGGCGAGATGGAGTGGATCCGCCACCTCTACGACACGGCCCGCGAGCAGGCGGCGGAGCGGCTGGTTATCTACCCTGATTTCAATGACTTTTGGGAGAAAGGTCATGTGGAGATCCCTCCGCCAGATGAGCCCTATGTCATGCTCGCCGACTTTCGGGCCGACCCGGCCGGCCGGGCGCTGAGCACACCCTCCGGGAAGATCGAAATTTTCTCCCAGACCATCGATGGTTTCGGATACGACGACTGTCCGGGCCACCCCGCCTGGCTC
>JAVEPB010000013.1 GCA_030922375.1 bacterium | reverse complement strand
CCGATTCAGCTTGTCTCAGGGTCAGGGCTATCTGCTCTTCGGTAAAGCGCTTCCTCTTCATGGCAAATCTCTCCTCTGGTTAGGGTGATTTTGCCAGAAAAGTCGCAGTTGGGCTGGGTCAGGATCCGGGGAGCACACCATCGGAACCTTCCCGAGACCAAGTCTCTCCGAGACAAAATTTCCTGAAATAAAAAAAATTCTAAAAACGATACTTCCCCGGGGCAAGCCTGCCCGAAGCGTGGCCGCCGGCTAAAGCCTCCGAATCGACTTTTATGATCCTCAAAGATGTTCCCACCAGACACCATGTAATCCGGAGTCCCAGGTGGTATAATCCCCCGTTGTTTTCCGCTCATCCCACTTTTTTTAGGTTCCGGCGAGGCGCTAGATAATGACCGAAGGGGCGATGCACCGCCTGGTGACGCGAAACGATTTCGACGGTCTGGTGAGCGGGGTGCTGCTCCGCCACTTGGACATGATCGACGAGGTCGCCTTTGTCCATCCCAAGGACATGCAGGACGGCAAGATTCCCATCTCCTCGCGGGATATCACCACGAACCTCCCCTACGTCGAGGGTGTCCACCTGGCCATCGACCACCACGCCAGCGAAGCCGTGCGCATCGGGGAGCGGAGCGACTACATCAACGTACCTGACTCGGCCTCGGCCTCGGGTGTCGTCTATGAGTTTTTCGGCGGCGAGGACAGCTTCCCGCCCGAGTTCGAGGCGCTCCTCGATGTCGCCGACAAGGTGGACTCGGGGAATTTCTCCTGGAACGAGGTGCTCTACCCGGACGGCTGGGTGCTCCTCAGCTTTCTGCTCGACCCGCGTACGGGCCTCGACCGGTTCAAGGATTTCAGCGTTTCGGCCGAGGAACTCATGCGCCAGCTGATCGATCACTGCCTCGAACTGACGGTGGAGGATATTCTGGCGCTCCCCGACATCGAGGAGCGCTCGCGCCTCTACTTCGAGCACGAGGATGATTTCAAGGAACAAATCGGCCGGTGCGCCGACGTTCACAGGAATCTCGTCGTCCTCGACCTCCGGCGCTAGGACACCGTCTGGCCGGGAAACCGGTTCATGGTCTACGCGCTCCACCCGGACCAGAACATCTCCATCCACGCCATGCGGGGGGATGTCGAGGGGACCACCGTCTTCGCCACCGGCCGCTCGATCGCCAACCTGAGTTCGAACACCAACGTGGGCGCGTTGATGCTCGAGTACGGCGGGGGGGGGCACGATGTCGCCGGCACCTGCCAGATCGAAAACGAGCGGGCCAACGAGGTCCTCGGCCAGCTCATCGAGCGCATCAACGCCGACGGCTGACAGCCGCTGGCTGATCGCCGCCACCGGCGCCGCCATCGGCGGCAAGTAGGCCGCCGGACTCAAACGAACTTTTCTTTTTCGGTTTTTTTCAGTTTCTTTTTCACTTCGGGGAGGCCGCCATGACCAAGGTTCATCACCTCATGCCGGAGGGCATGTTCGCCCGCGTCAAGGACGGAAATCCGATTTACACCTCGGTCATCGTCGTCGAGGCCGCCGATCATGCGCGGATTCATCTCGCGGGCCAGGTTTCCGCCGATGAAAACGGCGCCGTGATGGGGCGGGGCGACATGCGCGCCCAGATCGTGCGGGTCTGCGAGTGCATCCGGGCGGGGCTCGAGGCCGTGGGCGCGGACTTCGGCGACGTCGTCCGCACGGTGACCTACACCACCGACATCGAGGAGTATTTCCGCTGCCAGGCCGTGCGGTTCGATTATTTCACCCATCCGGCCCCGACGAGCACCCTGCTGGGCGTCTCGCGCCTCGCCGATCCGGATTTTCTCGTCGAAATCGAGGCCGAGGCCGTGATCGATTCGGGCCGCCTGAAACTCTCCTGAGCGGTAGCTCCCCGAGCGGAAGCTCCCCGAGCCTGGGCTCCCGGAGGAGGAAGGTTTCCTGTGCCGGCTCGGAGGCGCGCCCGCCGGAGACGCGCCCGCCCCGTTTTGGGTGAAACTTTCCGATGAGAAACTGGACCAAAACCCTCGCCGCCGTATTCGCCCTCTCGGGCGCGTTCCTGGTCGCCTTCGCGGTGACGAGCGGCGAACTCCTGGGCGACCGACCGATCTGGATCGCGGTGGGGACCGCTCTCGGGGTGCTGGGCGGGGTCATGTGCGGGTGTTGATCCCCAAACGCGGGGAGGGGGAAATCCGGGCGGCGCTGCTTCACCCGGAGCAGATGTTAAAACGGCGCCATTTGATACCGGCGGGCATCCTGCTCTTCGAGAACGGCATCGAGTCGATGCTGAACGTTGTTGAAATCCCTCAAGTCCTGAGCCGTTTGCAGATCGTCGATCAATTCCGAACAAATTTCATCGATTTCCCTGTTCGTCATTTCAAAGATTGGTTTCAAGCAGGCAGCGTTCATTTTCGCGGCTCCAATCCAAGCGGTGAAAGGGCGGTTCTCGTTTCACCATCCAAGATTGGAACATTCGGGCTCCAGGATTGCTATATTTTCGCTATGGAATTGTAAAATGACTGTTAGGCTGGCCCAAAATTTTTGCGGATGTTTCGGAAATGCTGCTCATTCACCAAAAAAACAGATCATGGCGAATAATCCGCGAGTGAAGAAATTTAATAACCAAGGCCAGCCGAGAAGATTTCAAGTTAAGGGACAACCCGGGGCAAACAAAAACCCGCCAGCTCCAGACCGCTTGGCCCGATGAAGAGGGGTGATTTGTCATTCCGGGCCCTTCGGCTGCATTCAGGACAGGCTCCGCGAGGAATCTGCTTGAGATCAATTCGGTGGCGCTCACTATTTGTAATGATATATTTCTATATAACTTGCCGGTATATGGGCTAATTACATTAGCCGGCTCGCCACAGCGCCCTATCCCGTAGGTAGGGTACAGCGCCCTCTCCTGCCGGGAGGGTACAGCGCCCTCTCCTGCCGGGAGGGCGCTACCCCTCACATGACGACTTTGATGGGGAGCTGCCCCGTGCTGTCGGACATGTAGGTCACCCCGCTGGCGTTGATGTCGAGGTCGATCATGAGCTTGGCGAGCGCGATCGAGGCGCTGTAGCCCTCGAGGACCGGCACATCCCACCCCCGTTCCTTGAGCCCCTTCTTGATGAACGGCTGGAGCCAGAAAACCCCCGAGCAGCCCAGGGTGATGACCTCGGCGCCGTCCTCGAGGAGAGCGGCGTGGGCCTGCTCGACCGCGATCTCGGCGGCCCGGGTGGCCTCGCCCCGGCGCATCTTCTCGCGCTCGTCGTTGAGCTGGGGATGGTCCTCGTTGCCGGGCCGGGGGAGGTGGTAGCCGATGTGGCGGATCGAGGCGCAGCGGTGGGCAAGCTGGTGGGTGATGATCACGTCCCGGTAGTAGAAGTTGTGCACCCCCATGACGTCGAGAACGGTGAATTTGTTGCCCAGCATGGTGGCCAGATGGAGTTGCGAAAAGGCGTTGCCGGTGACGACGACGCCGTGCTGGAGGCCTATCTCGCGCGCTTCGGCGAATCCGGGCTCCCCGCCGCCGAGAAGCACGATGCCGTTGTATTTTCCCGTTTCGCAGGCCTTCTTGACGTTGGGGAGGCGGGCCGAGGCGGCGTAGGCGAACTCCTCGCGGGTTTCGACCGGCCAGTCGCCGTAGGTGGCCAGCTCGCCGGGGTGGAGTTCCCATTCCACGTTCTCGAGGTGGGGCAGGATGAGGCTGGCGTTCATCAGCCGCTCCTCCTTGGGGAGGTCTATCGGGACCCCGGTGATGCTGACGTTGAAGCGGGAGGCCTCGGGAAGGCGGAACGGGGGGATGAGCAGAAAACGGTATTTGGCTTGTTCGGTCATCGGTTATCCTCCGGTACGGGATGAATTTTGGGGGAATATGAATATGAACATTTTCGCCCGTTCAGGCTGACGCTTCGCCGGGCGATCGTCTAGTTATATGTAATGGATGGGAGCGCTGATCGCCAGCCCCGGCGCGGTCGGAACGGAGTGCGGCGCGGCCAGTGCGCCAGCCGGCGCGGCAACCAAGCAGCGGACGCTACCAGCTTCCCGTGTTGGCGCAAATCCCCCGGATCGATTCCCACTCGGCCTGGGTCATGGCCGGGCCGCTGCGTGACGGCCCGGCGGGCTTGGTCAGGGCGCTCATCGCGGCGACGCGGTCCCGGGCGGCGGGGTGGGTGGAGAAGTAGCCACCCTCGGCCATGCCGGGGGCGCGCCGCGCGATGCGCCCCAGGAACCGCGAGAGGCCGTCCGGGCGGATGCCCGCGCCGGCGAGCATGGCGATGGCCTCGCGGTCGGCCTCGAGTTCGGCCTCGCGGGTGAAGGAAAGATTCAGGAGGTTTCGGGTGAGTTTTCCGGCCCAGGCGGCGAGCTCTGCGGCATCGCCCGTCATCGCGGCGAATATCAGGCCGAGCCCGGCCCGCCGGAGGATGGATTTCTCCGGGTGACGCAGCGCGGCGTGGCCCATCTCGTGGGCCAGCACCCCGGCCAGCTCGCCGGGCGTGCGGGCGTGGCGGAAAAGACCGGCGAAGATTCCGATGTGCCCGCCGGGGGCGGTGAAGGCGTTGGGGATTTTTGAGCGGAACACACGGACCCGTACCGGATTCCGGAAAGTGTTGCCAGTGGCCCGGTGGCCTGCGGCCAGGCGGCGCGCGAGGGAGGCGAGGGCCGCCTCGCCCCGGTGGCTCCTGCACTCCGGGTATCGCGCCGCGATAGCGGCCATGATCCCCACCCCGGCGGCGTCCTCGAGCCCGGCGGGCACGAGGAGCGAAAGCCGATCGGCGGCCCAGGGAAGGACGGCGATGGCCGCCCCGATGATGATGCCCAGGGCGGCGACGGCGATCCCGGCGTAGACGGCGATTCTCTTTCCCCACGACCACTTTCGGCCGGCGCCCGGAACCTCTCCCAGCGCGCGGAGGATTTCCTGGCTCTCGAAGGTGAGGCGAGCCTCCCCCCGGTCGCTGTGGGCGAGTCGGACGGGCTGGCCCTCCCGGTGGATTTCGTCGGCGAGGCGGAGCCCCTCGAGGGGCCACTCGTCAATGGTCTCGCCATCCTCGCCGATGATGACGAGGCGGCCCATCGTGACCTGAACGGTGACCGGGCGGCGGGCCGCCGATCGTCCGTCGGTGAGGGAGGCCGGGTACACGGCTAGACCCGGCCCAGGCCGAGGAAGCTGCCGCTCATGCCGAAAATTTCGGCGAGACCCTCGCCGCTCCGGGGGGTCTCCTCCTGGCTCTGGAGGATGCGCTCGTAGTCGAGGTCGCCCATGAGGCGGAGGCGGGAGAACAGGAATCTGAAGTTCCGGAGGATCGCCCAGGGATAGCCCAGGCCGAAGGTGAGGAGGGTGATCAAGAGGTTGCCGAGGCGGAGCCCGAGGAGCTGGCCACCGGTGTAGCCGATCTCGAAGCGCAGCCCCCCGAGCCGGGTGCGGGAGGCGACGTAGGCCGCATCGCGCGCCATGTACCAGAACCAGATGAGCCCGAGGGTGGGGATCGTGAGGAGGTAGCTCAGAAGGAACCAGGCGTAAAGGTCGCGCCCGTCGCCCCCGTAGGCGAAGGGTGTGGTTCCGAGGCGGGTGTTGTTGATCTTGTAGCCGAGGAGATAATGGCGCCGAATGGGCCAGAGCAGCCCCAGGGTGATGAGGGTGAGCAGGCCGAGCCCCACCGAGCGGAGGGCGAAGCCCGCCGCCGAGCCCGTTTGGCCAAAGCGGATGCTTCGCCAGCGGGTCCGGCTCAGAAGGTAGCCCCGGGCGCTGTAACCCGCGGCGGCGGTGAGGAGGTTGCCGGCGAGGTAGACGGCGGCGCCCAGGCTCACGAGGAGGGGGTCCACCGACGGGGCGGCGCCCGTGAAGATAAGCGCGGCCAGGGCGAGGAGGCCAATCATGGCGAGGGCGGCCTTGAGGAAGCCGACGAGAAGCTCTCCCCCGCGCCCGGTGTACTCGAACCGATCGCCCTCGAAGCTCTGGTGGCTCCACAGGTATTCGCGAATCCGCGTTTTCGCCCAGAAATGGTAGATGTTCAGGGTGGCCCACCTCAGGAGGGTGTTAATGAGGTGAATCACGAGGAGATCGCCGAGCCGGCCGTGCTGGTGGAGCTGGCGGTAGGGAGTGTTATCGGGGCTCTCCTCGGGGCTGGGGACCTGCATCGACACCTCCTGGGGTTCGGATTCCCGGGTTAGACTCATCGGCCGGGCTGTCCACCGAACCGGCTTCGCCTCGCGGTTTAACGGGAGCGGGTTGGACGCGGGGCGGCGCAGGGGTAATATATCGGCGGAATGAGGGGATAAGTCAAACATTTTGAAGGGGATGGCATGAAGATCATCGTTGGGGTCACCGGCGCCTCGGGTTCGATATACGGCGCGCGTCTTCTCGAGGTGCTCCATCAGGCCTACCCCGATGTCGAAAGCCACCTCATCGTCAGCCGGGCGGGCCGCCGCGTGCTCCGCCACGAGACCGCCTACGATGAGGCCGATCTCGCCCGGTGGGCCGACGTTCACCACCCCGAGGCCGACATCGGCGCAACCCCCGCCAGCGGGAGCGCCGGCTTCGACGCCATGGTGGTCACGCCCTGCTCGATGAAGACCCTCGCCCAGATCGCTAACGGCACGGGGGACACCCTCGTCGGCCGCGCGGCGGACGTTATTATCAAGGAAGGGCGCAGGCTGGTGCTCGTCGTGCGCGAGATGCCGTTTTCGGCGATTCATCTCGAGAACATGCTTAAGCTGTCGCGCCTCGGGGTGATGATTCTTCCCGCCTCGCCCGGCTTTTATTTTCATCCCAAAACCCTGGCGGACCTCGTTGACCACGTTGTCGGAAAAACCCTCAACGCCATCGGGCTCGAGCAAAACCTTTTCGAAAAATGGCGGGGGCAGGGCCCGGCCAGCCGCAAAGGACACTTCCTCCCTGAGGACGGCGGAATCGGAGGCGAATCGGTCAACTAGGCGGCGGGTGGTTTGGCGCGGCCTCTATTATTTTTTCTTCTTCGCATCTCTTTTTGCCAGCGATATCAGCCCGCCAACCCGCGAGAGCAGCTCCTGCTCGGCGGCGGGGAGTTCCTCCCAGGCGACCGGCATCCTCTTTATTTTATCGAGTGGCGGACGCCCCTCGGGCGGAGAAATGTCGGTGCGCGCCGCGTAGAGACCGCTCTTTCGGATAATCTCCTGGGCCGGTTTCGATAGAAGAAAATCGGCGAGGCGCCGCGCGCCGGGGTTTTCGGCTGCTTTTCCAACATTTCCGGCGGGGCCGGTTTTTTTGACGATTCCGGCGGGACCAGAAATAGTGACCGCCCCCTCGGCGGGCCAGACGATCTCGATGCGCTTGCGGCGCTTCGCGAGGCGGTAGGCGATAAAATCTGCCAGGACAGCGCCCCGCGCTTCGCTTCTTCCGAGAAGTTCCGCAGCGGCGCCGAATGATTCCCCGAATTCCGGATGGCCGAGAATCAGGCTGCGAAGAAATGTCCAGCCGAGATCCGGCGACCGGCTCCAGGCGAAAAAACCGGCGCGCGATGCGCCCGATTTACTCGGGGGGGGGCGGGCGATGAGGTCGGGCACGGCTTTTTTTTTCCGGGGAATGGGTCGGACGAGGTCGGCGAATCCCTTGGGCGTGGGAACGAGCGCGTTTTTGTTGTGGACGACGATCAAATGGAAGAGGCGGACGGCGTGGTAGAAGCCATCCGGGTCCTTGAGATCGGGAGGGATGGCCGAGGCTCCGGGCGGAGAGTAGGGGGAAAGTCGCCCGGCTTTTTTATAGGCGGCGAATAGGGAGGCGTCACCCGCCCACAAAACGTCGGCGCGGGCGCGGCCCTCGCGCCACTCGGACTCGATGCGATCGATGACCGTGCCCGCCCGGGCGCGGAACACCCGGAGCCTCCAGCCCGGGTGATTTTTCTCAAAGCTCTTTTCGAGCGGCCCGAGAAGGGATTTTGGAACCGAGGTATAGAGGAGCGGTGAATTCCCGGCCGCCTCTTCGGCCGCCCGCGCCGTTTGCGTGGCAAAAACCGCGAGAGCCAACAGGGCGGCGAGACCAGCCGATAGTTTGTTGCGAAGGAGCCGCCTGGCGAGAGGCGCTCCCCGGGTGGCTCGCCATTTGGTGGCCCGCCACTGGGTGGCCTGCCACTGGGTGGCCCGCCTCTCCTGAAATTTGAAAATCAGCACAATCGCCGGGTTTCCTTGTTGCCGGGCCCACTCGGTGCGGCCGGGGGCGAATTTCATTTTACGTTTCTGTTCTCGAATCGGGGGACATTCTGGCCCGCTCTCACAGCCCAGGCAAGGGCGGGGCGGGCCCTTCGGATTCCGGTGGGGGAGGCCGTGCGGCCTCCAACGGGAACTGGTGACCATTCTTGGCTGGGAAACCTTCCCCTCCAAACCCATCATTTAAGGGGCTTTAGCGGCCGCGCCGCGCATTGGCCCGCGCCCGGGCCGCGAAAAGCTTGATTGCTTTCGCAGGTGCGATTCGTTACCATCTTGAATATTCAAGTCAAACGAGTTTTCTACATTTTACGTGAAGCGGATTTTTTCTCACCCGAACGGGGTGGGGGATATTTCAAGGCAGGTGTGTCCCCGGTTTTTAAAAGGAGAGACAAAGATGAGCGGAATCCGTAGAGCAGTGGTCGCATTTATCGCGGTTTTTGTCGTGGTGGCCCTCACGGCGTCGGGCGCTTTCGCGGCGCGGGTGAAGGTCTCGGTGGCCAGCGCGGGCCCCGGGGCGGCGGCCTATGTGATTTGGGGCGGCCTGGCCGCGCTGATTTCCAAGGAGTCCAAGACGGTCGAGATGAGCAACCTCACGACCCGCGGCGCGGTCGAGGATATCCGGCTGGTGGAATCCGGCAAGGCCGAATTCGCGTTGGGCGTCGCCACGCTCCTGGACCTGGCGATCAAGGGCAAGAAGATGTTCAAAAAGCCCTATACCAACCAGTGTGGCGTTGGACCCGGCACCGCCTCGATGTTCCATATCGGGGTGAAGAAAAGCTCCGGGATCAAAACCCTGAAGGATTTGGACGGAAAGCGCGTGAGCTTCGCCAAAAAGGGCAGCAGCACGCATTTCATGACCCGGACCGTCATGAAGCTGGCCGGCCTCAAGGTGCGCGAGGAGAATCTGAACTGGAACGTGGCCGCCGACGCCGTGAAGGACAACCGGCTGGACGCGTTCACGATTCCGAATCCGATCCCCTCGCCGGCGTTCGTGAAATTCTCCACCGCGCAGCCCATCACGCTTTTGCCGGTGGACGGGAAGGTCCTTAAAACGATGTTGACGATGAACAAAGCTTATTTCCCGATTACGATTCCGGCGAATTCCTACGATGGGCAGGACAAGGATGTGCCCACCATCGGCTATACGGCCTGGACGATTGCCGGCTGCAAGGTTCCGGCGGACGTGGTGTACGAAGTGACGCGCCTGAACTACTCGAAGAAGGGAATGAGCTATCTGCTCAAGGTGCACAAGGGATGGAAAGTCGGATTTGACCTGATGCCCGCCCTGGACCAGATGAAAGCGATCAACATGAAAGTTCACCCCGGCGCCGCCCGCTACTGGAAAGAAAAAGGGTTTAATTAAAATACCCCGGGCGTTTAACTTCAGCCGGAGAACGTTTGGTGCATCTCTCCCGGGAAGGCTCCTCGCCTTCCCGGGAGGGCACTATTACCGCTAGTCCGCCCTGAAAATTTTACTCCTCGAACCGAAGGGGCTCCGCCGCCCCGCTGGGTAAATTTATGGCTGGTTTTTTATCAAAGCTGCGGGAATTCCTGGGGGCGGGCCTTGCCCAGACCCGGACGCTGACCGGCGGCTACCTGTGGGCGCTCCGGGTCTTCGGTTTTATTTTCGCCGTTTATTTTTTATTTGGCGCCGTTAACGGAAGCTACACCCTCTTCGGTCCGAGAAGCTGGAATCTTTTTCAAATCGATTTTCCGTATCTGCCCTACTACGGCGAGCAGTTCTCGCTGCCTTTGTTTATTTTCTTCACCTCTGTTTTGACCTACATGCTCTATCCCGCGCGGGAGAGCTCGCCCCAGGATCGCCCCTCGGGGGTGGACATCGCCATGTGCGTCCTCTCTTTCGTCATTTTGTGCGAATTCATCTATTTCTACGACGAAAGAGGGGCGCGGGCCGGCCTCATCGAGTGGAACGACGTGGTGTTCGGCTTCTTCGCCGCCTGCCTCGTCTGGGAGATGTGCCGCCGCGTGCTGGGCCTGATTCTGCCCATCATCGCCATCGTGTTTCTCTTCTACGACTGGGCGGGGCCGTGGTTCCCAGGGGAGTTTTCTCACAAGGGGGCCGAATTCGGCTACGTCATGGGCTTCCTCTACAGCCAGTCGGGCATATACGGCGTCATCACCCGCGTCTACGCCCAGGTGGTCTTTATCTTCCTGATCTTCGGCGCCCTCCTTCAGGCCACCCGGGTGGGCGATGTGTTCGTGGACCTCGCCTTCGCGCTCGTGGGCCGCTACAAGGGCGGGGCGGCGAAGGCGGCGGTCGTATCGAGCGGCATGGTCGGCTCGATCGTGGGAAGCGGCGCGGCCAACATCGTGATCACGGGGACGTTCACGATTCCCTTGATGAAAAAGGGGGGCTTCCGGCCCACCTTCGCGGCGGCGACCGAGGCCGTGGCCAGCATCGGCGGCCACCTAATGCCCCCGATCATGGCCTCGACAGCCTTCATCCTCGCCGCGATGACCGAGACGCCCTACTGGCGCGTGGCGCTGATCAGCCTGGTGCCGGCGATCCTGTACTACCTGTCCGTCTTCATGTCGGTTCACTATTACGCCTCGCGCCATAATCTGCACGGCCTGGAAAAAGAGGATCTGCCGGACTTTTGGGACATCATGCGAAAGGACGGCATCCTGCTGATGCCGGTGGTCATTCTCATCGCGCTCCTGATCATCCAGTTTTCGCCGTTTTTCGCGGGCTTTTGGTCCATCGCTTCGGCCATCGTTTTCAGCACCATCAGGAGAAAATGCTGGTATCTGCTCGGAATCGAGGCGGGCGTCTTTGTCGCGAGCGCCGTCTACGGCGGAGATATGCTCTATCTCTACACGGCGATCGCCTGCTACCTGGCGTGGCGCCACGAGCAGGCGCGCGAGATTATGACCCAGATTGCGGGCGCCTTCGTCGAGGGCTCCACCAATTCCCTCGTCATCGGCGCGACGGCGGGCGTGATGGGGCTCGTACTCACCGGGGTGACCCACCCCGATCTCGCCCAGAAAATGACCCTGATTATCCTGTCGTATTCGTACGGTTTTATTTTCCTGGCCGTCGTGCTGGTGGCGCTGGCGAGCTATATCCTTGGCATGGGGATGACGATCACGGCGAGCTACATCCTGATCATCATTCTCGCGGGCCCGGCCCTCCAGGAGCTCGGGCTCTCCATGCTCACCTCGCATATGATTGTGCTGTGGCTGAGCCAGGACGCCGCGATAACGCCGCCCTTCGCGTTGGGCGCTTTCATCGCGGCGGGCATCGCCCAGTGCGATCCGATGGAGACCGGCTTTAAATCCCTCAAGCTGGCCAAGCCGCTCTACGTCATTCCGCTCCTGATGGCCTACACGCCCATTCTCATGGACGGACCCTGGAGCGAGGTGATACTCGTCTGGGTGGGGGCGTCGCTCGGCTTTATCTGCTCGGCGGCGGTGCTGGAGGGGTATTTCATCCGGGTGCTGACCTGGCCGGACAGGGGAATTCTGTCCGCCGCCTCGCTTCTGTTCTTCTGGAACGGGATTGGCTTCAAGGCGGTGGGGCTCGCCCTGATGGTGGTGAACCTGCTGATGCAGCGGGCCCGGCCCAGGAAGTTCGAGGAGCCCGAGGTCCCCGTCATGGCGGCGCAGGCGGACGCCCAGGAGGGCTGAGAGCCCTGTAGTTCCTGTTTAAATTCCCGGCGGCTTCTCTCGTGAAGAAACCTCCGCCGGGGTACCCCAGCCCCTGGTCCCTAGCCCAGGAAAAAACCTCCGTTGACATCCAGGGTGGCGCCGGTGACGTGGCGCGCGTCGTCCGAGGCGAGGAAGGCGACGACGCCGGCCATGTCCTCGGGCGCGGCGATGCGGCCCAGCGGGGTGGCCGCGATGGTGCGCGCCTCCTGCTCGGGTGTCATCTGGGCCACGATGCGGGCGGTGGCGGTGACCCCCGGGGCGATGGCGTTGACGTTGATCCCCGAGGGGCCGAACTCGCGGGCGAGATGGCGGGTGAGGCCGATGACGGCCGCCTTCGAACTCGAGTAGTGCGCCCCCTGGAGGACGCTCGCCGAGCGCCCGGCCACGGACGAGAAGTTCACGATTTTTCCGGTCTTTCTCTCGGTCATGTGCGGCAGCACCGCCCAGCAGCAGCGGTAGACGCTCTTCACATTGAATTCGAACATTGCGTCGAAATCCGCCTCGCCAATCTCGAGCGAGGGGAGGGGCTGGCCCCCCCCGATGCAGTTGACGAGCGCGTCGATCGGCCCGTGCTCGGAGATGACGGCGTTCATTGCCTCCCGCGCGCCCGCGGGGTCGGTGATGTCGAGCGGGGCGTGAGCGGCGCCCCCGCCCGCCTCCTTGCCGCTCTCGGCTGTGAGCCTCGCCGTTTCCTCCCGGGTGTCGGCGATGTCCATGCAGACCACTTTCGCGCCCTCCGAGGCCAGACGGCGGCAGGATGCCCGACCGATTCCTCCGCCCGCGCCGGTGACGATGACGGTTCGGCCCGTGAATCTGTTCAAGGTATTTTCTCCAGTGGTTGAGCCGGCCGATTGCCCGGAAGTAAAAAGCCGATAATATCGGGGAACGGTTCCTATCATATGCCAAACGGGCGAAA
Source organism: bacterium (assembly GCA_030922375.1). Classification (GTDB taxonomy): domain Bacteria; phylum UBA8248; class UBA8248; order UBA8248; family UBA8248; genus UBA8248. Next base: position 6,132 of record JAVEPB010000013.1, on the reverse strand, counting down.
TGATCCCGGGAGGCGGCTATCGATAACCGATCAGGGAGGTCAGGCGCGATGGCCCACGTTTTCAAATGGGGCGAAGGCGAGCGGATCGAGATGAGACAAGTGGACGAGCCGCGGGGCTGGCGGATTCAGGTAGACCCGGTGAATACGGGCGCCTCCCGCCTCAGCATGGGCACACAGGATATTTCCACCGGCGGGCGGATACCGGTTCACCTCCACGAGCGGGAAGAGGAGATCCTCTTCTTCCACGAGGGTGAGGGCGAGGTCGAGGTGGACGGCGAGGCCCGCGCCGTTGGACCCGGAATGAGCGCTTTCCTCCCGCCCGGCGTCCGCCACGGGGTCCGGAATACGGGGGGCTCGCCCCTCAAATTGGTCTGGATATTCTCGCCGCCCGGCTACGAGGAGGTTTTTCGGGAGATGGCGAGGCGCGAGATGGATCACGGCGAGATCGAAAACCGCATCGGCGGCGGAGACGGGGAGTAAGGGGCCGGGGAATGGAGCGGCGGGGGCGTAGATCGCCACCGGCTTATTTTCCGGGAATCAGGTCGAGTTTTTTCACCCAGTAGTATTGGGAGAGGGTCCGGATTGCGGCGGGCGTTATCGAATAGAGGGCGGCGGTTGATTTCTCGACGCCCCGCATGCTGCCGAGTTGTTGGTAGATTGAGATGTGGAATTCCTCGGGCGGGAATTTCGCCGTCACGGTGACGTTGAGCTCGGCCGGATTCTCGCCGAGCCGGTCGTGGAGGCGGGCGGTAATCCTCGAGGGTCCGGTCAGATAGCCGTAGCTCCAGTAGCTCCCGAAAAGAACGAACGCCGCCAGCAGAAACCGCAGGGTGGGATGCTCGCTCCAGCTCCTTTTTCTCGGGACCTGAGGGGTCATTTGATCGCCCGCCATCTAGGAAGGCCTCCAGACCAGGCCCCACCTCTGGATGGTCCATTTTTCGATGGGGACGAGAAGGCTCCGGTCGGTGAACATCCAGATGATCGCGATCACCAGCACACCCAGGAACACCTCCTCGATCTTGTACTCCGACGCCGATACGAAAATCATGAAACCCAGCCCGCTGTCGCCCCCGATCATCTCTGCGGCGATGAGCGCCCGCCACCCGAAGCCCATGCTCATGCGGATGCCGGTGACGATGCTCGGAAGGGCGCCCGGGAGATAGACCTGGGTGATGATGTTCCAGCGGCTGCCGCCGAGGGTGAGGACGCTGTTCTCGAGGACCCTCGGCACGCTCCTCACCCCGAGGAGGGTGTTGAAGAAAACGAGCCAGAAAATCGTGTTGAGCAGGATGAACAGGGTCGTCATCGCCCCGATGCCGAACCAGACGATGGCGAGCGGGACCCAGGCGATTCCCGAGATGGCGTTGGCGAACACGCCGATCGGCTCGAGGGCGTTGCTGACCCGGCGGTTCATCCCCGCCAGGACGCCGAAGGCGATCCCGAAGGGGAGGCCCAGGATCAGCGCCATCCCGACGCGGCCCAGGCTCGAGAGAACATGGTTCGTGAAAAGGCATCCGGGGCTCATCGAGAGGACGCCGCCGAGGCCGGTGCACTCGTCCTGGAGAATCGAGATCGCCTCGAGGATTGTGGCCATGGGCGGGATATAGACCGGAGGCAGCCATTCGTTGACGGTGTTCATCCGCCACAGAGAGAGCAAGACGACGAACGGAATGGTCCCCAGCATTATCCTTCTGAGGCGCTGGCGGCCGAATCGCTTCTGGACGGCGATGGAGAGGCTCTGGACGGCGTTCATCGCTGGACGAGCCCCCAACGTTGAATCGTGTCGGCCTCGATGGGCCGGAGCGCGTAGCGGTCGATCAGAATCCATATCACCCCGATCATCACCATTCCCAGGATCACCTGATCGGTGTGATCGGTGTCCTGGGCGGTGAAGATCATCCAGCCCAGCCCGCGTTTTCCGACGAGCATCTCGCCCGCGATGACGGCGCGCCAGGCGAAGGCGATGCCCAGCCTCGCTCCGGTGGCGATGTAGGGCATCGCGCCCGGCAGGATGACGTCGCGGGCGACCTGAAAGCGGCTCGCGCCCAGGGAGCGGAGCATGTTGACGTAAATCCGCGGGATGCTCCGGACGCCGGCGAGGACGTTGAAGGTAATGGGGAACATGGCGGTGTAGAGGATAACGGTGAAAACCGTTTTTTCGCTGTTGCCCCACCAGACGACGATGATCGGCAGGATGGCGATTCCCGAAATGGACTGAAAGAAGTTCAGGATCGGGTAGAAAACGTCCGAAATCGTGCGGTTGAGCCCGAGCAGGATGCCGAAGGGGATTCCGATGGCGAGACCCAGGATGCTCCCGAGAACGAGGCGCCAGACCGTTTGCCCCAGGTAGTTGGGGAGAAGGCCCTTCCAGAGCATGTCGGTCGAGGAGAAAACCACCGTCAGGGGAGCGGGAAGATAGCGCGAGGGGTTCGGGATGACGCTCGAGAGAAACGACCAGAGGGCCAGGATTCCCACCACCATGACCAGGAGTTCCGCGCCTCCCCCCTTGGTGAATCGCCGCCACCGGGCCGATTGTACGACGCGGGGGCGCTCCACCGAGGGGCTAGTCGTCGCCATGGGTGGACACCTCCTCGCGGACGAGGGTGAGAATCTCGTCCCGCCGCTCGATGAACAGGGGGTCGTGGAGCAGGTCCTTCCACACCCGCCGGTCGCGGGGGATATCGATCTTGATGGTGGCCTTGAGCTTGCCGGGCCGCCGGGTGAAGACAAAGCACTTGTCCCCGAGAAAGGCCGCCTCGTCGACGTTGTGGGTGATCAACAGCGTGGTCTTCTTCGTTGCCATGGCGATGCGGTTAAGCTCCTCCTGGAGGGTGATCCGGGTCTGAGCGTCCACGGCGGCGAAGGGCTCGTCCATGAGCATGATAACCGGATCCGCGCACAGGGTGCGCGCCAGCGCGACGCGCTGCTTCATGCCGCCCGATAGCTCGTGGGGGTAGCGATCCTCGAAACCGGTCAGGTTCACGAGCTCGATGAACTCCTGGACTTTTTTCTCTCGCTCGCCGGAGGGGATGCCCTGGATTTCGAGGCCGTGGCCGATGTTCCGCGCCACCGTCCGCCACGGCAGGATGGCGTGTTCCTGGAACACGACGCCCCGGTCGGGGCCGGGGCCCTTCACGTCGGCGCCGTCCACCTTGACGTGGCCGGCGCTGTAGGGAAGCAGTCCCGCGAGAATATTGAGGAGCGTTGTCTTTCCGCACCCGCTGGGGCCCACGACGGCGGCGAAAATGCCCTCCTCGACATCGAGGCTCACGTTGTCGAGGGCGTGTACGTCCTCGCCCGTGTACTCGTCGGGGTAGTGGTGGGAGAGTCCCTGAACGACCAGTTTGGATTGCATTTCCGTAGCCTTCCGTATCGGCGGTGCTCGACGAAACGGCCGGCGCCCCGCTAGCAAGGCGCCGGCCGTAAAGTCGGATTTGTTGAGGGAGCTGCCCGGCTTATTTCAGGTCCTTGAACCACTCCGGGTGCTCTTTCATCGTTCTGTTGATGAAGGTGAGGTCGAAGTATTTCGCCGGGTCGTAGGGCCGCTTCATCTTTTTCTGGGCGATGAGCTGCTTGACCGAGAATTTGAACGCCTTGAAGGTGTTCGGCCCGAGGCGCGGATCGTAGGTCCAGTATTTAAGCGTCCGGTTGAAGAGCGCGGGCGAAACGCCGCGGACGTAGCGGACGCCGATCTTCACCACGGCGGCCTGGTTCTTGGGGTCGCGCACCCAGGCCGCGGACTCGGCCATGCCGTTCACGAAGGCCTGGGTGACTTTCTTGTCCCGGTAGACAATGCCCGGGACGGCGTGCATGCCCGCGCAGAAGCAAACGTAGTCGCCGCCGCGGACGACGAGCTTAGCGCCCTTCACCTTGTCGACCATGCGGGTCAGGTAGGGCTCCCAGGCCACCATCGCGTCCACGCCGCCCGAATCGAACAGAGAGACGAGGCTGGGGGGGCGCACGTTAATCCGGCGATAGTTCGCCTTCGTGATTCCGTTTCTGTTTAGAACAGTCCGGAGGTAAAGGTCGCCGGTCGAGCCGAAGGTGGCGCCGACCTTTTTTCCCTTCAGGGAGCCGATGGAGGTGATCCCCCTTCCGGGGCGGACGGCGATGCCGACCATTCCGTCGGTGGTGGGCTTCGAGTAGGAGCCGCCCACGTAGCCGACGACGCCGCGCACCTTGATGCCGCGCTCGAGGGCGGCGGGCAGGTTGGTGAAGGCGGCGGGGGCGAAATCGATCTGGCCGGCCTTGAGCGACTTGGTGAGCTGGGCGCCCGTGTTGCGGACGACCACCTTGGCGTCGATGCCGTGCTTGGCGAAAATGCCCCGGTCCACGCCCGCGAAGACGATCATGCCGCCGTTGTTGCTGGCGGCGCCGAGGTTGAGCTTGGGCGCGGCGATGGCCGAACCCGATGCACCCAGTCCGAGGATAAGGGCTAGAGCGAGTAACACGCGAAACCTTTTCATGAACATTGTCTCCTCCAGGATAATAGTCGCCTGGCGCTGAGGGATCTTTCGGTCTTCCGCACCGATTTCGTCCCGTGGTGAAATAGGCCTTTCCGGTAAACACTCATCGAAATTGAGAGTGGCCATTTATTGAGAGAAATAGACCCCGGCAACGGGGAATATCGATTCCGGGCGATCTCATCAAAAAAAGAGCCGTGTTACTGGAACAACCCGGCGGGGGTTTTATTCTGCGAATCCGGGGGTTTTTTAGGGATTTCCGGGCGCGGGGGAATTTCCGCATTTTCGCCCGAAACGGTACTCTATGCTCCGGCTGGAATCCGGCGCAGGAACCAGTTAACAGATTTTAAAACAATACCTTATTGGGACGGAATCTCGATGGGCATTCCCTCCCGGTTGCCCCATTCCTTCCATGAACTCATATAGTTGCGCACCTTTGTGTAGCCCAGGAGCCTGAGGGCGAGATAACCGTGCGCCGCACGGTAGCCCGTCTGTCAGTAGGCGGTCACCTCTTTTTCGGGCGTGACCCCGATGGCCTCGAACTGCGCTCTGAGTTCCGAGGCCGGTTTCATCTCCCCCTCCGGGGTGAGATGGGCGAGCCACTCCTGCCAGACCGCGCCTGGCAGGGCACCCCCTCTTTTGGCCCGGGCCTCGGTGCCCAGCCACTCGCCCTCGGTCCGGGTGTCGAGGAGCATGTGGTCATCGTCCTCGATGGCGGCGAGCACGTCCTTGTAGGTGGCGAGGCGGTCGCGCTGTAAATTAAATTCGAAATTCGCGGCCTTGGGCGTCTCGGCGTCCCGCGTCGTCGCCAGCCCGGCCCGCTCCCATGCGCCGTAGCCGCCGTCGAGTACGTGGACATCCCCGTGGCCAAAGAGTTCGAGGAACCAGAACCCGCGGACGCAGGTGTTCCCGACCATGTCGTCGTAGAAAACAATCGTGTTCTCGAACGACACCCCGCGGTTTCCGAGGAGGAAGGCCCACATCCTGAGAAACGACATCAGCGGGGCCTCGTCCGAGTCGTCGCAGTTGATCGCGTAGACGTTGAAATGCCGCGCGCCGGGGATGTGGCCCATGGCGAAGCGCTCGCCGGGCCGGGTGTCGATGATCCGCAGGTTCGGATCGCCCATCCGCTCGCCCAGCTGGGCGGGCGTCCACAGTAAATCGGGATTTTCGTAGCCTTTCGGGTTATCGGCGTTCATGACAAATCCTCCTCTAAAAGTGAGCCGCTAGTCGAAAGTTGAGCCGTTAGTCGGTCCAGAAGCCGCCGTTCACGTCCAGCGCCTCGCCGTTGATGTGGCCCGCCTCCTCGCTGGCCAAAAAGAGGACCGCCGGCCATACGTCGTCCGGCACGGTGAGGCGTCCCAGGGGGTGCGCCCTGGCCGCGTTGGCGAGCATCTCGGGCGGCGATTCGAAATGGAGCCCGGTGTCCGCCGGGCCGGGAAGAACGCAGTTCACGGTGATGCCCGTCTTGGCGAGTTCGCGGGCGAGGTTGAACGTCATCGCGAGCAGGCCAGCCTTCGCCGCCGAGTAGTGGATGTTGGGTCCGATGCCGCCCATTTTTCCGGCGATGGAGGCGAAGCTGATGATGCGGCCCGAGGGGGAGGCCTTGAGGGCCTCGACGGTCTCCTGGATGGCGAAGTAGGGGGCCAGGAGGTTGACGCCCAGAACG
>JAVEPB010000012.1 GCA_030922375.1 bacterium | reverse complement strand
AAAAGACTATAATGAGCAGCGTCCCCATAGAGCTCTGGGGAATATGAGTCCCAACGAGTTCGCATCATCGTGCCGGGCCCCTGGGGCCCGGCAGACCGGAAAAGTCGCATAGGACCCGGACCCGAAACGGGGGCATGTCCACGCAAGGGGGGGTATCTTCTGATTCCCGTTGTCATTCTTCTTGCGAGTATCGTCAGTGGTGAGACACCGGGGCGGGCGGGGTTTAAGGCGGTATTCTCGCTTCTTGTCATGGTGGATATCGTACGCTCTCTGCGCTGGTTCCGTTCCATCTCAGGAAGCAAAGGGGTGCTGGCAGTTGGCGTGGTTCTCATTGCCTCGCTAGTGCTCGCTTATGGTCCTGTTGCGGCGGAACCAATTTTTAAGAGCGTGGCGACCCTGCCCATGCTCGGGGAAATCGGCTGGGTCCGGCTATTGCTTTTTTGCATGGGTGTTCTTTTCGTTGTTGTGCCAACCCTTCAGGGATTTCCAATTATTTTCATGTTTGGTCTTTCCATCGCCCGCTGGGAATTTCCTTCAGAACTTCTCTGGCTGGGACAAATCCCCTACGTAGGATTTTTGCTACCCCTCACGCTTGCCGTTGCTGCTGCCTATTTGATTGCTATGCCGGTATTCACGATTGAAGAGAAGGTCCGACCCACGGAGAGCGCAAGCGAGTTGGGCCGCTCAATTTTGATCGGTCTTGAGAACGGGGCGAAAAATTCGCTTGGCCTTGTCGCGGCAACTTCGAGCATCGGTCTGATCGTGGGGCTTCTCGTTTTGGCGGCGCTCGGCGTGCGAATTTCCATTATGGTCACCGAAATTGCTTCGACCTCGCTCTTCCTCGCCTTTTTCCTGGTGATGATCGCTTCTCTTGTTCTGGGAATGGGTCTTCCGACTATCGCGGCCTATATTCTTCTGGTGATTGTGGTGGCGCCATCGATTACCGAGCTGGGGGCTCCGCTCGTGGCTGCGCATATGTTCATCTTCTATTTCGGGGTGATCAGCTCAATCACCCCGCCGGTGGCGCTGGCCGCTTATGCGGCCTCTGGAATTTCAGGAGCTAACGCGATGCAAACGGGGTTCACCGCCTGTCGCTTAGCGATTACAGCCTTCATCGTGCCCTACCTGTTTGTTTATTATCCCGAGTTACTTTTGCTCCAGGGTACTTTCTGGGAAATTGCTTATCGGTTTGCGGTGTCTTGTGCCGGAATTGTTTTCATCGCAATGGCGGCGATGGGATATGGCCGTGCTCTTTTGCGGGCTGGCGATCGCATTGTCATGGCGGCGGCGGCGCTGCTTCTTTTTCTCTCCTCGCCGTTGCTGAATGCCATAGGTCTTTTGGTGGGGGTGGGACATATGATATTTCGGCAAAATGCGCAGGAGGAAAGTACCGCATCCTCCTTCTAGAAAAAAAACCATGCCTATCAGATCGGTTTTCCGCATGCCGCTATCGTGCCGTAAGCCGGCACGTAACGTTGGCACGAAATGGGATAAGCGGATTCATGAAACTCATTTATTGTGGACCGTTTTTTTTAGGGGGAGGAGATCATCGACAGAAAAAGTTAGGTGGACTGCAAATCAAGGGTAAGACGATGAAAGACCTGAATTTCAAGCTGGAATTTCTAATTCGTCATGCACAAGTTTCCCCGCAAGCGCGATCCGGATTTAATAGATAACTTTATTCAACGGATATTCGACAATGCCCTCGGCTCCGGCCAGACGGAGCTTCGGTATCAGTTCTCTGACCGCATGCTCGTCGATGACCACTTCGATGGCCACCCATTCCGAATCCATCTGACTCGAGATTGTTGGGGCGTGAAGCGCCGGGATCTGGCCCGATACGCCGTCCAGTTTGGTTCTGGGAACGTTCATCTTCAACCCGACCTTGGCGTACGCTTGCAGCGCTCCCTTCAATAGCATCGCGAGCACTTCGATTTTCTTGCGCCGCCAGGTGTCCGCCCAAGCATCGTGGCTGGCGATCAGCTTTGCCGTGGATTCCGCCACCACGTCCACGACCCGGAGCCCGTTCGCCCGCAAGGAAGTGCCTGTTTCGGTACCCTCGACGATGGCATCGACCAACAGCGGGGCCTTGATCTCCGTGGCTCCCCAGGAATACTCGACCTCCGCCGATACGCCGTGCCCCTCTAAATACTGTTTCGTTGCCTGGACCAATTCGGTGGCAATGCGTTTTCCCGCCAGATCCTGGATGGTCCGGATGTCCGACTCCTCAGGGACCGCCAGGACCCATCGATACGGTTTTGACGTGGCCTTGCTGTACTCCAGATCATCCACCTCGACGACATCGGCCTGGTTCTCCAGAATCCAATCCTCGCCGGTAAGACCCACGTCCAATATGCCCCGCTCGACGTAGCGGGCAATTTCCTGGGCGCGGAACATCAAGCATTCGATCTCCGGATCGTCTATCTCCGGCCGATAGGAGCGACTCCGGACCAGGATCTTGTAACCCGCTTTGGCAAAGAGGGCTATGGTCGAATCCTGAAGGCTCCCTTTGGGGAGGCCGAGCTTTAGCGTACTCATCTTTTTGGTTTTCCTTTCAATCGTCTAGCGCCGTTGAACCCGTCAGGCATACCGTCAATTATTAATCATGCGGAACAATATACCATTTCATGGCTTACCTGTGATTCGCAATAAGTGGATCCCACCTGGAACAAATAGCTTGAGAGAGTTGCTTGATGATGCCCGAGCGCGGCGAAGTTGCCGCCGTGGACATCGCCCAAGCACTATTTCTCTAGTCATCGATCTCTTTACACTTGTTTTTTTGCTCGCACGCAACCGGGGCAAGCTGGCTGCCGAAACTCTCTTCCCCGGGAAGCAACTCGCCCAGAATCGGGAGTGAGGCAGAGAAACGAGGTCGATTCAATTCCTCAGGCCGAATTCATCATTGGGCCCGTGGGTTCCGGGGGCGAAAGGAATGCGCCCGGACCCCGGCAAGAGAAACGGCGCCTTCTAGCCGAGGATAAAAAGGTGGTTTTCCGGCCGGCTCTGAATGGATTTCATCTCGATTGGCTGCTTGTGGCTATCTCGGCCCGAACAGGGATGGCGTATTAGCGGAGCACATTTTCGAAATCATTTTTTTGGCTTGTATGCAGTGTTTCACGAAGCATAGCGAGATAATCGTTTGCATAAGGAGGAAGATGGACGTTATTACGGCGAAACAGGCCGATGCGTTTTTTTCCAAAAAGATGAGATGTGTTTACGGCATGCCAGCCATCCTTCGATTCGGGCTGTGGCCAGAGGGCATTCACAATGGCTACGCCCGCACCGTTCGCCACGGCATCGTTAATCAGGGAATAAGACGATGTTTCAAGAATAACATTTGCGATTAAATTTTCCCGAGAGAAAACCTCCTCGATGTGTTGCCTGTCCGCGGTGCCTTTCTCGAGAAGGACTAGCGGATGTTGTGAAATTTCAGGGAGGGATAAATTGGCCTCCTGGTTTAACGGATGGTCCGATGGACATAGGAGCAGATAGTCGGTATCGGTCCACTCTTCAAAGGAAAAACTTCCGTGCACTTCCGGCGATGACCCAAAAGCAAAATCGACAATGCCATCCGAAACCAACTGAATGAGATCCGTCCATTTTCTCTCTAAAACTGAAATTTGCACGTCCGGGTAACGTTCGCGAAAAGTTAGCAGTGCCTTTCGATGGTCTTTCAGGATCAACATCGGCGCGGCTTCGGCGACGACGAGCCGCCCGTGGGTTTCGCCCCGAAGATGACGTTCCAGCGTATCGAGGGATTCGAAAAAGGGCTTGAGCCCATTAAGGAGATACTCGCCGCTTGGCGTAAGCTGAAACCTGCGGCCCACGATCCGGTATAGCTTGATTTGCAGGTTTTCCTCGAGCGCTTTTACCTGGATGCTGAGGGCTGGCTGTTGAATTGGGAAGGAAAGTTGCCTGGCAGCATGGGTAAACCCCCCATATTTTGCCACATAATAAAAATACTCGAGTTGCCGTAAATTCAGCATGGTCAATGTCCTCAAAAAAAATCAACATTCGGCTGGGTAAAGTTTACATAAACCTATTAAAAACAAATATATATGAGTGCGTCTTGGCCTCGAACTTCTCGTCCCACGGGAAGGCGCATTATCGCTTAATTATTAAAAAAATCAATGATTTTGATTCTATTTTTTGGCGTTGTGAACACCCTTCGAGGTGATTACCTTTGAAGCATATCGATTTCCTGCAAATGACAGGCACTTTTTGTGGCTGGATTTATTGTCTCACCTTATAAAGATTTCCCCCTTTTCTGGGGGAGGGGATTTTCTTTTTTTCGATTCATGGAGTAATGGATTTGACGCAAAGCTATCTTGATCTTCGAGATCAGACCCAATCGCGCGACAGGAGCCTGCGAGAAAAGGTGATGTCGCTCGAGGAGGCGTGCGCCTTCGTGAAAGACGGCGAGCACGTTGCTTTGGGCGGTTCGACGGCCTCCCGCACTTCTTTCGCCATGTTATGGGCGCTTATCCGCGCGAAGAAAAAAGAGTTGTCGTTTTCCCGGAGCATCGTCTCAACCGAGGGAGACCTCATCTTCGCTTCGGGCATCGGCAACCATATACTCACGAGCTGGTTCAGTCAGGGAATCGTATGGGGCGTTTCGCGCGTCATGCGCCATTACACGGAAAACAAATTGGCGCGCTTTGAGGAATGGAGCCACATGTCCATCGGACTTCGCTACAGGGCGGGCGCGATGGGAGTGCCGTTCATGCCCATGCGCTCGATGATGGGCTCGGACGTCGCGGGTCAACTGGACAATTTGAAGGTAATCGATTGCCCGTTTACGGGTGAGAAAATCATGTTGGTGCCCGCGCTGAATCCCGACGTCGCGCTCATCCATGTCCAGCGTTGCGATGCTTTCGGAAACGCGCAACTCGACGGTCTCACATTCATGGACATCGACATAGCGATGGCGGCCAACCGCGTCATCATCACGACGGAGCGAATCATCTCGAACGATCAAATTCGCCGGGCACCGGACCAAACGAAAATTCCGTTTTTCACCGTCGATGCCGTTGTGGAGACTCCCTACGGGAGCGCCCCGCACGAATGCTACGGCCTCTATGAGCCTCTGTTTTCCCACATGGACTATTACGCCGAGCTCACGCGGAAGGACCCCGCCGTGGGCGCGAATGAGTATCTCGAAAAATTCTACTACGGGCCTAAAAACTGGACCGAATATCTGGAGTTGATTGGTTTAGGGAGCTTGCTGGATGCGGCCCGGAGGGGGAGGAGCATCTATGACGACTGAGACGAGAAACTGCACAGCTTCCGAACTTTTGTGTGTGATGAGCGCCCGGGCTTTAGAAGACGGTCAGGTTGTCTTCGCCGGAGTGGGTATTCCGCTTTTGGCCGCCACCCTGGCCCAGCGTCTTCATGCACCCGGACTCACAATTCTATTTGAAGGCGGCACCATTGGTCCTCATGTGGTTCCGGGCGAATTGCCGCCCACGACGAACGAGCAACGGTGCACCCGGAAGGCCAACATGCTTGTCAGCATTACGGAAGTATTGCTCCTCCTGCAGCGCGGATATGTGGATGTGGGTTTCATGGGGGGAGCCCAGATCGACCAGTTCGGAAACTTAAATAGCTCGTTTATCGGTTCGGCGGATGAGCCTGCTGTCCGGCTGCCGGGTACGGGCGGCGGAAACGATATCGCGAGTCTCACGAAAATGATCGTCGCCATGCCACAGGAGAAGCGCCGCTTCGTGGAAAACGTGGATTTCGTGACAAGCCCCGGTTATTTGAAAGGCGGGACCACACGTAAAGATTCGGGGCTGGTTGCGGGCGGCATGCACCGGGTGGTGACCGACCTCGCGGTGTTGAGCTTCGATGAGGAGACGGGACGGATGAAAGTCCTCGATCTTCATCCGGGCGTTACGGCGGATCAAGTTCAAGAAAATACCGGATTCGAACTCATCATCGGGCCTGACGTTGGCGTCACCGAGTTGCCCAATGATGAGGAGTTGGCGGCCCTGCGCCATCTTGACCCCGACAAAGTGTATACGGCCTGAGCCCTTATTTTCAGGAGCCGTTATGACCGCTGAAAGCAGACAAAAGCTTCTTGACGAGGTGAACTCGCAGCGAGAGGGGATTGTCGAGCTTTTGAGCACCCTCGTTCGCATACCGAGTGTCACGGGCGATGAGGGCGAAATCCAGAATTATATCGCGGGTTATTTGCGCGATATGGGGCTCGAGGTGGATGCCTGGGAGTCGGACTGGGAGGCGCTCAAAAAACATCCCGAGTACGTGCCCGTCACCCGGGGTTATGAGGGGCGGCCCAACGTGGTCAGCGTCCTGAAGGGGTCGGGCGGGGGGAAATCCCTGCTTTTGAACGGTCACACCGACACCGTTCCGAACGGTCCGGCCGATGCCTGGGAGCATGGCCCGCTTTCGGCGGATGTAGCTGATGGCCGGCTCTATGGGCGCGGGGCCTCGGACATGAAAAGCGGCGTCGCCGCCATTATCATGGCGGCGAAATGTTTTATGGACGCAGGTCTCAAACCCAAGGGCGATGTCATATTGGATTTCGTCGTCGATGAGGAATTGAGCGGCCACGGAACGCTGGACACCATACTGCGCGGTTATACGGCGGACGCGGGAATATGCTGCGAGACAAGTGAAAACGCGGTTCAACCCGGCTGTATCGGACGCATCTGGTTCGAGATTCTCGTCCGGGGAAAGGCAGCGGGAATCCAGCGCCGCTACGAGGGAGTGAACGCCATCGATCTGGGGTACAAGATCGTCCAGGCGGTGGCTGATTTGGAAAAAAAGCGTCTCGAGACGGTATCGCATCCGCTATATCCCAACATTATCGACGCGATTCCCTGCATGGTGGGTTCGATGGAGGCGGGCAGTTTCCCGAGCGCGTTTCCTGACACCTGCCTTTTAAAAGGCAGCCTTGCCACCGTGCCGGGCGAGGATCACGGCGCCGCCAAGCAGAGCCTTGTCGATCGGGTGGCCGAAGCCGCCCGGGCCGATTCGTGGATGAAGGAGCATCCGCCCGAGGTCAGATTCGTGGGCTACTACGCCGAGTCCGCCGCCGTGGACCGCGATCATCCCATCGTCAAGACTGTCGCCGGATGCTACGAGGAAGTTTCGGGCAGGACGCCCGAAATATCCGGGCGCCAAGGCGCGGCGGATACCCGTTTTCTAAACGGCTTCGCAAATATCCCCACCGTCATTTTCGGTCCCGGTCCCACTACTCAAATGCACGCCAACAACGAATGGGTCGCGGTGGATGATGTCATCGACGCGACGAAAACGCTTGCGCTTTCCATCTTGGATTGGTGCGGCGCGGAATCGAGGTAGGAATTCATGACGAACAAAGAAGTGAAATTCGGAGTCGCGATGCGGAACTTCACCGCTTTTCCCGAGCTTCCCGACGCCGGGGCGCTGATCGATTACGGCGTGAAGATGGAGGAGTTGGGTTTCGAGTCGCTTTGGGTGTGGGATCATATATTGCTTGGAGTGGAACCCCATTTTCCCATCATCGAATCGCTCTCGCTGCTGACGGCGGTGGCCGCGCGGACCGAAAAGATCAAGCTGGGTACGGGGGTTCTCGTGCTTCCGCTGCGCAATCCCCTGGTCCTGGCGAAGCAGCTCACCAGCATCGATCAAATATCGCAGGGACGTCTCATCGTCGGCATGGCCTCGGGTTGGTACAAGCGCGAGTTCGACGCGGTCGGTGTGCCCTTCGAGAAGCGCGGCAACATCATGGATCAGAACATCGAGATTATGACCCGGCTCTGGACGGAGGACATGGTCCGCGCCGAATTCGGCCAGTACAACCTGCGGAACTCAGTCATGTTCCCCAAACCGGTGCAAAAGCCCCGGCCGCAAATTCTCATCGGAGGTTATGTGGACCGGGTGCTGAAGCGGGCCGGCCAAAAGGGCGACGGATGGCTCACGTATTTCTATACGCCGGAAAGTTTTACGGCTTCCTGGGAGAAGGTGTGCCGCTTTGCCGAGGAAGCCGGGCGGGACCCTTCGTCTCTTGAGAGTACGAATCAGCTGCCCATCATGGTGGGCGGCTCTCGCGCCGAAGTGGAAGGGCCCATGAACGAGTGGCTGAATACGGAATGGGATTATGCCGATTGGAGCGATTCCACCGCCCAAAGCGCCATCATGGGAACGGCCGATGAGTGCGTGGAGCAGATTCAGGCCCACATCGCCACCGGTGTGAACCGCCTGATTTTCGTCCCCTATAAATATGAAATGGAACAAGTCGATATTTTGGCGAAGGAAATTATGCCTCGTTTAAAAGGTATTTGATCGCCGTTTCCTCAGGCCTGCCTTGTTTGACGGGGGGATCGATGCAATCGGCCGAATTGGAGTGGGGCTCATTTAACACGTATAGCGAAAATATTTTCGAGGCGGTGGGTTATACACCCCTGGTCAAACTCGGCCGGGTAGCGCGGGGCGTGGAGCCGGAGGTTTTTGCAAAGATTGAGTGGTTCTCGCCCACGGGAAGCTTGAAGGACCGAATTTACGCACAGATGATTTCCCGGGCCGAGGCGCGGGGAGACCTTAGCGAAGGAAAAACCATCCTGGAGTGCTCTTCCGGGAACGCGGGGATCGCTTGTGCGGCGGCGGCGGCAGTTAAGGACTACGACTGCATTATCGTGATGCCCGAGATGATGAGCGCCGAGCGGAAAAAGATGATCCGCGCCTACGGCGCCGAACTCGTCACGACGCCCGGTGGCGAGAGCGATGTGGATGTCGCTCTCAAGCGGATGAAGGAAATGGCGGCCTCCGCGCCGGAGCGTTACTGGGTGCCGGGTGAGTTTGAAAATCTCGACAATGTGGACACTCACTACACGACTTCGGGGCCTGAAATTTGGGAGCAACTGGAGGGAAAAGTCGATGCTCTCATCGCCGCCGTTGGAACCGGCGGCTGGCTCACGGGCGTGGGGCGCTACCTGAGGGAGAAGAATCCAGCCCTCAAGATATACGGGGTCGAGCCCACGGAGTCGCCGTTGATCAGCGAGGGAATCTGTTGCGGGCACGGCATCGCCGGCATCGGGGACGGGTTGATCCCCAATATTTTGGATTTGTCGCTGCTCGACGGGATCATCACGAGTTCCACCGAGGAGGCGCTCCGGGTGGCGCGGCGCACCTCGCGCGAGGAGGGGCTGTTTTGCGGAATCTCCTCGGGCTGCAATTTGGCCGCCGCATTAAAGTTCGCACGCTCGTATCCGGGGACGGGCCGGATTGTCACGATTTTCGGAGATTCCGGACAGCGTTATTTTTCCACCCCCCTTTGCCACGACGAGTCGGAGATGGAAGCCGCCCTTCAAAACGTGGTGGAAGGCGACAGGGAGGCGATGCTTCAAAAGTTTCGAAAGACATGGGAAATCATAGATTGATCCGGATTTGATTGTCAGATTAGCTGGGTAATTCTCGTCAATATTAATGAAGCGGGGTGTGATTCATATGGTCATTAAGCAGCGCGCTTGGGATTCTTTCCGCCGCTATTCGGAAAACATTTTCGATACCATCGGCGCTACGCCGCTGGTCCGGCTGAACAAAGTGAGTGCCGGAATAGAGCCGGATGTTTTCGTTAAGCTCGAGTGGTATTCGCCGACGGGTAGTCTGAAGGATCGCATCTACTTCAACATGCTTGCCAAGGCCGAGGAGCGTGGAGATCTCAAGGTGGGGATGACGGTTCTTGAGTGTTCCACCGGCAACGCCGGAATCGCCTGCTCGTTCGTTGCGGCGATGATGGGATACCCCTGCATCGTCGTGATGCCCGAGGGGATGAGCGATGAGCGAAAAAAGCTCATGCGCGCCTACGGTTCCGATCTGGTGTTCACGCCGGGCGGGGAGAGCGACGTCGATCTCGCGCTCGAAAAACTCGAGGAGATTCGAGCCGCCGAGTCCGATAAATACTGGGTGCCCGCCCAGTTCGACAATCTTGACAACAATGAGGCCCACTACCTGACGACGGGCCCTGAAATTTGGGAACAGCTCGGCGGCAAGGTCGACGCTATCGTCGCCTCCCAGGGTACAGGCGGATGGGTGAGCGGGGTCGGCAAATACGTCCGGGAGCAAAATCCGGATGTACGTCTGTATGCGGTCGAGCCCGAGGAGTGTCCGCTTCTGAGCGAGCGGGGTTGGGGTCCGCACGGGATCGAGGGCATCGGGGACGGCTTTGTCCCCAAGGCGCTCGATCTCTCCCTCTTGAGCGGGATCGTAACGACAACGACCGATGAATCGATCGAAATGGCCCGGCGGCTTGCCCGCGAAGAGGGTATCTTCTGCGGCATCTCATCGGGCTGCAACGTGGCCGCGGCGCTGAAGCTGGCGCGGTCGCATCCCGAGCTCGGCTGCATCGTCACGAACATCAACGACACCGGACAGCGTTACTTCACAACCGCGCTTTGCGGAGAAGAAAAGCATGTCGATATCCCCGAGCGGGATCACGCGGTGGACGCCTACAGCGCGGCGGAGTTGGATAAATACGCTCCCGAATGGGAAATCATTACCTGAATGCGGCGGATAACCCGGCAGGTCTCAAATTCATGATCTATGTCCAAATCCTGATCAACAGCATTCTTCTGGGCGGGGTTTACGCCTGTATCGCCGTGGGTTTCTCGCTTGTCTGGGGGGTGATGAGCATTCTGAATATATTGCACGGCACGTTCTTGATGCTGGGCGGATACATCACATTCTGGTTGTTCAAGCTCTACGGTGTGGACCCTTTTCTCTCGCTGCCGATCTCGGCCGTTGTGATGTTTGCTGCGGGATACGCCATCCAGCGCGGGCTGATTAATAAAATCGTCCGCGCTCCGATGTTCATGTCGCTCATTCTCACGTTCGGGCTTCAGATGATAGTCGTACGCCTGGCGATTTATTTTTTTACGGGCGATTTTCGTACGGTCCAGCCTTCGTATGCCAGTTTCTCTCTTTCATTTTACGGATTGATCATTCCCTTCGTCCGGGTCGCCATTTTTGTTCTGGGGGTGGTTCTTACGGCTATCCTTTTCTGGTTCATGGCAAAAACGCGCACGGGCCGGGCAATACGCGCCACGCGGATGGATTTGGATTCCGCCCAGTTGATGGGCGTTAATATCGGCAGTATCTACGCCATAACCTACGGTTTGGGCGCAGCCGTGGCGGCTACCTCGGGATCGCTCGTAAGCGTTGGATTCGCCATCTCTCCGGTGAGCGATCTCGAATTTCTCTCCAAGTCCTTCATCATCTGCACAATCGGGGGGTTGGGAAATATCTCGGGGGCGCTCGCGGGTGGTTTGATTCTGGGGTTGGTCGAAAATTACGGCGCCCTGTACCTGGGGCCCGGTCTTCAGAACGCCGTCGGATATGTTGTCCTTATTTTGGTGCTCTTTATTCGTCCGACTGGCCTGCTGGGCCGCAAGGGATTTGAATAATATGTTCAAGCCTTGGTCCGGGATTCAGTGGTTTTTGATGGGGATGGGGGTGTTCGCCTTGATTCTCATGCCCTCATTTTCGGAAAACGATGTCATCCGAAAATGGATGGACATTCTGATGATTGCCATCCTGGCCACGAGTTGGAACTTCATCGGCGGGTTGACGGGATATCCCTCGTTCGCGCCGGCGGCATTCTTCGGCCTGGGGGCTTACGTCACGGCGATTCTGATGAACGCGGGTTTCAACTTTTTCGTCACCCTTGCCATCGGCTCCGTGTTCGGCGGGGTGGTAGCGCTGTTGCTCGGAATTCCTATCCTGCGACTGCGCGGGCACTATTTCGCAATCGCTACGTTCGGGGTGGCCGAGTTTTTCCGTGAACTGGCCGATAATCTCCGCATTACCGGCGGAGGAGACGGCATCAACCTCCCTCAAATCACTGGAGGGCCGGACTACTTCACCCGCTTTTTCTATTTCTCGATGCTGGGTGTCGCCGTGTTGGCGTTTCTGGTGCAGTACTTCGTCACTCGTCATCGGCTGGGCTATGGCCTGGTGGCCATTCGCGAAAACGAAGACGCGGCGGCAATGACCGGAATCGACACCACGAAATACAAAATCATCGCTTTTGTCCTCTCGTCTATTTTTCCTGCGATGGGCGGCGGAGTGTATGCCTATCGCGCGGCTTTTTTAGAGCCAATCGACGTTTTCGATATCTTGTTTTCGATCAAGGCCATCGTGATGTCCATGCTGGGCGGCGTGGGCACCGTCATGGGCCCCCTCGTGGGCTCGTTCCTCATGGAATACATGGCCGATTATCTTTGGAGCGCCTTCACGGAGTTCCATAGCTTGATGCTGGGGTTCATCATCGTGTTGATTGTTCTCTTCCTCCCCCGCGGGTTGATGGCCCTTTTCCAGGAATTGCGGCTCAAGGGCTGGAGGTCGCTGGGAGCCATACTGCGCAGCAATATTCAGAGGTTCAGGGTATGAGCGAGGTGCTGCTCGAGGGGCGATCGGTTTCTAAGCGATTTGGGGGCCTCACGGCTGTCTCGGCGGTGAATTTTGCCGTCCATAAGGGCGAAATCCTCGGTCTGATAGGGCCCAACGGCGCGGGAAAAACGACGCTCCTGAATTGCATTACGGGCTTCGACTCGCTCAGCAATGGCGAGATTTTGTTTCGCGGCACGAGAATCGAATCCCTCAAGCCGCACGTCATCACCCGAATGGGCATCGCCCGGACATTTCAGATCGTTCAGCCTTTCCCGAATCTCACCGTGCTGGACAATGTCACGATGGGGGCGTTGTTCGGATCCCCGAAAGCCCAGAGCGAAGTGAAGCTGGCTCATTCCGTCGCGGAGGAAAAACTCGAAATGGTTGGCCTGATTGATAAGGCGGACAATCTGGCCTCGCAGCTGACCCTCGCCGAGCGCAAGCGGCTAGAGTTCGCGAAATCCCTCGCCACGGATCCCGAAATTCTTTTGCTCGATGAAGTCAACGCGGGCCTCAACCAGACCGAAGTTCAAAACGCGATCTCACTTATTCAAAAAGTGAGGGACCAGGGAGTGACGGTGCTTATTATCGAACATCTGATGAAGGTCATTATGGACCTCTCCGATCGCGTCATCGTTCTCCACCACGGGGAGAAGATCGCCGAGGGAGTGCCCCGGGAAGTGACGAGCGATGAGCGGGTTATCAAAGCGTATCTTGGCGAGAAGTACGTCGCCATGATGGAAAAGCTGAACTGAGGCGGAGCGGAAACATGTCAACGGCGCCGGATAGCGGCTCAAACCTTCTGGAGGTTCGGGAACTCAAAGGCGGTTACAACGAAGTGCAGGTCCTTTGGGGCGTCGAACTCGAAGTGAAGAGCGGTGAAATTCTAGCGATTGTCGGAAGCAACGGCGTCGGAAAGACGACGTTTTTGCGGATGCTGTCCGGTGTGCTGCCCTGTCAATCGGGAACGATAACATTTGAGGGTGAGGCCCTGAACGGCATCGGCCCCGATGGTGTCGTGGCCAGGGGAATCTCACATGTACCCGAGGGCCGCCGTCTGTTTGCGTCGATGAGCGTCGAGGAAAATCTCTTGATGGGAGCGTATGCCCGGAATTTGACGGACCAGGAATTGAGTGTCGATCTTGACCGCGTATATGGGTTTTTCCCGCGCCTGGCGGAGAGGAGCGGTCAACTCGCGGGCAGTATGTCCGGAGGCGAGCAGCAGATGTGCGCGATCGCCCGCGGGTTGATGGCGCGGCCCAAGCTCCTTCTGATCGACGAACTTTCTCTCGGCCTGGCGCCCCGGTTGGTGGAGGAGCTTTGCGGATTCGTTAAGCAAATTAACGAGGAAGGAGTGGCCATCATGCTTGTGGAGCAGGATGTCCTGACGGCATTCGAGCTTGCCAGCCGGGCGTATGTATTCGAGTCGGGGCGGGTGGTTATGGCGGGTACCACGGAAGAGTTGCTGGAAAACCCCGAGGTTAAAAAAGCGTATTTGGGCATTTAACCCGGCAATTAGGAGTCAAAGCTCTCAGTACGGGCATTGCGCGAATGCAATGTCCGATGATGCAGTCAACCAAAAGGGAGGTGCAATATGAAACGTCGAGGATTGTTGTTAACTCTCGTTGCCGTTTTTTTCTTCTCGCTGGGCTTTGCCGGGTTCTCCGGTATTCATACGACGGAGGCGGCAAGCGAGATCAAGCTGGGCGCGGCCCTGCCGCTCACGGGCCCATTGGCCACGGAGGGAAAGAAGCAACAGGCGGGTTACGAGATTTGGCGCGAGCGCGTGAACGCCCAGGGCGGCGTAAACGTGGGCGGCAAAAAGATGAAGGTCAAGATCATCTACTACGACTATGAAAGTAAAACACCCACGGCCACAAAGCTGGCCGAGAGGCTCATCACCAAAGAGAAGGTGGACCTAATCCTTGGACCGTTCGGAAGCGGAGCGACGAAATCCGTCGGCGCTATCACCGAGCGCTATCAGATTCCCCTGATCGCCCCGGTGGCCAGCTCTGAACCGATTTTCAGCCAAGGCTACAAATACATGTTCGGGTTGCTGGCGCCGAATTCTTTTTTGCCCAACAACTTCTTTGATCTTCTCAAGAAGCAGAACCCGAGGCCAAAGACGATGGCCTTTGCCACGCGGAACGACTTTTTCCCGCGCTATATCACCAAGGCGATTCGCTCGCAGGCGAAAAAACACGGATTTTCGGATGTCTACTACGCCGAGTTTCCTAAAGACTCAAAAGATCATTCCACCTGGCTCACGGTGGTGAAGGGTAAGAAGCCGGACGTCCTGATGGTGGCGGGCTACCTGCCGGACTCCCTGCTCGCCACGAAGCAGGCGAACGAGTTGGGCGTCAAACCGAAAATCCTGTTCACCATGGTCGGGCCGGTATACTCGCAGTTCACCGATTCACTCGGTTCAACCGCGAACAATATTCTTACCGCAGCCTGGTGGGGCGAGGCTCTGGATTATAAGGGCGACTTCATCGGAACCGCCCAGGACTTCGGCAAGATTTGGAGAAAGAAATTCGGTAAGGAGCCAGACTACGTGGCTGCGGCATCTGCGGCCGCGGGTATCGTGGTCCAGCGGGCAATCGAGGCCGCCGGGACACTCAATAAGAAAAAAGTCCGGGATGCCATCGCCAATACCAATCTTCAAACTTTCTTTGGTCCCGTGAAGTTCGATAAGCGTGGCCAAAACACCGCGAGCGCCATCGTTCTCTTCCAGGTGCAGGGCGGAAAGCGCAAGACGGTGGGGCCGCCGAGCGTGGCCAACGGCACGTTCAAATACCCCAGATAACAATCATCACCGGGCGGGTGTGCCGCTATTGAAAAAATGGCGGCACACCCCACTCCGGAGGGGGCGCCATGCCGACAATCCGTCTTCCCGCGGACAATGAAGTGCCCGAGGCCGCGAGGGAACTCGTCGAACGAATAAAACAACGTGAAAAGCGCGTGTTCGGGATTGATACACTTTCGAATATCTGGCGCTCGATGACCCATCACCCCGAATACATGCAGGTCAATTGGGAGCGCTCCCGGGCCACAATGCAGCGGGGCGACGTGCCTCCGCTCATCAAAGAGATGGTTTCATCGGCGGTTTCCGTCGCCAATGCATGTGAATATTGAATCGATTCCCATATCGCCGCGGTCATGCGGATGGGAATCGACGAGAAGGGAATCACGGAGCTGATTGGGCTGGTGGACCATGTGTCGGGCATGAACAAGGTCGCCTTCGGCCTCATGCTGGAGGATTTGGACGGAGGCGGAGCGCCGCTCCTGCCATATCCAGGAGATGAAGAAATCGAATCTCCCGCACGTGAGTTGCTCGTGGATGTGGAGGCGGTGGAATCGGCCCGGCTGGGCCGGCCGGGCGTTCCCGCGTACTGGCGCGCCCTGGTCCGGAACCGCCATTACTTCGATTCGACCTGGAAAAAGCACAAGCTCATGCTGGATGGTGGGGTGCTTGATCCGGAGGCCAAGGCGGCGGTGGGCTTGGGGGTAAGCGTGACGAACGGTTGCAAATATTTTATTCGCTATTTCCATGCGGCTCTGGTGAAAGCAGGTTGGGATTCGGGACGCATCTTCGAGATTTTCGGAGTTGTCGATCACTACAACAGCTTTAATACGCTCGCGACCGGGATGCAGATCGAGTCGGATATCAGACCGTAAATCGAAAAGATAATCGGTCCGAAAAGGATGCAATATGGAATATGTGCGCGCTTCATCCGTGGATGAAGCCTTGTCCGCCGCCGAATCGGGCGCCGCCTTCGTGTCGGGCGGGACGAACCTCGTGCCCGATGTGTTGTATGGCCGAAATCGGGCGCAGCGGGTGGTCGATATCAGCCGTTTGAGTGAGCTTCGTTTCATTGAAAGCAATGATGACGGAATTCGCATCGGAGCGCTTGCGACGGTGACGGATTTGCTCGGATCGGACCTGATCCGGCGGGAGGCAACGCCGCTGTATGAGAGCGCGGCGGAATTCGCCGGCCCCCTGGTCCGCAACCGGGCGACGGTGGCAGGCAATTTGATGGACGCATCACCGGCGGCGGACCTTGCTCCGCCCCTGCTCGCCCTGGACGGCGAGGCCGAGCTGGTCTCGGCGGTGGGCCGTAGGACGCTTCCACTTTGCGATTTTTTCGTGGATTACCGGAAAACGGGTGTCTGGCCGGGGGAACTCGTGACGGCGATCTCGGTCCGCCCGCTGGGTGAAGGCGACAAGGCCGCTTACCACAAGCTTCAACTCAGGCGGGCGATGGCTATCTCGGTGGTTAGCGTGGCCGTGGCCCTGCGGATGGATGGAGAAACCTGCGCCGAAGCCGGTATCGCTCTCGGTGCGGTGTCGGCGGTGCCCTACCGGGCGGAGGCGGCCGAGGAGGCTCTGCGGGGCCGGGTGGTCGGCGAAGCGGAAATCGACGCGGCGGCGGACGCGGCCCGCGAGAGTGCATCGCCAATCGACGATGTGCGCGCCTCGGCGGACTACCGGAGGAAAATGTGCGGGGTGCTCGTACGGCGCCTGCTGCGGGAGGCGTTGGGATTGCCCGAGGCCGTGCGCGCGTGAGGCCCGGTTTTTGTCCGATTATCAGGAAAATATGGCCATGAGCGATTACGAGATTAGGCTGGTTGTGAACGGCAAGAGCGAGACGGTGACCGCCGGAGGCGGCGAAACGCTCCTCCGCGCGCTGCGCAGGATGGGACATTTCGATGTCAAGCTCAGCTGCGAGGGCGGCGACTGCGGGGCCTGCGCGGTGCTGCTTGACGGGGTTGCCGTGAACGCCTGCCTGGTCTTCGCGGCCCAGGCGGAAGGCTGCGAGGTCACCACAGTCCGGGGTATCGGTACAGAGGACGACCTTCATCCGATCCAGCGCCAGATCATCGAAAAGGGCGGCGTGCAGTGCGGCTTCTGCACCCCCGGGATAATCGTGTCCGCCAAGGCGCTCATCGATGAGAATCCAGACCCCACTCATGAAGATATCCGGCGCGCCCTGGCCGGCAATCTTTGCCGCTGTACGGGCTACAAGAAAGTTTTCGAGGCTGTCGCGGCGGCCGCCGAGGATGTCCGGAAAGGAGATGGCGCATGAGCCCGAGAGTTATCGGCCAGCCCCTTCCCATTATCGACGCGGTGGAAAAAGTGTCGGGCGCGACGGTTTTCATCAACGACCTGGAGCTTCCCGGCGCGCTCGTCGGCAAGGCGCTCAGGAGCCCGCATCCCCACGCGAGGATATTGAACATTGATACATCGAGGGCGGAGCGCCTGCCCGGGGTGGCGGCTGTGCTCTCGCGGAACAACACGCCGCACGCGCCCTTTGGAATTAACATCAAGGATGAATCCGCGTTCTGCCGGGAGAAAGTGCGCTACGAGGGCGACGAGGTGGCCGCCGTCGCCGCGATTGATGAAGACACGGCAAGGGAAGCGCTGGCCTTGATCGACGTTGAATACGAAATTTTATCCGTCGCGACTGATCCCTTTATAGCCATGGCGGAGGGCGCTCCCCTCGTGCATGAATCCGCCGCCGGGAACATCGCCAACCAATTTCATATAAAGCGGGGCGAAATCGACGAGGCGTTCGAGAACGCCGAGGCCGTCTTTTCGGACGATTTCCATACCCATTCCGCGCACCAGGCGTATATCGAGCCCACCGGATGCGCCGCCTGGTGGCACTCCGACGGACGCATCTCCGTTTGGGGCTGTCTCCAGTCGGTTTTCTTGATCCGCACCTTCTTGCTCTCTCCGGTCATGGGGATGCCGGCTGACGATTTCCGGGTGACGCAGACCAAACCGGGCGGCGCCTTTGGCGGAAAGCTCGACGTAAAGGCCGCGCTGATGGCGGCCATGCTCAGCCGGGCGGCCCAAAGGCCGGTGAGGTTCATGCTATCGCTCGAGGAAGACCTCATTTCCATGCGGCCGCGTATGCCGGTTCATATTTCCCTCGAATCCGCCTGGAAGACAAACGGCGCACTGGCCGGAAAGCGGGTGAAGATAGTCGCCGAAAACGGCGCCTACTGCTCGCTTTCGCCCGCGATCATGAGTTCCATCGCGCTCCGCACCGATAATCTCTACAAAACCCCGGCGGCCGAAATCGAGGGCAAGCTCGTCTACACGAACATCATTCCCTCGGGACAGATGCGGGGCTTCGGGAATGTCCAGGCCACCTATGCCTGGGAGAGTCATCTCGACAACGTGGCCGATGGGCTGGGGATCGATCCGGCGGAGCTTCGTCTCAGGAATTACACCGAAAAAGGCGATGTTTCGCTGCACGGCTGGAAGATCGAAAGCTGTGCGGTGGCCGACGCCACCAAATATGTGGTCGATAAGATCGGTTGGAAGGCCAAGCGCGCTCGGGGCGGCAAGGGGCGTGGGGTCGGCCTCGCGAGCTGCATCCACGTTTCGGGCAACAAGGGTTTTTCTGCAGCGCTAGGGCCCGACGGGACGGACCCTTCTGGCGGGGTGGTGCGGATCGACGAAGAGGGCCGGGTAGAGATCTGGTCGGGCGAATCCGATCTCGGTCAGGGCTCGGCGAGCGTCATGGCCTATATCGCCTCCGAAGTTTTGGGTATTCCGGTCAGCCGGTTCAAGGTGCCTCCGACCGATACGGGCTACATGCCTTTCGGGATGGGAGCCTTCGCGAGCCGGATCACCCTCATCGGCGGCAACGCCGTAAAGCTCGCCGCCGAGGACGCCCGGAAGAATCTGCTCGAGGCGGCCGCCGAGGCGATGGAAATTCCGGTCTCCGACCTCGAGATCGTCGAGGGCGAGGTGAAGGCGAAGTCCCTCCCGGGCCGGAAAATGCCGGTGGGGGAAGTTGCCCGGAAAGCGGGGAACGTTATCGAAGGCGAGGGAAAATGGTTGGCCGGGGGGGATGTTTTGGACGATCAGAAATACGGCAACCCTTCGACGACTTACTCGTTCAGCACACACGCCGCCGAGGTGGAAGTTGACATGGAGACGGGGGTTGTCGCCGTGCTCCAAATACGCGCGGGACACGATCCGGGCCGGGTCATCAATCGCCTGGGCGCAGAGGGCCAGGTGGAGGGCGGCGCGGTGCAGGGGATGAGCTATTCCATGCTGGAAGGGCTCTCCCCGGACGCCGGCCATCTGCGCGGCAGAAACTTTCACGACTATCTCATCGCCACCTCGATGGACATTCCCCCGGTGGAGCATGATTTTTTCGAGTCCATGGACCCGCACGGCCCCTTCGGGGCGAAGGGCCTGGCCGAGGTGGCGATCAATCCCATCACGGCCGCCATCTGCAACGCCATCTATCACGCCACCGGCGGCGCGAGAATCCGCACCCTGCCGATCTCGCCCGAGCGCGTCCTCGAAGCGATTGAGGATGCCGGAAGAAAAGGCTAGGGAAAACTCCAGCGAATGAGACCGCGCTCTACGAATCGGTGAATTCGTTTTTGCTGTAGTCCGTGGCGTCCATCTTTTCGCCGAATTCGACTACGAGGTCGCGGATGAGGCGAAATCGGGGTATCGGCTCTATGACCATTCCGTCTTCCAGTGGAATCTGGCACGAAAGCATCGATTTTCCGTTCACGAGCATCTGACAGGTACGACAGTCCTCAACACGGCACGACCAGCGAACGGCAAGAGAATGATCGATCTCCTCCTGGATGTACCGGAGGGCGTCGAGAATCTTGACGCCTCTCCAATACGGGACGGTGTATTCCTCAAGGCGCCCCTCGGTCTCGCCCGCGTCCGGGTCTTGCCGGTGGACTTTAATCGTTAATGTTTGGCCGCTCATCGATAACTTTCCTCGGGTCAATCGTTGTGACGTGAACGGGTTCGGTATGGGTGGCCATCGCGCCGTTCACATCCTTGTGCAGATAGATATTCTTGAGCCAGTTGTCGTTGGACATCGCCATGAAGTCGTCGCGGTGGTGGTTGCCCCGGCTCTCGCGGCGCTCCAGCGCCGCCCGTGCGACGAGAAGGCAGGTGTCCAGCTGGCGTGGCAGCGTGACGGCGGTTGCCCATTCAAGATTGAAGGTTTTTGGTTTTGCGCTCAGCCTGATCCGGGGAAGTTTCTCCGCCTTGGCTTCCTCGAACCAGGATACGGCTGATTCAAGATCTCTCTCGTTCCGGATGATACCGACACGCTCCCACATCGCCTCCTGCATTTCGATGCGAAGGCGAATGGGGCTTTCTCCATCGCCATCCGCTTCCATCCAGCCGAAGAGCCTTTGCCGCTCTTCGTCGATTTCCCCGCCGGAGACCGTGGCGCATTTGTTCCGCTCCGCGTAGATGGCGGCCTCGCGTCCTGCGACGCGGCCCAGCGCTACAACATGGGTCAGCGCGTTTCCGCCCAGACGGTTCGCCCCGTGTACCCCGCCCTGAATCTCCCCGGCTGCGAAAAGGCCCTGGACCGTGGACATCATGTTTGTGTCGGTGCGGACGCCGCCGCCCGTGAAGTGGGCTTTGGGCGCCACCTCCATCGGTTCCTTGGAAAGATCGAAGCCGACGCGCTCGCAACGGACCATGTAGCTCCTCGGGACGGATTTACCTCCCTGGAACTGGGTGAATTCGTATTTCATGACATCGGGCGGAACGGTGGTGAGGTCCATATAACAGCCACCGTGCGGGGAGCCCCGGCCCTGGCGCACCTCGTTGTAGATGGCATAGGAGCGGATGTCGCGCGTGGTGTTCCAGGCTCGCACATCGTCGTAGGCGGCGAGAAAGTCCTCTCCGGTCGAATTGGTGAATTTTCCGTGCTCGCGCAGTTTGGGGCGCCAACCTGGGAAGTTTGTGAGCGTGGGGTTGATGTGGGTGATGCGCGGGTCCGCCTGGGTGGGAACGAACTGGATGAACTCCATGTCCACCATCTCGGCGCCGGCTTCATACGCCATGCCGTGCACATCGCCTGCCGTTTCGACGGTGTTGGTCGAATAACGGAAGGGCCAGAGCATGGCGTAGCCCCCGGCGGCCAGGACGACGGCCTTCGCTTTCACGGTGATGAACGAACCGGTTTTCCAGTCCAGGGCGGCGACGCCGCCCACCCGGCCTTCATGGGTCAGAATCGAGGTGACGAGAACGTTTTCCATCCAAGGGATTTCGAGCTTTTGGATCTGGCGCCGCAACGCCCACATGATGCGCGGTCCCGTCATGAATCCGTAATGCACGGAGCGTTTACGCGAGTGCCCGCCGGGGGGCCAGACGAGGTCGAATTTTCCATCGTCGCCCTTGCGGAAAGTCTGACCGCCTCCCCACTCGTCCAGTTCGTGAAGGGTGGCGGGTGCCTCGTTGGCGTAAATCTCGACAAGCCGCTGGTCGGCCATGGCGTAGCCGCCGATGACTGTGTCGCGGAAGTGGAGCTCGGGGCTGTCGTCGTCCCCCACGGCCGCCGTGCAGGTGTGGCCCGCGGTGATGGTACCCCCGCTACGGCCGAAAGTGCCGCGATCGAGAATCAATACGCGGGCGCCGCCTTTTCTGGCGTGAATGGCCGCCTCTCCCCCCGCGCCGCCCGAACCGACGACAACGACGTCGGTTTCTATCTGTTCTTGACCACCTGATGCCATAATTTCGAACCTTGAGCGAGAGAACTTATTGTTCCCGGGAGACGCTCTTTATCGTTCGGCATGTACCCGTAAACAATTAAAAAATAAGCACTTACTTGAAACGGATCAATTAAAATATATTGACTTATTATAGGTGAATACTACGCCATGTGTCCAACTATCGCCGGAGTGTGCTTTCTGGGGTGAGAAGAAAGTTTAGAACACGAATCTCTTCCTATCCGATAAAGACAGGCCATTAAATATTTTCCAGGCAATAGTATTTCGCCACGGGTTATTTTTGTATGGTACAATTCTCGTATAAAAAATTTATCATTTTGAGCGGTTCATTTGTGGCCTCGTATTTGATAACGGGCGGTGTCAATCGCGCCCGTTCGCTATAAGGGGTGAGTTTCAAACTTGTTTCGGGGGTGGATTGCGCGTGAGTATTCATTTGGAGTTGGTGCCTAACTCATTGTGGGAACTTTCAAAATCGGACATTCAATTTTTAGAGAATGAATCCAACTGACTAACGTTCCTGTTCAAAAGGAGGAAGAGGCATGAACGAAGAATATCGTGATTTGATGTCTGAAGACGATGTGTGGACGGAAGGCATGGTGACACGCAGGCGATTCATCGGCTTTGGCGTTTCGGCGGCCGGAGCGCTCGGGGCGACGCTCCTCGTTCCGGCTCCGTGGCAGAGTGCGTTCGGAAAAGAGAAGGCTATCAAAGTAGGCGGGATTCAGCCCCTGACGGGCCCTGGCGCCGGCGGGGGGCTCATGGCGAAGGTGGGTCAGGAAGTCGCGGTAAATCGCATCAACAAAACGGGCGGCGTGAACGGCCGGCCCATCTCTCTCGTAGTGGAAGATTCCGAGGGCAAGCCCGCCATCGGCCTCCGAAAGACGAGGAAACTGCTCGAGCGCGACAGAATCGACGCGGGGCAGGGCGGATTCATGAGCAACGTTTGCATCGCCTGCATGGGAGAATATAAGAAACAACGCGTGGTCAACATGATTGGCGTTTGTCTCGACACGACCATTACCACATCCAGGTGCAACCGCTACACTTTCCGGCCGTTCGATTTCGCGCCGGCGCAGGCGGTGGCTTTCTCTCCATACCTGGTCAACAACATCGGGAAAAAGTGGCACATCATTTACGTCGATTACTCTTGGGGCCAATCCACCAAGGACGCCTACCGCGAGGCCATCCACAAGAACGGCGGCCAGGTCGTCGGAACGACGGGAATTCCGTTCGGCACGGCCGATATGGTTCCGTTCCTCAGTAAGATCAAGGGAAATTTCGACGGACTTTACATGATTTTCTTCGGAAAAGACGGCGTGACAGTAGTGACTCAGTCCTACGATCTGGGTCTCCATAAGCGTTACCGCTTCGCGGGCGACGGCGCCGCCGTTGTGGCCGGAACCAATCTGCCGGCCCAAAAGGAAAAGGCCCTCGGTTTTGTCGGTATCGACCGGTATCTGCCCATTCTCGAGGGGCCTCTCAACACGACCCACCACAAAAAATTCTACGACACCGTCCTCGCCTACACCAAGAAATACGACCCCAAGGGGATCCTCCCCGATCGTTACACACAGGCGAATTACGAGGCGATGAACGTTCTCAAGACCGGGATGGCCAAAAGCGGGTTCCGGGGGCGCGAGGATACCGACAAACTCATCGCCGCGCTCGAGGGTCTTCGGGTGAAGCTGAGCGATGATTTCATCACGGGAGACAAGCACCTGCGCAAGGAGGATCACCAGGCGTTCACCAGCGAATACCTGTTCGAGGTGGTCAAGGGGAACGGGGACGTTCCCAGGCCCAAAATTTTGAAGGTCGTGCCTCCTGAAAAGACCTACGTTCCTCCGGCGTGTAAGTTTTCCTAAGGGCGCGGGGGGAATTATCGTAGCGCTATGAAAAGGGGCTTCCGCCATTTGCGCGGGGGCCCCTTTCACGGCATTTATCGTCAATATGCCTTGGCTAATGGATTTAGGCGCTTAAAAGTGAACTATGAACGGAAGTGACCCTCTACTACGAACCGAAGATTTGACCCTGCGGTTCGGCGGTCTTGCGGCGCTGGAGGGCGTGAATATATCCGTCCAGCGCGATGCCATCGAGGCCATTATCGGGCCGAACGGAGCGGGCAAGAGCACGTTCTTCAACTGCCTGACCGGTGTGCTTCGACCCACGAGTGGACGGGTCACATTCGAGGGTGAAGACATCACCAATCTTTCCCCCGAGAAAATTTCGCAAAAATCCATCGCGCGCTCCTATCAGATTACCAATATTTCCTTGGGTTCGACCGCCCTTGAAAACATCCGGGTAGCCGCCCAGTCCCGCCGGCATTCATGGAGCTTGTTGCGTCATCATCGTTCCGATACGGAATCCATCGAAAAGGCGCTCTCCATCGTCGAGGCGGTCGGTTTAAAAGGAAAAGAAAACGAGATTTCGGCGAACCTATCCCACGGCGAGCAGCGGAACCTCGAAATTGGCATTGCTCTCGCCACGGAGCCGAGGCTCCTGTGCCTGGACGAACCGACGGCGGGGATGAGCACCTCGGAGACGCGTCAGACCATGGAGTTAATACGGAAAATCAGGAAAGGCCTCAGTATCCTCATCGTCGAGCATGACATGCACGTGGTAATGGGTCTTGCCGAGCGTATAACTGTGCTGAACTACGGCCGTGTACTGGCGGAAGGAACGCCTGAGGAAATTCAGGCGAACTCCGAGGTCCAGGAAGCCTATTTGAAAATGTGAGGTGCCCGTGCTGAAGATGGATGGCGTAAACGCCTATTACGGAAAAAGCCATGTGCTGCACAGCGTCTCGCTTGAGGTGGGTGAGGGCGAGGTGGTGGGCCTGCTCGGCCGCAACGGCGTTGGAAAGAGCACGACGCTCAAAACCATCATGGGTTTGGTTCCTCCGCAATCGGGGTCAGTGGTTTTTCAGGAAGAGGAAATTTCAAAAAAACGGGCACATGAAATTCCTCGAATGGGGATTGGGTTCGTTCCCGAGGATCGCCGGGTGTTTCCGCTTCTCACCGTGTATGAAAATCTCCGACTTGGGTTTGACCGCTACGGCATGAAAGAGTCGAGGTCGGAGGAACTTCTCGGCATGGCCTACGAATTTTTTCCGATCCTGCAAGAACGCCGCAACCAGCTCGCAGGCACCCTTTCCGGCGGTGAGCAGCAGATGCTCGTCATCGCAAGGGCCATGATGCTGGATCCGAAGGTTATCCTCCTCGATGAGCCTACCGAGGGTCTCATGCCCCGGATGGTGGGCCAGATTCGGGAGATAATCGAGGTGCTTCGAAACAGGGTGGCTATCCTTCTGGTGGAGCAAAATGTACCGATGACGCTCGATGTGAGCAACCGGGTCTACATCATGGAGAGAGGAGCGATTCAGCACGAATCGGCGGCGTCCGAGCTTTCCCTCGGTCATGAGGTAATTCATAAGTACTTGGGGGTCTGATGGGTAATGAGTGAAACTGCGCAGGTTTTATTCGCCCAAATTCTAATTGGCATAACCACAGGGTTGATTCTTGCCCTCGTAGCCTCGGGTCTGACCTTGATCTTCGGCATCATGGATGTGGTGAACTTCGCCCACGGCGAGCTCTTCATGCTGGGCGCCTATATGGGCTGGGTGTTTTTCGCACTGACGGGGAATTACTGGATCGGACTCATGGCTGCCCCGTTGTTTGTTTTCTTTTTCGGGGTCGCCATGCATTTCTCCACCCTGCGCCCGCTGGTCGGCCGCGATCCGCTAACGACTATCCTCGCCACGTTCGGGGTAAGCCTCGTCCTCCAGACGGTGGCGCTGTGGGTATGGGGGCCGAAGTTCCGCAAAATCGATGAACCGATCACGGGCGCAGTTTCGGTATTTCATCTTCAGATGCCCTACTACCGCTTGATGATTGCGTTCTTCTCGGTCGCCATCATCGGTGTTCTCTGGCTATTCATCCAGCGCGGGCGCTTCGGTCTCTGGATCCGTGCCGTCACCCAGGATCGCATGATGGCTACGGCGATGGGGATTCCCGTCCCGTTCGTTCACACCGTGGTTTTCGGTATCGGCTCGGCCATGGCGGCCATCAGCGGATACCTCTACGCCCCCGTGCTGGGGGTGGACCCCCACATGGGGCTGAACAACATTCTTCGGGCTTTTATCATCGTGGTGGTTGGCGGAATGGGAAACCTTTGGGGGTCGGTCATGGCGGCTATCATGATCGGCGTGTTGGAGGCGGTCGCGGCCACCTGGGTGAGTGCGGCTCAGGCGATTATTTTCTCGTTCGCCGTGCTGATCGTAACGCTTTTGTTCCGGCCAACGGGGTTGTTCGCCCCGACACCGAGGTAAGGGGGAAGCCACCATGGCAGCCGGCGTTTCCGAGGGGGATTTGGCGGTCTACACGCGCCACAAAGAGCGCCTTACTTTTTGGCTCTGGTTCTGGGGCGCTTTTTTGGTTATGGGCGTGGGACCCTCTTTTTTTCTCGATTCTTTTTGGCAAAAATTCGTAACGGAAGTGCTCATCCTCGGCCTTTTGGCGATGTCCTCGGATATCCTCATCGGATACACCGGGATGGTTTCATTCGGCCATGCGCTTTTTTTCGGGGCGGGTTGCTACGCGGCGGCTTTCGCCAGCATATGGACCACGCCGCGCCCGAATCTATGGTTTGTCCTGATTTTCGGGACGCTTGTCTCCGGGGTGTTCGGTATTTTCGTGGCGTATTTTTCGACCCGGCTGCGGGAGATATATTTTTCCATCACCACCCTCGTATTTTCGCAGATTTTCTGGGTGATAGTGCTTACTTCCCAGTGGACGGGAGGGGAGAACGGGATTTCGTTTGACCAGGCATACTTTTCGTTCTTCGGACTCTTTCCCGTGGAGTTCGGCACGCAGTCCTTTCATTGGTTCGTCATGTTCGTGGTGGGTTTCAGCTATCTTCTATGCCGGCGAATCATGCGCTCTCCCTTTGGAATGGTTCTCCAGTCCATCCGTGAAAACGAACCCAGGACCCGGGCCATTGGCTACAATGTTGAGCACCATAAAATGGCTGCTGTCATGTTGTCGGCGCTTTTCGCGGGTTTGTCCGGCGCGCTTTACGGGGTGTTCAACGCCTACGCAGCGCCGGACTTTTTCTTTTTTCTTCTGTCCGGTGAGATAGTGATTTATAACGTTCTGGGGGGGATTGGCACCCTGGTGGGGCCCATTTTCGGAGCGATGGTTTTTCAATTTTTAAAGGAATTGCTCAGCACCATCTGGAGCGCCGAATATTACCTTATTCCCGTAGGGGTTTTATTCGTTTTGATGGTCATCTTCATGCCTCAGGGACTGTTTGGTTTTGTTCGGCGTTGGCTCAACGAATAGTTCGGACACCTGAAAAGTTAGATTGTCCGTAATGCCGTCTGGAAACGGTTCGATGAAATCGTATTCCATTTTCCTTTGGCTTATCCTTTATGTTCTCATTCCCAGGATGTCTTCAAGCGCGGAAAGACCGGAGTTGGATGTCGGTGTTCCTCCTCCATCGGTCGGGACATTCTACGATCCCGCAACTATCGTTCCTCCAGGACTAAAGCGTATCGGCCCGAAGGAGCACCGGGACCTTTTCAGGTTTGAAAAAGACGACGACAAGATGGTCCAGATTCCCGGTGGACTTTTTTGGATGGGTTCGGACAGTGGTTTTCCCGACGAGCGGCCGCGCCGGAAGGTCCTTGTTGATAGCTTTTTCATTGACAAGTATGAGGTGACAAACCGCCAGTTCTTCGCCGCGGGAATGAAACCCGCTAAATCCTATGGCTCAAGATTTGAATCGCCCCGGCTTCCAGTCGTCGGCGTCACCTGGCACCAGTCGGAGGTCTACTGCAAAAAAATGGGCAAGAGGTTGCCCGCCGAAGCGGAATGGGAAAAAGCCGCAAAGGGCTTTGGCAGCCAAAAATTCCCCTGGGGTAATGACTGGAACCCCGGGTTTGCCAACGACAGCAGTCTTGGGCCCATGCCCATCGGGAGCTTTGATAAGGGAAAGAGCCCTTTTGGGGTTCATGACATGGCGGGGAATGTCTGGGAATGGGTGAGCGATGTATACGACCGGAAAAAAGAAGAGGCCGGCCATAACAGCCCACGGGTCATGCGCGGTGGAGCCTGGGGGTTTCACGCTCTTTATCTTAGATCGAGCTACCGGAGAATGGAGCTGCCGGAATTTCAAGGCAGGCGGGTGGGATTTCGATGCGCCAAGGATGCGCCTTGAGTATTCCAATCGAGCGATCGCGTCCTGTCCAAATACTCATCTGAACCCAAACCCCTTTTTCTAAAGACCTTTTGATGCCAGAATTCCGCTTCCCATTCCACCCGGAAGAAGTTAGAGTCCGCCCTCATGAACAGCGCCCCGCAGTCTTGGGAATTCCTCTTCGTCACCTTTTCCGGTTGGGTGTATCGGCATCAGGAAAAGGTGATCAGCTATCTGATGGAAGAAAACCGTGTCCTGAAAGAAAAGCTTGGCGGCAAGAGGATTCAATTCGTGGATCATGAACGGCGAAGGCTTGCCGTAAAGGGCAAGGCCGTCGTTTCCAAGTACAAGATCGAGATTTAAATTCTTGTCTGAATGGGCCTATTATCAGGATCCAAATGAATTTTATTTCAGGAGGTTCGAATTTTTTTGGAACACATCGGTGAGCGGGCCGGCGATTCCTCGGCCGAGCCGAAAAAGGGTTGTTCAAAAGGAGGGGGCATATGGAACTCATTTTGTTGGGTACGGGATTCCCATCGGCCAATCAAAAAAGCGGTCAGGCGGACGCCATTGTCGCGAACGGTAATTTCTACTTGGTGGATGCGGGCAGGAACGTCTCGCGCCAGATCGCGGCCACCGGCTTTCCGATCAAGGACGTGAACCATGTGTTCTTTACGCACTTCCATCTGGACCATTACTCGGGATTCGGAGATTTTATTTTTTCGCGCTGGGTAGGGGGCGCCATCACGCCTTTCAAGGTTTACGGGCCTCCACCGATCGAGGAAATTGTCGAGAGGACGCTCAACTGGCTCCAATACGACATCGATCTGCGCGTTCAGGAGGGGAGGGTGTACGAGGGAACCCTCGTTGAGGTGCAGGTGCTCTCGCCGGGCGATTCGCTGGAGATAGACGGGATGCGGGTCAGCGCCGAAAAGGCGACCTATCACGGAAACGTGGAGGGTCTTCTCTCCTACCGGTTCGAGGCGGAGGATCGTTCGATAGTCATCGCCGGCGACGGCGCCCCCACGGAGAAGCTGCTCACCTTTGCAAAGGGGGCCGATGCGTTGTTGATGCATCCCTGTGTGCCGGAGCTGTTCGTGAAAAATGCGAGAAACCCCGAGCGGGCCAGGCTGACGATTGCCCGTCACGCAACGGCCGAATCGGTGGGTCGGACAGCAACGGAAGCCGGGGTGAGCGCCGTGGTTTTATCCCACATCTGTCCGGTCGGAGCGGTGGACGAGGAGGTGGGCGAGGAGGTTTCGCGCCATTTCGATGGCGAAGTCATCGTCGGAAAGGACCTCCTTCGCATCTAGGCCTGTCCCCTCGCGGGGCTGGGTTTTATGAGATGGGTAATCTGGTGCTCGCCGCCCGGCCCATGCCGCGGCGACTGAAAAGAAGCACTCCCATCGCGACTCAACTGGTATCGCCGCGGGTATCCCAACCCGTACAAATATTCATCTGATTCCTAACTCCCTTTTCTAAAGGACCTTTTGATGCCAAGATTCTGTCTGACCATGGCGAATTTTTATCATGACTGAAATGGGCAGGTTGTAGTCTAGGGGGGTCGCGCATGCCGGATAATTTGATTCGAATGGCCGTCATTCTCGCCGACGGTGTCGGGCACGACGTTTTGCCTGTTGCAACAGAGGTGATTCAGGCGGCTGCCGGCGCCTGCGGCGTCGAGGTGAAGCCGACGGTTTATGGCTACGGAGCGCAGCGTTATCTCGAAGAGGGCTCACCCCTTCCCGAGGATGTGCCAGGCCTGGTGCAAGACCTTGCTTCGAAGCATGACGCGATCTTTTTCGGTAGCGCCGGTGTCGATCCCAGGGTGCCGAAGGAGGTGAACTGCCGCCCCCTGCTGCGCGAACTCCGTCGCG
The DNA here is from genome assembly GCA_030922375.1 of bacterium. GTDB lineage: Bacteria > UBA8248 > UBA8248 > UBA8248 > UBA8248 > UBA8248. Next base: position 6,156 of record JAVEPB010000012.1, on the reverse strand, counting down.
GCCTGGACCTTTATGTGAATTTCCGGCCAGCCCCCCTGCTGGATCGCCGGTTTTCCCCGCTTCTTGTGGATGTTCCCGTCGATCTTGTGGTGATGAGGGAGAACACCGAAGGCAAGATTTCGAGCCGAGGGGAGGTTTTCAAGGAAGGGACGCCCGACGAGGTGACCGTCTATGACGACATCAACACCTACAAAGGGATCGAACGGATTTGCCGCTATTCCTTTGAGTACGCGCGTTCCCACGGCTATCCCAAGGTGTCCATGACGGACAAGGGCGGCGGAGTGGGCATTTGGTACCGGGTGTTCTGGGAGGTGGCCGGGAAGTATCCCGACGTGGAGGCCGAGCACATTTTCATCGACACCCTCTGTGCGGAATTGCTCCGGCACCCCGACAGATATTCGATCATCGTCACAAACGACATTTTCGGAGATATCCTGAGCGATCTCTGCGCGGGTCTTGTGGGCGGTATGGGCATGGCGGCTTCGGGGTGTATCCATCCCGGAAGAGTGTGCATGTTCGAGCCCGTTCATGGCACAGCCCCCGACATCTGTTTTCAGGACAAGGCGAACCCTTTCGCCGCGGTTCTTACCGGTCGTATTTTGTTGGATACCCTGGGTCACCGGAAAGCGTCCGAACTCATATGGGAGGCCGTTCGGCTCGCCGTTAAGGAAGATAAACTCACAGGTGATTTGGGCGGCAGGCTGGGAACGCGAGCGGTGGGCGACTACCTCGTCGAGACAGTTGAAAAGCTCGCCAAAGAAGGGGGCGCTTAGGGATCGGGGAGCGGAAGAGTCCGAGCAGATGCGCCGCACCCGGCGAAAATTACAAGGCTTGCTCCGGGAATCCACATCTTAAATGACGATTTTTTTATCGAAATCCATTTTAAACCCGGACCGGCGTTATATCGAGGGAAACCCCGCGCAGGAGAAAACGAATGACGATAAAAAAAATAAATTCCCCGAAAATCAAGAATCTGGGCGTCTACACCCAGGCGATTCAGGTGACGGGCGGTCCTCTCATCTTCCTGAGCGGATGTGTTTCGGTCGATGGAGAAGGTAACCTGGTGGGGAAGGGCGATCCGGCCGCCCAGATGCGCTAGGTATTGACGAATATCCGGACGATTCTCGCCGAGGCCGGGGCGGGATTGGAAAACGTCATCAAGGTCACGGTTTTCAGCGTGGATTTGAACAACAGAAAGGCGATGAACGAGGTGCGCTTTGAAATGTTCGGCGAGCATCGCCCAGCCAGCACACATGTCGAGGTATCCCGTCTCATCGATCCCGAATGGCTGGTTGAGGTCGAGTGCGTCGCCGAGGCGCCCGAGTAGGCACCGGAGCGGTCCGGGCCTTTTTTTACCTCAAGGAATTTTCACCCTTTCGGAATCGATGAGGGCTTCCGCTTCGATCTCGACCACCATGTCCGGATGGGCGAGCCGGCTCACGCCCAGCAGGGTGTTCGTGGGGAGTTGGTTGTTGAAGTATTTATACCGCTCATCCACCGCCCGGTAATATTCCTCGATATCCAGCGTATAAGTGATCGTGCGCACAACGTCGTCAAGCGTCGCTCCGACGGTTCCAAGCGCCTGCTGAATTTTTCCGCAAACGATGCGAATCTGCTCGCGCATATCGCCCACGCCCCCGATATCGCCGCTCACTAAAACAGAGGTTTGGCCCGCGACGTATATGTGGGTGTGGTCCCCAGTGCGGACAACGACCAGGGGAGAGTACATATGTTGTCCCCGAACGGCGCGATTGTACATATTCTCGGGAATGACGTTATGGCGCTCAATCATGCGTGGACTCCATTTCTCAAGGATTCCGGAGGGGGGAAGGGTTTCTCCGCCTAACCCTCGGGCGGCTGGTAGCGCGGGTTCGAGGGGTCGTCCCCATTCAGAGAGGCCCGGGTTTCAATGTCTACAACGCAACTGATATTGAGCCGCCAGGGCAGGACCTCGTAGTCACGAAGTTTCTCTCTTTGATAGGGGTCCTTGTCGACGATTGCATGAGCCTCGGTTTCGTCGGCGCAGATGAGAATGAACATCCCCTGGTCAACGCCAAGCTGCCCGGCGCCGAACATTTTCCCCTCAGCGGCGAGTTCGTGATGATAGCGGAGGTGCTCACCGCGAAGCGCATGCAGGTCCTCCTTGCTCGCGCCTTTCGCCGGTTTTCCGTGTACGCGAAAAAGGGGCATTGTCCTCTCCCTGTTTGAAAAGAGCCGCTCTCCGGCTACGGATTTTTCTTGGAGACGATGCGGACGATTCTAGCTTCCGGCGCGCTCCTTTGTCGATGGCCGGCTATGGTATATTGAAAAGCATTCTCCATAGGCCACAGTGAAATCTCTCCCTTTTGCGGGAGGGACCCTCTTAATTATGAGGTGAACCTTGATGAGACGCGCCATTACTCCCGAGAGTTGCCCCGCCCCGGTGAAGGCCCAGTCCGAGGCCATCGAAACGGAACATTTCATATTCTTCTCCGGCCAGATGCCGACGGATTACGCCGCCGGCCTCGCCCCTGAGACGGTGGTGCCCGGCGAGGTGTCCCTTTGCGGACCGCCCGCCATGGTCAGGCAGACGCGCTACATGCTCCAGCGGATGGAGAAGGTGCTCGAGAGCGCCGGCGCGGGATTCGAGGATTTGGTGCGGATCGAACAATTCATCATCGGCCGCGATCAGGCGCCGTGGTATTCCTCGGCCCGGCAAAGCGTGATGACAAAAGGGCATCCGACGAGTACGCGGGTGTGTGCGAAAGACCTCGAGGTTCCGGGCGCTTTAATCGCCTGCGACGGCTTTGCGCTGAATCCTCGCTCGCCGTGGACCAAGGAAACCCACAATCTGGATATCGTACCCGGAGCGCTCACGGGCTACCCTGCGGCCCAATCGGCCGGCCCGTTTATCCTGATGCCGGGGATGATCGCCACCGACTACGAGACGGGCATCCATCCCGACGCCCGGGTCGATCCCATTTTCTGGCATCAGTCCGCGATCAAGCGTCAGACGGAATACATCATCAACACCAAGGAGAAGATTCTGGGCGAGTTGGGAATGTCGCTCAAGGATATCGTCCAGGTGTCGGTATATCTTTCTCATATGGAGGATCTGCCCGCTTTCGACTATGTATGGGAGTCGTATTTCCCCGACGATCCTCCCGCCAGGGTCATCATTCCCTGTGATGAGCTGGCGATCCTCGGCTCTCGTATAGAAATCAGCTCCATCTCCCTCCGGCCGGACGGAGGTCTCAAGCGGCAAACCATCATGTCGGATTCCGTGCCGAAGCCTCTCTTTCATGAGCCGCACGGCGTCAAAACGGGCCCTTATCTTTGGCTTTCGACCCAGATGGCCGCCGACGAGGGTGGTCTTGCGAAGGAGGCCAGGGTCAATCCTTCCCTTCCATGGTACGGCTCACCCGTTAAGTCACAGACGCGTTATCTCCTCAAAAACGTGGACGCCATCTGCCAAGCGGCCGGGGGAAGCCTTGCCGATGTGGTGAGAAGCCAGACGGTATTTCTCGACATGGCGGATTTATTCGGCGCCTTTGAGGTCTGGGAAGAATCGTTCCCCGGCGGGGCGCCCGTTAACTTGAGCGCCGAGGTAAGCGGTCCGATGCCGGTTCCGGGATGCCGGATTCTGGCGTCCCTGACCGCCTATATTCCAGATTAAGAGAATCGCGTTTTTTTCCGCTCAAGGAGTTTGAAATGCCCAGAGAATACCTCCAGGGAAACACAAGGCAGGAAGAGCGGGCGTTTTCGCCGGCCGTCATTACAACCGGTGGGCGGCAGGCCTGGCTAGCGGGCGTAGGCAGGACAGTGGACGAGGATGGAAATCAGCTTCATGGCGATTTCGACGCACAGGTCCGCGCCTCATTCCGTGCCATCGGGGAAGTCATGAAACAATGCGGCGGCAAGCTCGAGGACATCGTTACGATGACGGTGTTCATCCTCGACGTGCGCCACGGTGATCGGTTCACGGAGATTAGGAAAGAGTTTTTTCCCGGCGACGCGCCCGCGAGCGCGTTGATAACCGTTAAGGGCTTCGCGAGGCCCGAGATGATGGTCGAAATCCAGGCGATTGCCGTTTTGGGGGATGAATAATTTTCCGGCGAGGATAGCCCCTGAAGTAATTCATTTTAAACGGGTAACACATACTTGCTTGATGAAAACCGCTCTGTTAGATTTATTATATTCAAACAAATAGCTACCCAAGAGGATCGATGTATCGGATTTCTATCGCGGTAATTGGTCGCACGATCGGAGGGGTCCGGTTGTGCCGAGGTGGATTTTTCCTTGCTGAGTTTAAGCAGGGAGGGAGGGTTGAAATGAGGAAATTAGTTTGCGCGGTTGCAATAATGGTGATGGCAATTTCCGTTTCTCACAGTGCCTACGCGGCGGATGTACGGCTGTCCACGAACCGGAGCACCCAGGCGGTCGTGAACGAGGTGGCTTCACAGAAAGGTTTTTTCAAGGAGCAGGGCATCAGCGTGAAGGTTTTCGCCGAAAGCTCCGGAAACGCTTCCCTTCAGGCGGTTATCGGCGGCTCCGCCGACATGGGCGTTGGGCTTCATGTCCGCGTCATGCAGGTGCTCGCCAAGCGGATTCCCCTCTGCGTCATCGGAATGGTGCAGTACGGCCTCACGTCCAAAATCCTCGTTCCGGTCCGGGACAAGACCTCCAAGACCATGGCGGATCTCAAGGGCAAACGCCTTGCCGTCCAGGTCGGTTCGGGCACCTACACGGCTTGGCGCATTTTGCTCAAATACGCCAACCTTAAGGAAAAGGATTTTGTCGTCAAAAACCTGAAGACGAGGCTTATCCCCGCGACGTTCGAGGCCGGTTCGATCGACGTGGCAGTGGCTTGGGAGCCTTATGCGTCAATCCTGGTCTCGAAGGGGCTGGCCCGCGTGCTGATTACGAACGACGAGTGGGCGAAAATCGGAAAGATCGTTTATCCGGTGTTCCTGTATGCCAACTGCGACTGGGTGGACAAGAACAAGGCCACCACGCAAAAATTCGTGAACGCCTGGCTCAAGGCAATTAAATTCATCAATACGAACAATAAAGAGACTGTCGATATCATGGCGAAAGCCTACAAGGGCTGGGGACTGACCATTCCGAGGGACAAGGTCAAGGCCGGTGTCTATACGCGCGGTTACGATAAACTGACGGTCGATGACGATGTGATGACCGACACCATGAATTTCGCGCAGATCATGTATGACATCAAAAAGATCAAATTTATTCCTGATTTCAAAAAGGCGCTGCGCCTCGAATTCACCAATAAGGCTCTTGGTAAATAACCGGGCTGCCGTCCGGATAGGGGTGGTGCGATTTCGGTAAAATCAGCGGGAGGGGCGCCCCTCCCGCTGATTTGATCGTATTCCTCCGTCGGCGCGCGGGGTTTTGCGCTTTGGCCGAAGTCGATCGGCGGGAATGAGAACCAATATGTCCAAACTCGTGGTTAAAGACCTCCACAAGTCCTACGTGATCAATGAGGGCTTCGGGAAGCGCTCCCGTGTGCACGCTCTGCGAAATCTGGATCTGGAGGTAAACGAAGGCGAACTTGTCACGGTCATCGGCCCCAGCGGCTGCGGGAAGTCCACTTTCCTGATGGTGGTGGCGGGAATTCATCCCTTCGATTCCGGAACTCTGCTTCTCGACGGGAAGCCCATAAACGAACCCGGCCTGGATCGCGGGGTTGTGTTTCAGGATTTTGCGCTATTCGCCTGGATGACAGTCCGGGACAATGTGAAATTCGGCCTTTCGATGAAAGGGTTGCCCGAGGAGGAGCAAGATCGGATAGCGGAGCATTATCTGCGGCTTGTGAATCTTCTTGAGTTCGCGGACGTGTTTCCGCATCGCCTTTCGGGAGGGATGAAGCAGCGGGTGGGAATCGCCCGCGCCATGGCGACGGAGCCCGAGATATTGTTGATGGACGAGCCTTTCGGCTCCCTGGACGCCCAGACGCGCAAGAGCCTCCAGGTTCAGCTCCTCGACATTTGGCGGGAAACGAAAAAGACTATCGTGTTTATCACGCATAGCGTTCGCGAGGCCGTTTTTCTCTCTCAAAAGGTGGTGGTGCTGAGCAGCCGTCCGGGGCGGGTAGTGGAAACCATTCCGATAGATCTTTCTTATGAAGATCGTGTTTCCCTTTCCGACTCGCTGATG
>JAVEPB010000011.1 GCA_030922375.1 bacterium | reverse complement strand
CTGAACCATCTGGGCAGGATCGCGCTATGGGTGGCGAATCCGCTCAGCGCCGTGCCGAGACCGATGAACATCCCGAGCAACAGGTATACGTGCCAGAGGGAGGATATGAAAAAGCCGCCGGCCAGGCCGATTCCCACCAATATCGATCCCCAGGGGACAACCGCCCGGGGACCGAATTTGTCCAGCAGGGAACCGGCAAAAGGACCAAGCATGGCGTAGAGGCCCATCATCAGGGCGAATGCACTCCCAAGGGCGCCCCGCGTCCATCCGAATTCCGCGATGAGCGGCACCTGGAAAATGGCGAAAGAGAATCGAGCGGTGAGATGAAACGCTATTGTGAAGAAAGAGAGCGCGACGATGATCCAGCCGTAGTAGATCGGGAGGATGGATTTTCGAGCCGTATCGTCCGTGTGCCCCATTATGTGAGGATAATCCTTGAAAGAGTTAATGGAGGGCAAACGAAGGACAACTCTTTGTAGCCGGCATTCATATGACCAGAAAGAAATTCGCCGCATGGCGATGCTGCCGCATGGCCATGCTTGTATACAGGGCCGGGGGAAATTATATTGCTCTCCGCCTGAAAATGTAAACCGACAGATCAGGGAGATGAAGAACGATGCATTTTGGAATCAAGCCCCATCAGGGAGGCGACGATTGGAAAGAAGTCGTCGCGGAAACGAAACTTGCCGAGGAGTTGGGCTTCGACTCCGTTTTCTTTGGTGAACACCATGGGGTGAACTGGCCCCAGTTTTCATCCCCCATGCTGGTGCTGGCGGCCCTGTCGGGATGCACCTCCCGGATTCGGCTGGGGACGAGCGTTCTTCTCTTTCCGCTACACTCTCTCATGGGAGTGGCCGAGGACGCCGCCCTCCTGGATGTCGTCTCCGGGGGGCGGCTCATTCTGGGTCTCGGCGCAGGTTACCTGGAGTCGGAGTTCGACGCCTTCGGGGTCAAGAGAAGCGAGCGGGCGACCCGGCTAGAGGAGGGAATACCGTTGCTCAGGCGTCTTTGGGCGGGGGAAGAGGTCACCCATGAAAGCGCCCGCCTGAAGTTGGATCGATTCCGGCTGAACCCGTTGCCCCGCCAGGATGGAGGGCCGGAAATTTGGTACGGCGGCTGGGAGAAAACGCCGGTTCGACGCGCCGCCCGCCTGGCGGACGCTTATTTTCCGGGACCCAGCGGAAGCCGCGAGAAGCTGAGAATCTGCTACCGCATCTATCATGAGGCGCTGGAGGGGGGGAGGGGGGAGCCATCGTGCCGTCCTCTCATGCGGGATGTCGTTCTTGTGCGCGATGAGTCCGAGCGGAGGCGTGCGGAGGAGGGCCTTGTCCGTCTATTTGAAGAAGGCTACAGCGCCTTCGGTCATCAGAATGTCAACATGGATACCTTTCAGGAGGAACTCCGCCGGGGGGATCGATGTTTTCTCGGCGAGGCGGAGGAGGTGATCGATCTAATCCACTCCTACCGGGAGGAATTCGGTATTGATTATCTTGTCATTCGTGTGCAGAACGAGATGACCCGGGGCGAACGGGGAAGAGAAATGATCAGGGAGTTTTCCCAAAAGGTCATGCCGGAATTCGTGTAGGCTGTGCGTGACGAATTGTTGGAACCCATCTCAAAATTGTTTTAGCAGGATAAAAGTACGAGTGAGTTGAACAAACTCGAGGAAGTGCTGGGCGTAGTGTTCCCAGCGAATCAGTATCCGGTAAAAGAGACTCTTCCCAAGATTGGTCAGAGAAATATGGAAGCTTTCATAGTGTGAGTTCACCGCGAACGATCACCAAGAATAATTATTATTGCCCACCGGCCAATCTAGCCTCAAATCAAATCCCTTATGCACGATTTTTCATTTTACCCATCTGCGGTTTCAAAGTAATCTTCCTGAATTTTCATCTGCTCGCTCCAGCAAGCTCCAGAATATGAATAATATTGGAATATCCTTTTTGGACCGCGAGTCCAAGAGGCGTGGTTCCCGTGGCATCGGGCAAATTGGCCCGGGCTCCGGCCTTGAGCAATGCCCGAACGATTGCCTCGTGGCGTGGTCCGCCGTCACCAAGAACAATTGCCTCAATAAGAGCTGTCCATCCAAGGTTGTTGACATGGTCAAGCGGTGCTTTTCCCGTAATTAGTGTCTGCACGACCTCTACATGACCGAGATGTGCGGCTGCGATAAGTGCGGTTCCTTGATAAGGACTCGTGACGAGTCCGGTATCCGCGCCCGACGCGATTGCGATCTTCACCATCTCGACGTCATTAAGTACGGCGGCGATCGTCAATAAGTCGTATTGCTCGCTGTCGAGTGCATTCACTTTGGCGCCAGCATCAATGAGGGCGCGGGCCACTTTATTGTCGCGTCGATAAGCCGCAATCATCAGCGGGGTTCGGCCATGGAAATCCCGTGTGTTGAGGTCGGAACCTCCGATTATATGACGCCTGACTGCGGAAATATCACCCTTTGCAACTGCTGCGTGAAGTCCCCGGTAAGATGCCAATTCACCAGGGTCAGGAGCGGTTTGTGCGAGAAATATATGTGAATCGGAATTTCGTCCCTTTCTCTCGGAACTGGATATTGGGGAGAGCATTGCTGATACTTCACTTGCAAGAACGAACAGCATCGAAAGAAAAAAAAAACCATAATAACCACGGTCCTTTTGCAATTTTCATGGCTTACCTCTTCTAGGTTTGCATCCTGTTTATTCGTGGAAAATCAGAAAACTTACACGACCGGCCGCTTAATCAGGAATTCGCCCTAAACAGGCGGTCAGTCCGAAAGAGTATCGAAAATCAAGCAATTCACCATGGACAAGTTTTTGGGGTACGGGTCATTAGCCTGAGTTTGCGCCTCTGGCCCCCATGGGGAAGCTCCCTCATTTGATGTTAGAATGTCTCTACTCAAGAAACCATAGGGGAATTATTGGTTAAAATGAATTGGCGAGCAGAGAGAGAATTCGATATCGTAAAAAGCGAGCTCGGATCTGAACCATGGAAAGATTGATTGTTGGCGAAGGCAGTTTTTGTGCTTTTTTTATCCTTTTACCCGCAAGGATTTCCCATGTCGGGCGATCCGCCGACCGCGCAAGGCTGGAGAGGCGCCATCTTGGGCTTCGCCAATTTCGGAGCGGTTTTGGCCGTGGGAGCGGATTTAGCAGATTTCTTGATAGCGGGTCCGGGCGGAGTCGCGAGAGCAGGCCCCGCGCCCGGTATTTTCATGAAGTAATTCCGAAGTCCCTGCCTCTTTCGAAATTGCGCTCCCCCCTTTCCGAACGGAGCCATGGTGATACTCGGTGGCTCGATAATATTTCTCCACCATGAGGCCACCCCGCCTTCCATGCTGTAGGCGTCATACCCCTTGGCCAGCAATATGCCGAGCGCGCGTTCCGAGCGAACACCCGTTCTGCAATAAAGAACAATTTTTCGGCCCTTCGGAATCTTCGCGAGATTTTTGGGGTTATTCAGCACCTGGACGGCGATGTTCTTTGCGCCGGGAATGTGAAAGTCGCTGTATTCCCAGTCGTTCCTGACATCAAGGAGATAAATGCGCTCCTTTCCTTTGACCAAAGAGTCGGCCAGCTGAGAGGCTGAGACGTACTTGTCCGGTGGAAATCGTTGTTTTCGTTCTGCCCAGGTGGAAGAAGCCGCCATAAAGAAACATATCGATATGACGCCCGCTATCCGCCCGAACAATGAAAACTTCATGCCGATCTCCTGCTAAAATTAACTGACCGAAAGGAAAGAAATTACATTTCGGGCCGATGGCTAAGCAAGGCCACCCTCCAGAGCCATCGGCCCTAACCCTCTAAATATGTTCTTTTTCAGCCAACTTCGCCTCTAATTCACCAGCGGAAGTTCCGCTCGGTTCCCCCACTCTATCATCGAGCCGTCGAAGTTCCTAACCTTCGGGTATCCGAGCAGTTTCATCACCCAATAGGCGTGGGAAGAGCGCATCCCGGTTCGACAGTAAGCAATGGTCTCTTTTTCTTTCGTGGCGCCGGTTCGATTGTAGAGCTTCTTCAATTCGTCGGCGGATTTCAGCATCATTACGCCGTTTTTCTTTCTCAGGTGCCATGACCAGTCAACGAGCTTTGCGCCCGGAATCCGGCCGGCTCTTTTCACCTGCCGGCTGGCTTTCACGCCCAACCACTCTTTCGGGGAGCGCGTGTCGATCAAGGTGACTCCCGGTTGATTCATTTTCGAGAAAACGTAAGCCGAGTCGGCCAGGACGCTCCAATCAGGCTTGGCTTGATAGGTGCTCGTAACGATCGAGGGTATATCCTTGCTGACAGGGCGACCCTCTTTCACCCATAAAGCCAATCCGCCGTTCAAAACCCGGGCCTTTTGATGGCCCAGTACATGAGCCGTCCAGAATAGCCGGGTGACGGTCGGCTTCATTTGATCGTCGTAGAAGATCAAGGTGTCTGTCGATTTGATTCCCCTGTCACTGAAGATTTTTTCCATCGCCTTGAGGGGCACCATAAATCCGGATGTCCCCCGCCACTTGAACTGGGTCTTTTTCCTGGGCAACGAGATTGCTCCGGGAATATGGCCCGCCTGGTATTTATCCAGTTTACGGGTGTCCACGATCTTCACGGTGCTCTTCTCGAGAAGTGTGGAGAGTTCCTGCGTGGAAACGATAAACTCGGGTTGTTCGTACTCCGCCGCCAGAGCGTTCCCCGCGACACCGAAAATCTACAAAAAAACTGCTGAGAGAACGATTTTTATTGTCATGATTTTAACCCCGTTTCGTGCCACGGCTTTTGAGCGGCCGTGCCTATGTGGGGAGGAGGTCCGGGGGCATTCGAATGCTTTCCCCGGCACCGGGTTGAAATTTTTGCTTTATTCTCCCCTCGGCAAGGCTTCGCCGTTGACAGGAGCCTCATCCGAGAGGGCGGATTCTCCCAGAGTGGTATTCTCCATCTCGCTATCCTCCGTATTCGATGGCGCTTGAGTGGCGGAATCGCCGAGCCTTTCTCTCAACCGTTCCTCCCAGTCGGCCTCCTCTATCTTGACTTCGTCGTACCATTTTTTGTGGTGACTGTAAGCGTACAGCTCGTTCACCTCGCCTGTGAACATGGAGAAGAAAGCCTGTTTTTCCTCGGGGAACACGCCGCCCATGTAGATATGAATACAAAGCCCGGCGCACACCGATCCCACGGCAAAAAGGTGAACCGGAAGCGCCCAGGCCACCCATGTGGTCCCGGGCATGTAGGGCCGGAAGGTCAGGGCCAGGCCGCTCAGGAGAATTGCTATGCTTCCGGCTGTGACCAGAATTCCAAAAATCTTCTGTCCCGCGTTGTAGGGGCCTTGAGGCGGAAGCTTTGTTTTTTTCCCGAGAATCCGCTTTGCCCGGTTGACCAGCCACATCAGGTCGTCACGGTCCAGCAAAAAATTATTTTTCAGGAACGGCAGGGTCAACGATTTCCACCCGGCGAGAATGTGGACGGCGAGCACCCCCGCCCAGAGAAGCCCAACGGCCACGTGCCAGTAGATCACCCCGTTCGTCCCGCCGAAAACGGCGCGCATGAGGCGAGTCCATTCGATGGGGACAATCGCGTAGGCCGGGTTTCCGATAGTCGCCAGGCCGGTCGCCACCAGGAACAACCAGCAGGCCGCGTTGAACCAGTGGAGCAACACGCTGGCCGAATCGTGCTTCTTGAGCCGCTTCCACCGCATCTCCTTGATCTGATCCACGGTGAGCCTCTCATCCTCGAAGGCCGTTTTTTCGGGAGCGCAATCTCTGGTCATTCCTCATCCTCAAATTGTTTCTCGCCGTGCCTCAGTTGATAGAAATAGGCGACAGCCTGGCCCAGGAAGGCGAGCCCGACCATCCATTTTACGGCGGGATTCACCAGGGCTCGCAGCCACATGCTGGCGGTTGCCTCGCGGGGCGGGCGAGGGGCGTTGGCGGTTTCATCGTTTTCGTTCAGCCCCCTGTAAAATACGGCGGGCAGGGGGTTCACCCCGCCGCCCACGAGCGGGCGGGCGTCCGAATTTTTCACGAGTTTCGCGAATTTTGGCTCGTGCAGGTCGCCGAAGGTGCGCACCCCCGAGGGGCACACCTCCACGCACAGGGGCTCTCTACCTGCCGCAAGCCGCTCATTGCAGAAATCACATTTCTCGGCGATGCCTCGATCGGGATCGATGAACCTGGCGCCATACGGGCAGGCTTCGACGCAGTAGCCGCAGCCGATGCAGGCCTCGGCGTCGATTCGGACGATGCCGTCAGCGCCCTTGAAACTCGCGCCCGTCGGGCAGTTGTATACGCAATATGGCGTATCGCACTGCATGCAGTTGCCCGGCACGAATCGCTGGCGGAGGTTCGGAAATTTGCCCTCGACTCCCTCCGTGCGGACCCAGTTTCGCGACTCGCCGCCGATTGTTTCGTAGCCGGTCTTGCAGGCGAGGGCGCAGGCCATGCAGCCGGTGCAGCGCTCGGCGTCGATCATCATCGCCCACCTGGCCATCTCCCTAGACCTCCCGCGCCGCGGCGGCGGCTTTCTCGACACGCACGAACGTCACACGCATTCCCGTCGCCCCGCAGAGCGGATCGACGGCGTAGCGGTTCATCAGGGCCGTATCGCTCGCCCCCTTCCCGAAGGCCAGGCCCAGCTTCTCGTTGGTTTGTCCGAAGCCATGAACCATATAGACGCAATCGGGCCGAATGCCCTCGGTGACTTTCAGTTTCACCGGAAGAGACATCACGCCATCATCGTTATAGAGGCGGACATATTCTCCGTCCTCAAGTCCCTTCGCGCGGGCTTCCCCGGTGTTCATCCAGGCGACGTTTTCAGGATAATGGTCGAGCAACAGAGGGTTGTTCTGTGTCCAGGCGAAGGTGTGATTCGCCGAGCGCCCGTAGATGAGGCGGAACTTTCCGAGGGGCGGCTCTGGATGCCGCGTGTATTTGGGAGTGGGGTCGAAACCGCGCTGGAGCAGAGCCAGCGAGAATAGCTCGATTTTTCCGGTTTCGGTACTAAAGCGCACCGGTGCGCCGTCCTCGAAAAAGCGCGGCCCCCGCTCGCGGGTGAAAACGCCTCTTTTCCGGGCGTCGCGCAGCGAGAGTTTCGCGAGCCTGAGCCGCTTGTCCAGATATTCCGGAAAATTCCGCCAGGGAAAAAACTTTTCAAGGCCAAGGCGCAAGGCGATATCCTTGGCGATTTGCCATCCGGGCCGCGTTCCCTTGAGAGGTGCGACGACAGGCTGGCGGAGCTGGATGAAGTCAACGTCCGTCGCTCCGGCCCGAAGGTCGTCGTAGCGCTCGAGATAGGTGCACTCGGGAAGAATCAAGTCCGCGTATCCCGTGATATCGCTTGGCATGATGTCCACGGCCATCATGAAGTCGAGCTTGTCGATGGCTTCCCGGGTTTCTTTCACGCCGGGGGTGTTGTGGATGAGGTTTGTCGCGTAGACCATCCAGGCCTTGATCGGATAGGGCTTGCCCGTCCGGGTGGCGTCCCGCATGCGGTTGACGAGTCCTTCGTGGCCGAACGGTACATCCTCTCCCACGCCGTCGGCGCGGGGCTTTTGCGGTTTCGGAAACTTTGGAACAGGGTAGGGGGGCACCCGCCATCGGCCGCGCATATAAAAGCCGCCTTTTCTGCCCCAGCTGCCTAGCAGCGCGTTCAAAATCGCGATCGCCCGCGATCGCTGTGTGTCGTCCCCGTACCAGGTCACATGCCGGCCGGGGTGGACGATGGTTCTTGGCGAGGCCTTGGCGAGTTCTCTCGCGGTTTGATGAATCAGGCGCGCTTCGATGCCCGTTTCCGCGTAGGCCCAGTCCGGCGTGTATTGCCAGACGGCCCGCCACAAATCATCGAGGCCCGAGCAATAGCTATTCACATAGTCCTTGTCGTATAGCCGCTCGTTCAGAATCACCTGAATCCAGGCGAGGAGCAGGGCCATGTCCGCTCCCGGCCGGATGGGGAGCCAGTGGCGCGCCTTGCTGGCCGCAATGGAAAACCTCGGATCGACGACGATGAGGTTTCCGCCCTTGCCGAGAAATTCCGAGAATTCCTGGACGGCGGTGTTGTGCATGTTCTCGCCGAGGTGGGAGCCCAGCAGAACGAGGCATTCCGCGTTGGCGACGTCGATATTCTCTGGCGAGCCGGGACCCATGCCGAAGGTGAGTTCAAACCCCACGTCACGCGGCCCCCGGCATTGACCGAATGAGCTTGCCGCCGCGTTGGGCGAGCCGATGGCTTTGAGAAGTCGCCGGAAGTGACTGCTGCCGGGCCCGTGGGTGAAAAGCGCTATTGCCTCGGGGCCGTATTTTTTCCGTACGGCGTCGAGGCGCTCGGCGGCGTAGTCGAGCGCTTCGTCCCAACTCGCCTCGCGCCAGAATTGATTTCCGCCGGAACTGTCCCGGATGAGCGGTGTCCGGAGCCTGTCCGGATCATAGAGCTGGCCAACTCCCGCAACCCCTCGCGGGCAGAGTCTGCCCCGGCTGAGGGGGTCGTCCGGGTTCCCCTCGATGCGGGTCACACGCCCGTTTTTCACATGGGCGTGAATGCCGCACTGCCAGTAGCACATGGCGCACGTGCTGGGAACAACCGTATCGCTCGCCAGGCGTGGCGGTGGCTTTTCGCCCGAAAGTGAGAAGGCATCCGCCGTGTTCACCGTGGCGGCCGCGGCCGCACCGGCTCCTCCGGCTGCGATTTTCAAAAACGTGCGGCGGCTCAAATTGGCAGGCATTGGTTATAATCTTTCCAGGGCGGCCCGCAGCTTCGAAAAAGAAGCGGGCCGCCGGTGAATTTAGTTGACTTTTTCGGCCTTGGCGAATGCCAGATAACCGCCCGTCATGTTTTTCACGTTCGTGTAGCCGAGCTTTGTGAGCTTCTCTCCCGCGAAAGAAGCCCGCGCCCCCGAGCGGCAGTAAATCAAAATCGGGCGATCCAGATTTTTCTCCCGCTTGATGAGCTTGAACTCCAGTAGCCCCCGCGGAATGTGAATGGCGCCCGGAACATGACCGGCCTTGAATTCCGCTGGCTCGCGCACATCAATGACCAAGAGTTCCGGATCGGTGGCCATCAGCATTTTTGCCTCGGCGAGGCTCACCTGGGGATGTGTCGTCCTGGCGTCCTTCAGCATCTTGATGAGTCGTGCCCTGGCCGGAGATTTCTCGGCTGCGATTGCTGTCGGAGCTGACAGCGCCAGGGCGAGGAACACTGCCAGCCCGGATAAAAAGAGTTTTTTCATGATGCATTTCCCTCCTTTTGGCGGCAATTAACTTTTCAGGCGGACTCAACCGCCCCAATAGTGAGATAAGCAAAATCTGTACCAATATAATAATTGGACGAGAATTTAAGTTTTAAAAACAGGTAGTATCAGGAATTGCACGTTGTATACCTTTTCTGAGGTTGCCCTCCCGCACCCGCTTTTTATGGTTCGGAATGACCGGAGGACATTTTGTCCCAAACATGGAGGCGGATGTGTCATTTGAGGCCCTGCGCTTTTTCCGCTCAGGGATTTATGCGCATGGCCCCCTGTCTTGAAATCCTATAACAGAGGCCATTCGGGGGTGATTGAACTGGATACCCCATCGTTGGCATAGAACTTG
Organism: bacterium; assembly: GCA_030922375.1. Lineage (GTDB taxonomy): Bacteria > UBA8248 > UBA8248 > UBA8248 > UBA8248 > UBA8248. The sequence continues at coordinate 2,370 of JAVEPB010000011.1, read as the reverse complement.
CCCCTCAAATCTGAAGGAAGATCCGCGCTTTATTTAAGATTTCTGATTCGATTTCATGTAAAGGAAGGCTAGAGATGCTGGACTCAAAAGCTCCAAATTGCTGCGGAACTCCAGCCGAAAGACAGAAAGAGGAGAGTGGCCAATCGTATTTTTCATTGGAATCACAACAGGTGGAATCTCCCGCCCTAACTCAGCGTTCTTTAATTGTTGATTTTCTATTCATCGACATAAGCCGCTGTAAAAGATGTCAAGAAACCAGAAATGCGTTGGAAGCATCTCTTTTAGAACTCTCCAAGGTTCTCGATGAAATTGGGGCCTCTGTGACGGTTCGAAAGGTTCACGTTCGAACCGATGGGGAGGCTCGGAGGCATAAACTCATCAGTTCCCCCACCATCCGTCTGAATGGACGCGACATTCAACCTGAAGTGAAAGAGAACCTTTGTGACTCATGTTGCGAAATTGCGGGTGAAGATGTGAACTGCCGTGTCTGGAGATACAGGGGACAAGATTTCACCACCCCGCCCAAGGCGATGCTCATCGATGCAATCCTTCGGGAGTTATATGCCGGGCCCGTTCAAACTGCTGAGAAATCTTCTTTTAAGAATGATGTTCCCGAAAACCTGAGAAATTTTTTCGCCGCCACACGTGGAAAACAGACCCCTAAATGGGAACGGCGCCGGAGTTGAAAGGAGTGGCCCAGGCGGTGAAACCGTGGTGATGCCAAGACGACAGTGCAAATGAAGAAACCTGCCAAATCTATTGAACAACACACACACTGGGAATCGGTCCTTACCGGGAATCCCGATATGTTCGGACTTGATCCGAGCCAAGCCGCCATAGAGGCGGCAAAGAAATTCAAGAAGGCGGGGTTTCGTAAAATCCTCGAGCTGGGGGGCGGCCAGGGAAGAGACACGCATTTCTTTGCGAGTGAAGGCTTCGAGATGATGGTTTTCGACTACTCACAAAGCGGCCTGGATGCAATCAAGGCGAAAGCCGAAGCGTTGGGCCATTCTAGATTGATCACGGCCATCCGTCATGACGTGCGGGAGCCCCTACCCTTCGAGAATAAAGAATTTGATGGTTGTTATTCACACATGCTGTTTTGCATGGCTCTGACAACCGAAGAGATCGAGCGAATTTCGGCCGAAATTCGCAGGGTCCTCAAGCCGGGCGGAATTCACATCTATACCGTCCGCCACACGGGGGACGCCCATTATCAGAGTGGTATCCATCATGGTGAGGATTTGTATGAAAACGGAGGCTTTGTCGTCCATTTTTTCAGCCGAGAAAAGGTGCGTCGTCTCGCTGAAGGTTTTGAAATCCTGGGAATCGATGAATTTGAAGAGGGTGAACTTCCCCGAAAGCTATATCGGGTGACGATGCGAAAAAAGGATTAAACCCGGGATTCACTATTCAAGCGCCATTCCGGAATTTTATTGATTTTATTTCGCTGAATCATCCGAGCGCATTTGCGATTTTCAGTGACAGTTGTATCCGCGCTTTCTCCCCCGGCAGTCTGATGCGATTTATTTTATTTTCGAAACTGGAACTTTCGGTCCAGAATTTCGTCTAACCGGGCAGACAGGGAATGGTGGTCATTCTCTTTTTAAAGTGCACCCTCGGTCCTCCCGATATGATTAATTTTTTTGGAGGGTGAATCGTGAAAAGGTTGTTGGTTTTGACTGGAGTGGTATCGGCGGTTGTGTTGGCGTTTTCCCTGGTATCGTCAGCGCATCCCGGCGGCGGCTGGGGGCGCGGCGGGGGCAGGGGTGGGGGATGGAGCGGTGCCCCCTGCGCTGGTACGGGTCCCATGCATTTTGACTCCTCTTCGCTCGAAACGCTGAAGGGCAAGGTGGTTTCGGTTGACTCCGTTGGCGGTTTTGGCCGCTGGCCGATGAAGGCGCTCAAGATTGAGAGCGAGGGGAAAACCGTCAACATCCTGCTTGGGCCAGAGTTTTATCTCGACACCCAAAAATTCTCGCCAAAGGCAGGCGAAGAAGTAACGGCGCTCGCTTCCCGGGCCGCTATCCGGGGGGACGTGACCCACATCGCCAAGAGCGTCACGGTTGACGGGAAAACGACAGCACTTCGCGACGAAGCCGGATTCCCGGCCTGGCGGGGCGCGGGAGTAGGTTTCGGCGGCTACGGTCGCGGGGGAATGCGCGGCGGCCCCGGCAGGGGACGCGGTTTTGGTCCCGGAATGATGGGCCCGGGTGGATATGGCCCTTGGATGATGGGCCCCGGCGGCGGCTACGGGCCTGCCAATATCCTTCCACCGAGCGAGTAACTCTTTAGGCGGGTGCTCTTGCGGGAGGCGGCGTTCAAATGCCGCCTCCCGGCGGGCGCCCGATTTTTCACGGGGCGCGTAAT
>JAVEPB010000010.1 GCA_030922375.1 bacterium | reverse complement strand
TCAGCAGCTCGCCTGCTACGAGGCGTGCGGGGAGCCCAAGAAACTCGTCAAGCTGCCGGGTGCGCAGCACTACGAGAGCTATTATTTCGTCCGGCCGGATTTGCACGAGATCGGAATGAAGGAAGCGGTGGGCTGGTTCGACGAGTATCTCTAATCGCGCGCGCCGATTGTGCTAGAGGGAATTGCCCGCGGCTACTCTTGTTAACAACTGTTTTCCGGTTAAGGACTTTTTCGCTTTCGATACGATGGCCGTAAATGACGGTAGAGGAAAACATGGCCGAGAAAATCCGCGTTAGCTTCTTGGGGCCCGAGGCGACTTTTACTCACGAGGCGGCGCTGCGCCACTTCGGCGAGGAGGCCGAATATATGCCGGCGCCGACAATTGTCTCGATTTTCGAGGACACCGAGGCGGGGCGCTCGAACATGGGCGTTGTTCCAATCGAAAACGCACTCGAGGGCACGGTCAACATCACCCTGGACCGACTTATCGATTCTCCTCTCGTCATCGTGGGAGCGATTTCGCTTCCCATCGATATTCATCTGCTCACCAATGCGGTGGAGTTAGGGGCGATTCGCCGGGTCCTGAGCCACCCGCACGCCGTGGCCCAGTGCCGGCGCTGGCTTCGGGAAAATTTGCCGGAGGTGGAGGTGGAGGAGGTGGCCTCGACATCCCTGGCGGCCCAGGAAGCGGGAAAGAACCCCGAACTGGCGGCTTTGGGTAGCGCCCTGGCCGCGAAAAAATACGGGCTCAATGTGGCGGCGGCGAAATTGGACACGGAAAACATCAATGTGACCCGGTTTTTCGTTTTGGGAAAAGAGCCCGCCCCGCGGGCCGAGCGATCGGGCACGAGCCTCCTTTTTGTTCTCAGGAACGAGCCGGGCGCCCTTTACCGCGCGCTCGGGTCCATCGCCGAGCGGGGTCTCAACATGACGAAGATCGAGTCCCGTCCCTCTCGCAGGAAGGCGTGGGACTATATCTTTTTCATGGACATCGAGGGCCATGTGGAAGATCCGGAGTTGGCCGGAGCTCTTGAGGACTTGAAAGAAAAAGTGGAGTTTTTTCGTCTTCTGGGTTCGTACCCCACGGTGGGTTGAGAGTGGGCGTAACAATCGGAGCAAGGAATGAAATTTAATATCTCCCGCTCGGCGGAGGATATCGTCGTCTATCAACCGGGAAAACCGGTCGAGGAACTCGAGCGCGAGCTCGGCATCTCCGAATCAATCAAGCTGGCCTCGAACGAAAACCCGCTCGGCCCCTCTCCCAAGGGACTTGAGGCCGTTCGCAAGGCCCTCTCCGAGGTCCATCGCTATCCTGACGGTGGAGGGTTTTATCTCAAGCGGAGGCTGGCCGAATTCCACGGCATGGCGCCCGAAAATTTCACCATCGGGAACGGGACGAACGAGGTTCTTGAAAATATCGCACACGCGTTTCTCGATCCGGGCGATCCGGTTGTCTTCTCCGAGGGTGCGTTCATCGTCTATCTCATTGTCTCCCAGCTTTCTAATTGTGAAATACGGACGGCGCCGATGCGGGATTATACCCACGATCTGGAGGCGATGGCGGGGTTGGTTTGCGAGCGGACCAAGGCGGTGTTTATCGCGAACCCGAACAACCCGACCGGAACCGCGGTGGGGGAAGGGGCGCTCCGCCGGTTTGTCGAGGCGCTGCCCGGGGAGACGCTGGTGGTGATGGACGAGGCTTATAGCCAATACGCACACCGCGAGGATTATCCGGACGCCTCGAAACTGATCGCCGAATATCCGAACCTTATCGCCTTGCGGACTTTCTCGAAGGCCTACGGGCTTGCCGGGTTGCGGGTGGGGTACGGGATCGCGCATCCCGACATCATCGAGGTCATCAACAAGGTGCGCGAGCCGTTCAACGTAAACTCGCTGGCGCTCGCCGCGGCTGAGGCGGCCCTGGGGGACGAGGAGCATGTGAGCCGGAGCGTTGGTGTAAACGCCGAGGGGCGGGAATTTTTCGTCCGCGAGCTCGCTGCGCTGGGCCTTCCGTTTGTGCCCACCCAGGGAAACTTCATCATGGCCGAGGTGGGCGACGGGATGAAAATCTATGAGGGTCTTCTCCGCGAGGGCGTTATCGTTCGTCCGGTGGGGGGATACGGATTCACCGGTCACGTGCGCATTTCAATCGGCACCACCGAAGAGAACCGGCGGGTGATCGATTCGCTGGCCTTGCTCCTGGGCAAATAATCCGGCCTTGAATTTTTCGCGGCCTGAGATCGAGTAATCGGATGAGTTTACTTTTTCAGCAAATGACTATCATCGGCGTCGGGCTCATTGGGGGGTCGCTTGCCCGCGCGGCGAGGGAAAAGGGGCTTGTGTCACGATTTGTCGGAGCGGGGCGAAGTGTCCAAAACCTCGAGAAGGCGCTCTCGCTGGGCGTCGTCGATAGATTCGAGACGGATCACAGGGAGGCGGTGAAGGGCTCGGATATCGTTGTGGTTTGCACCCCTGTTCGCTCGGCCGTGGATGTCGTCCGGAATATTCTTCCCGGGATGGAGTCCGGGGCGATTCTCACCGATGTGGGCAGCGTGAAAGGGCCGTTTGTCCGGGCCGTCGAATCACTGGACCTCGGAGATGTCCGCTTTGTCGGAGGTCACCCCATCGCGGGCACCGAGGAATCGGGCGTCGAGGCCAGTTTTTCCGACCTGTACGAAGACCACCGGACGATTCTCACTCCAACCGCATCCACCAACCGGCAGGCGCTGGAGAAGCTTCGGGCGCTTTGGGAGGGCGTGGGGGCCCGGGTGGATATTCTCGACCCGGAGCGCCACGACCGAATTTTGGCGGACATTAGCCATCTGCCTCACCTTGTAGCGTATGCGCTCGTTAATATGGCTCTCGAGGGTGGCGCCGTCTCGTATGCTGCGGGTGGATTCAGGGATTTTACGCGTATCGCATCGAGTAATCCCGAGATGTGGCGGGAGATATGCCTCGACAACAGGGAGGCGCTCCTGGCCTCTTTGGACGCGTTTGAGAGGGCCCTCGCAGGTCTTCGGCGGGCAGTGGAGGAAGAGGACAGCGAGGGGATGAACCGCGCTTTTTCGAGCGCCAAGGAGGGCAGGGACGGCTGGCTCCGCGAGAGGGGCTGGTTGTAATGAGCGGGAAGCCGGCGAAAGGCGGGGGTATCGTGGTTCCCGTGGACGGTCCGGCGGGCTCCGGCAAAAGCACCTTGGCCAAGAGAATCGCCGACCATCTTCAGTGGGAATATCTGGAATCGGGGGCCATTTACCGCGCGGTGGGGTTGAGCGTCCTTGAGATGGGTGGAAATCCTGAAAACCCGGAGGAAGCGGCTCGCCAGGCCCGCAATCTTTCCTTTGAATGCCGAAAGACGCCCCAAGGGTGGCGAAATTTTCTCAATGGCCGGGATGCGACCGATAATTTACGGGAAGAACGCGTAAGTGAAGCTGCTTCAATGGTTTCCACACATCCAGGCGTGAGGGAAGCCCTTCTCGATTTCCAACGAAGCTATGGCCGGGAGGGCGGGGCCGTGATCGACGGCCGAGATATCGGAACGGTCGTTTTTCCCGCTGCCCGCCTTAAATTTTTCCTGGATGCGGACGTTGAGGTCCGAATTCAGAGAAGATTTCAGGAATTGAGGGAAAAAGGGGTCGATTTTGACCCGGAGAAACTGGGAGCGAGCCTCAGGGAAAGGGACCACCGGGATCGCCACCGGGCGCAGGCCCCTTTGATACAGGCAAAGGATGCCATTCGGCTGGATACGTCCGATCTCTCCGTTGACGATGTGCTCAATATCATGCTAGAGAAAATCGCCCGGGAGTATGGGCAACTCATTGACCTTAGATGAGTTTCCTTGACACACCCGCTCCCGTGAAGTACTTTTTACGCTTCCTAACAGTGCCTCTACATCGGCTGTCTGGGGATAGGGGCTCCGGACGGTGGAAGAGGTCTTTTCCCGTTTTTGTACGAGGTGAAGTAATCGAATGACAGAAAATCCTTCTTCCTCGCCGGCCGAGGATGCTGGCGAAGAATCCGCCGCAGCGCTCCAATCAGCTCTCTTGGAAATGGATCCCGATACGCTCACTCCTGAGCAGATGGAATCTCTATATGCATCGACGCTCGATCCGATTAAAGACGGAGAAATCGTCAACGGTAGAGTGGTCCGGGTTGAAAGCGATTATCTTCTCGTCGATGTCGGATATAAATCCGAAGGATTTGTTTCACGCCGCGAATTTCCCGATGGAGGAAGAAGCCTTTCGGCGGGCGATCTGGTGGAGGTTTACGTCGAGGCCCGGGAGGATGAAGACGGACGGATTATCCTTTCGAAAGACAAAGCCAATAGAATCAAAGTCTGGGATGAAATCACCCGCGCCTACGAAAGCGAGGAGACGGTTCCGGGCCGTGTGATTGCACGGATCAAGGGAGGCCTTACTGTCGATATCGGTCTGAAAGCGTTCCTCCCCGGTTCCCAGGTGGATCTTCGGCCCGTGCGGAATCTCGATCAGTTCATAGGCCAAACATTTGATCTGAAAATCATCAAATTGAACCGAAAGCGGGGGAATATTGTGCTCTCTCGCCGGGTGTTGCTCGAAGAGGAGCGTTTCGAACTCAAGCGGGAGACCCTGGCTAATCTCGAGGAAGGTCTCCAGACGGTTGGGGTCGTGAAGAACATCACCGACTACGGCGCTTTTATCGACTTGGGCGGTATCGATGGATTGCTTCACATCACCGATTTGTCATGGGGACGCGTCAGCCACCCCAGCGAGTTGCTCTCGATCGGCGATACGGTGAAGGTGACGATCCTCAAATTCGACAAAGAGCGCGAGCGTGTGTCGCTCGGGCACAAGCAAATTACGCCCGACCCGTGGGAAGGCGTTGAGATTAAGTACCCTGAAAGTGGCCGGGTGAAAGGCCGGGTTGTGTCGATTACCGACTATGGGGCTTTCGTTGAACTGGAGCCGGGCGTGGAGGGCCTTGTCCATATTTCCGAGATGTCCTGGACCCGCCGCAATCGTCATCCCTCCAAGATTGTCAACATCGGGGACATCGTCGAGGCGGTGGTCTTGAGTCTGGATAAGGATGGCCGCCGGATTTCATTAGGCATGAAACAGGTCGAGGCCAACCCGTGGACCGAGGTCGAGGAGAAATACCCCATCGGCTCAAGGGTGAACGGTCAGGTTAGGAACCTGACCGAGTTCGGCGCCTTCGTCGCCCTGGAAGAGGGCATCGACGGGCTTATCCATATTTCCGATATTTCCTGGACCCAGCGCTACAAGCACCCTTCGGAAGCTTTGAAAAAAGGCGAGGATGTCGATGCCGTCGTGTTGAGCGTGGATGTCGCGAAAGAGCGACTCTCGCTCGGCATCAAACAGCTATCGAAGGATCCCTGGGCGGATATCGATGAGCGGTACGGTGTCGGTGATGACGTGGAAGCGGAGGTGACGAAAATCACGAATTTCGGTGTTTTCGCCGCTCCCGAGGAAGAGCTCGAAGGTCTTGTCCATATCTCCGAGATTAGCGCCGATAAGGTGAACAAACCGGAGGATATCGTCCGGGTCGGGGATGTGTACAAAATGCGCGTCATTAAAATCGAGGCGAGTCAGCGAAAGCTGGGCCTCAGCATCAGAGCTTATGTCGAGGCTACCGGCGAGGATCCGCTAATCAAGCGCGCGCCGGAGCCGGAGCCGGAACCCGCTGCCGCCGATGCGGAGGGAGGGGCGGATGAATCATCCGAAACTTCCGGCGAACCTGGCGATTCGGCGCCGGTAGGCGAGACCTCCGATGAACCGGTTGAAGCTGTAGCTGAAAAGGAAGGGGCCGGGAACGAGGAAGTCTGATTAATCTCGACCGCCGAGGAGCCTGCGATGAAGAGGTGGAGAACTCCCGGCTTTATGATTTCGGCCGGGTTGTTTGCTGTCATCGCCTTGGGCCTGTATGGCCTCTCCTGGTTTCTTTGGGGAGGCAGAACCGGCGGCGAACGGGGATACGGCCTCGGATTTGGGCAGCACGACGTAGTGGGTTTTATCCGGATAAAGGGGAGTATTTTCGACGCGACGAATACGGTGAAAACCCTCACCGAATTCCGGCGGAATCCCCGGGTGAAATCCTTGTTGCTGAGAATTGACAGTCCGGGCGGGGCGGTGGCTCCCACCCAGGAGATTTACGGGGAAATTCGGCGGTTTCGCCGGACCGGCCGTAAGGTGGTCGCCTCGTTGGGGAGCGTGGCTGCTTCGGGCGGCTACTATATTGCGTCTGCGGCCGATAAGATATTTTCCTATCCTGGCACGGTTACCGGGAGCATCGGGGTTATTGTTGTTTTGCCCAATGCCGAAAAGATGCTGGGGAACTTGGGCTTGAGTTTTAACGTCATCAAAAGCGCCCCGCATAAGGATCTTGGTTCGCCGCTGAGGAAAATGACGGGAGAGGATCGAAAAATTTTCGAGCGGCTCATCGACGATACCTACCAGCAGATCGTCAATGCGGTATCCGAGGGACGCCGGATACCGATTGACGAGGCCCGCAAGATCGCGGATGGCAGCATTTTTAGCGGTGAGCGGGCCAAGGAACTTGGATTGGTTGATAAACTGGGGGGGCAGTGGGACGCGGCGCTAGAAGCCGGGCGGCTGGCCAAAATCCCGGGGGAGCCGAAACTTCTCGAAATCAAGACCAGTGGAGGTGTTTGGGGACTATTGAGACAGTCGCTGACAGGATGGTTCGAGGGTGGATCTTCCTCCTATTTGGGTGGGTATCCAGCCATGCTACAGTATATGTGGAGATAATCTTCCAGAGTCGTCGCCCGATTGAGGAGATAGCCGCTAAGGCGCTTCGGTGACAGCTGAGAATAATCAAGGAGGTTTCGTTCCGATGACCAAGGCCGAGATGGTTGAGAAAGTTTCCGCGAAGATCAACCTGACAAAAAAAGATACCGAACGAGTCGTAAACATCGTTTTCGGGAGTGTCATTTCGGCTTTGGCCAAAGGTGATAAAGTCGAATTGCGGGGTTTTGGCAGTTTTCGTGTTCGTTCTCGAGACAGGCGGGATGGCCGCAACCCGCGCACCGGAGCAACGGTGCAGATCCCACCCAAGGAAGTCCCATTCTTTAAGGCAGGCAAGGAATTGCGGGAAATGGTCGATAACACCGACCCCGCCCCGGCGTCGAGTTCCTTTTCTTCCGGCGAAGCTTCGGGCGAGAGCCCGGATGTCCCCCGGCCGGTCTCCGAGGTATTGAGCGGATCCGCTGAGGAAAGCCGGTTTTAGTGAATTTCCCGTCCGTCAAAAGGGCGGATGAATAATACATCCTCTGCCTCGCGTGGATATCGATTCCCATGATCGAAAAGCGCATAGGCCGGGGCCTCCTGGTAATTTCCCAAGGCGACATCACAGACAGCGGCGTGGACGCAATTGTGAACGCGGCGAATAATCACCTGTGGATGGGTGCGGGCGTTGCTGGTGCGATCAAGAGAAAGGGCGGAGCCGTTATCGAGGAGGAGGCCATCCGAAAAGGGCCGATCGGGGTCGGTGAGGCCATTTCGACCGGCGGGGGTGCGTTGAGGGCCCGCTATGTGATTCATGCGGCGGGTATGGGCCAGGACCTGAGGACGTCGGAGGAGATAGTCGCCTCGTGCACCTCGGCCAGCTTGCGGTGCGGCGCCGATCTCGGAATCACCAGCATCGCATTCCCCGCGATCGGAACAGGGGTGGGGGGACTCGCACTGAATCAGTGTGCCCGGGGGATGCTTCAATCCGCCGCCGCTCACCTTCGCTCGGAGCCGGGCGCAATCGAAAGAATCGAGTTTGTCATGTTTGGAGAGGGCGATTATCAGGCGTTTGCCGCGGAGCTCGAAAATGTCGAACCCTAATCAAGCCGGAGATGAGCGGCCGATTGCCGCTCTGGTGGGCGCGACGGGTTCGGGAAAGACCTCCATGGCGATTTCCATCGCCGGCTGGCTGAAGGAGCGAGGGGTGGCGGTCGAGATTATCGGTGCCGACTCGCGCCAGATTTACCGAAGCCTATCCGTCGGAACGGCGAAGCCCACGCTGAGGGAGCGCGAAGCTGTCCCCCATCATATGATCGATGTGGCCGAGCCGGATGAGACTTTCAATGCGTCCCGATACGCCGAAGAGGCTCGCGTTTGTGTGGAGGAGATCTATGGGCGGGGGGCCTTTCCCCTTGTTGTGGGCGGGAGCGGTCTTTATATCAGGGCGCTGCTGGAGGGACTTTTCGAGGGCCCCGGCGCGGATATGAGCATTCGGAGCCGGCTCGAGAAATGGGCGGAGCGGGAGGGGGCCGGAACGCTCCACCGCCGCCTGTCGGATTGCGATCCGGTTACGGCGAAAAATGTCCATCCGAACGACAAGAAGCGGATCATCCGGGCTCTCGAGGTTTTCGAGGTGTCCGGAAGGCCTATTTCGGCGCTTCGGGCCGAGGCGGGCGGGGGAGGATTTTCCCGGCCCTTTTATATCGGGTTGGCCTGGCCCAAGGAAAATCACGGGAGACGGATCGAGGAGCGGGTTCGCCGTATGCTCGAAAACGGGATGCAGAAGGAGGCGGCCTGGCTTGCCGAGGCGGGGCTGGGCGGCGCGCGATCCTTCGAGGGCCTTGGTTATGAGGATGCCCTGGCACTAAGCCGGGGGGAGATGGGTTTCGAGGATTGCGTGGAACGCATCTGCCGGCTTCACCGCAGCTACGCGAAACGTCAGGGGACGTGGTATCAGAGAATTGAAAACGTTTTATGGCTTGAGCCGGCGGAAGCGGACCGGGACTATATGATCCGTTGTGCGGGAGAGGCATTGGCCAACTATTTGGAATCCACACTTCCTTCCGGTATGGCCTCTGTTCCGAAGAGGGGAACAGGGGCATGAAAGTTGTGGTTATCGGATTTAAAAGCGCTGGAAAATCGACTCTGGGTCCTCTTCTGGCGGAGAGAATCGGTTTTCGCTTTGACGATTTGGATTGGCGCATGAGGGGGGCCGCATCCAGGGAGCTTGGGGAGGATGTGGATGTCCGGCAGGCGTTCCGGCGCCTTGGGGTGGAGCGCTTCCGGGAGATGGAGGCGAATCTGCTTGCCGAGGCGTTGTCCGAGGAAAACCTGGTTCTCTCCCTGGGGGGAGGCGCGGTCCTCGCGCCGGCCGCCAGGGAGCTTGTCGAGGGGTGTTGCGTGGTTTATATCCGCGTTCCCGAGGAGGATTTGGTCCGTAGGATTCGCTCGGGCGGGTGGCCCGCATACCTGGACGGCGAGGCGGACCCCGAAGCGGAACTGAGGCGGCTGCTCGCCGAGCGCCTCCCCCGGTACGAGGAGGTGGCCGATGTTGTCGTCGATAATCCGGACGGCGAAAAGCCCTCCCGGGGAGCGAACTTGGCCTTTGAAGAAGTTGTGGAATGGATGAAATCCCGTAAATGAGCCCATAAGGAGGGTTTTTCTCCGTGTCGAATACATTTGGTCGAAAATTCCGTTTTACCACCTGGGGCGAATCCCACGGACCGGCGATTGGAGTCGTGGTGGATGGGTGCCCCGCGGGCATCTCCGTCGAAGAGGCCGATCTTCAGCGTGACCTCGACCGCCGCCGGCCCGGGCAGAGCAAGGTGACGACTCAGCGCGCCGAAGAAGATCGGGCGGAAATTTTTTCGGGGGTTTTCGAGGGCAAGACGACGGGAACGCCGATTTCAATTTTGATTCGAAACAAGGACACCGACTCGTCAAAATACGACAACTTGAAAAATCTTTTTCGCCCGGGGCACGCGGACTTCACTTATTGGGCCAAGTGGGGCCACCGCGACCACCGTGGGGGAGGAAGGTCCAGCGCACGGGAGACGGCGTCAAGGGTAGCGGCCGGCGCGATTGCTAAAAAATATCTCGCCGATCGTGGAATAAACGTCCAGGGTTTCGTCTCCCAAATCGCCGATATCACCTGGGACGGGAGCAATTTCGATTTGGAGGAAATAGAGCGCAATTCGTGCCGCTGCCCGGATGCGGAAACGGCCCTGAAGATGGAGGAGGCCATTCTCGCCGCGAGAAAAGAGGGCGATTCTCTTGGAGGGATTATCTCCGTAATAGCGATTGGCGCCCCCCCGGGTCTGGGCGAGCCAATCTATGGGCGGCTGGACGCCGAACTCGCATCGGCCATCATGGGGATCAATGCCGTAAAAGGCGTTGAAATAGGTTCGGGTTTCAGGGCGGCCTCGATGAAGGGCTCAGAGCACAACGATGCGTTTGAAATGGTGGACGGAATTGTCGTTCCCAGGACGAATAACGCCGGCGGAATCCTGGGAGGAATTTCAACGGGCGCGCCGATAGTCGTGACCTTCGCGGTAAAGCCCACCTCGTCGATTCCGATTGAGCAGGAGACGGTGACCGTTTCCGGAGAAAAGACGACGGTTCGGGTGGAGGGGCGCCACGATCCGTGCGTGGCCACGAGGGCGGTCCCGATTGGCGAGGCGATGGTGGCGCTGGTTCTCGCCGACCACATGCTCCGCGGTCTGGGGAGCCGGGCAAAGTAGACCTGGTAGTGTTTGGTTAGTAATGAGTGGCCCCGGGAGGGACGGGTGGTCAGCGCGCCCTGAGGCGCAAGGCTCCCTCGTCGAGGATTGTGATATGTCCCCTTTGTATCGATAGAAGGTTTTTTAGTTTGTAGGTTTTCAGCATTTTGTTCACGCTCTCGCGGGTGGCGCCCACCATGTCGGCAAGATCCTGCTGCCTCAGGCGCATGTTGATACGGATGTTCCCTTCCTCGTTCGGTTGGCCGTAGCGCTCGGCGAGGTCGAGTATACGTTTCGAGAGACGGGTCGAAAGATTGCAAAACGCGGCGTCGCTTAACAGCTCGTCCGTCCTCCTGAGGCGAAGGCTCAGCTCCGAGAATATTTCCTCGGCCGCATTCGGGTTGCCGCGAAGATATTCAAAAAGATCTTTTTGGTCGAGAGTGAGGATATCGGTGGGCTCGGAGGCAATCGAGGTAGCCGATCGCGGCTCGCCGTCAAACAGCGAAAGTTCGCCGAAGAAATCTCCGGTGGAGAGTAGGGCCACGAGCACGGCTTCTCCCTCGGCCGAGGGAAGGACGATTTTCACCTTGCCCGAAATGATGATGTAGAGGGTGGAGCCAGGGTCGTTTTTGTGAAAGATGATCTGCTCACGTTCAAACCGGCGGCGTTGAAGTTTTCCCCCCAGTTCGTCCAACCCTTCGTCCGGCAAATGGGAAAACAAAGGAACCTGGGCAAGTATGGATTCGAAGACCATGAGTTCCCCTGCTGGCGGATGGAAAATAGGCAACAATTAAAAAACAAGGCTGCATACCGTTCAATAAAACTATATTAAGCCGGTCTAAGGGAGAAATAAAGCAAGAAACGGGGTATCCTGACCGGAATATATAAATTATCCGCTTTCCTTCTTTGTATTCAGGGATGGTTGGGCGGATGGGAATCCGGAATCTTCCCTCTGGGGTTAAGTTTCCGGCAGCCGGGAGAGGCGATGAATCTTGGAGTCATCGGTTTGGGGATTATCGGGCGTGCCGTAGTCAAGGCCGCTGATGAGGGCCAGGTCCCTTTCACGATTTCCGGCGTGGCGACGCGAACACCCGGGAACGCGGCTGATTTTATGGATTCGCTGACGAGAAGGCCCCCTATGATGGAGATGTCGGAGGTGGCGGAAGTCTCCGATATCGTGCTCGAGGCCTCCGGCGGTCCTACCGTTGAGACAATTTGCCGGGAAGCCCTGTCCCGGGGAAAGGACGTCGTTATCAACTCGGTGGGCGCCCTTCTGGAGCGGAGCGATCTTGTGGCATTGGCCGAGGAAAACAAGGCCCGCATCTATGTTCCCTCGGGGGCGATTATTGGCTTGGATGGTCTCAAGGGAGCGGCCACGGGAAGGTTGGAGTCGGTGACCATGACGACGAGAAAACCCCCTCAGAGTCTCAAGGGGGCGCCGTATATTGATGAAAACAACATCGATATCGATAAAATCACCGAGCCGACGGTTATCTTCGAAGGCTCACCGATTGAGGCTTGCAAGGGATTTCCCGCCAACGTCAATGTATCCGCTGCTGTCAGCCTCGCCGGGATCGGTCCCCACCGGACCCGGATGCGAATTATTTGCGATCCGACGGTGGACAGGAATGTTCACGAGGTGGAGGCGGTGGGCGAGTTTGGCCGCTCTTTTGTAAGAATCGAAAATGTCCCGACGGAAAACCACAGGACGGGGATTCTCACTTATTTATCGAACATCCATTTTTTGCGCCAGAGTACGGCAGCATTGGTGGTGGGCACTTAAGCCGGACCGGTTCCGGCTGGATTCCCGCCGCGGGGGAGACCTGCACATTGAACGATCGGCCTGTCATTTTCGTGCCCGAACCGAGGACGCCCATGTCCCTTTTGCGAAAACTCCTTGAGCCCCATGGCGAGGTGCGTGAGGGCGGCCCGGAGAAATGGACGCCCGAGGACCTGGCCCGAGGAGTCCCCGAGTGGGATGCTCTCCTGGTCACCTCGCGGGAGCAGGTGACCGAGGAGGTGATCCGGGCCGGCTCGCGCCTGAAGATTGTCGCCAAGTTCGGTGTCGGAGTCGAAAACATCGATATCCCGGCCGCGACCCGGGCGGGTATCCCGGTGACGAACTGCCCCGGCTCCAATGCCATCGCCGTGGCGGAGGCGGCCCTGGCCCTGATGCTTTCCACGGTCCGGCGAATTCCCCCCTACATGAGGTTGCTGAAAGAGGGCGCCTGGCGCGAGGTGCTTGAAGATACAATTGAGCTTACGGGAGCGACCTTCGGCATCGTCGGTATCGGAAACGTGGGGCGCGAGTTTGCCCGATTGCTCCGGGGTTTCGAGGGGCGGATTCTCGCCACCGACCCTTATGTCGGACCCGATGAGATTCGCGCGCGCGGCGCAGAGCCGGTGGATTTGGATACCCTGACGCGGGAGTCGGACATCATTTCAATTCATTGCAGTCTGACGCCGGAGACCAGAAATATGTTCGGGGCCGATCGATTCGGAATGATGAAATCCCACGCTGTTATCGTGAATTGCGCGAGAGGGCCAATCATCGATGAAAGTGCGCTTGTGGGCGCGCTCCGCGAGGAGGTTATCGCCGCCGCCGGGCTCGATGTTTTTGAGAGCGAGCCCCCTTCGAGGGAGAATCCGCTTTTTTCTCTCCCCAACGCCATTGTCACGCCGCATCTGGCGGGGTCCACCCATCTGGCCCACGAGCGAATCTTTCACATGGCGACGGAAAGCATCGTAAAGGTTTTAAGTGGGGAGCGGCCGGACCTGAAGATGCTGCAAAACCCTGAAATATATGAAAATAACTCCGGAATCGCCTGAATCCCGGATTTAGCGCGGAGTAGCCGGGAGGAGGTTGCTCCCTCGGTTTCAGCTATCTATACTCCCCCGGTTGGCCGAATCTCGGGTCAATTTCCTACTCTTTGATGGGGATTTGAATTTTGGAAGGCGCCACCGAAAAAATATGGATGGACGGTGAATTTTTGCCGTGGGACGAGGCGAAAATTCACATTCTTACCCACAGTCTGCATTACGGACTAGGGGTTTTCGAAGGGATTCGTTGCTATAAGACGAGCCGGGGCCCCGCCGTTTTTCGCCTTGATGAGCACATGAGGCGCCTATGCGATTCCTCCCATATCGTCGGCATCGATCTCCCCTACGATCAGGCGACGCTCACGGACGCGGTTCTCGAGACCATCCGCGTCAATAAGGTCGATTCCTGCTATATCCGCCCGCTGGTCTGGCTCGGCTACGGCTCGATGGGGGTAAACCCCGCTGGCGCGCCCGTCCGGAGCATGATCGCGGTCTGGAAGTGGGGCGCTTATCTGGGCGAGGAAGGTCTCGAAAAAGGTATCCGGGTCAAGGTCTCCTCCTTCACGAGCCATCATCCCAACAGCTATATGACCGGCGCAAAGACGACGGGGAACTACGCCGTTAGCCAGCTGGCCAAGATGGAAGCGGTCCGGGCCGGCGTCGATGAAGCGTTGATGATTGATCCCGAGGGATTCGTCGCCCAGGGCTCTGGGGAAAATATTTTTCTCGTGCGCGATGGGATACTGAAGACCCCCCCCCTCCACGGTGTTTTAAGGGGAATCACACGCGAGACAGTGATGGTGTTGGCCCGGGAGCAAGGCCTCGAGGTGGAGGTCGAGATGTTCGCCCGGGACGAGGTGTATGCCGCCGACGAGGCGTTTTTCACGGGAACGGCCGCCGAACTCACCCCGATTCGGGAAGTGGACGGCCGGATGATCGGCGGCGGCAAGCCGGGACCGATTACCAAGCGCCTACAGACCTCTTTTTTCTCCGTGGTCAATGGAGAGGACGAGGCTCATCTCAGCTGGCTCACGAACGTTTGACCCACACAACAATGGGAGTGTAGTTGTGCCGATTTACGAATACGAATGCGGTTCCTGCGGTGAGGAACACGAAACCATCCAGAGCATGTCCGCCGGGCCTCTTCGAAAGTGCCCCGCCTGCGGCCGATTGAAGCTGCGCCGCAAAATATCCCGCTCCGCCTTCCATCTGAAAGGCGAAGGTTGGTATGTGACGGACTACGGCAAGAACGGGAATAAACCGGAGAAGGACGGCGCCGCCAAAGAATCCAAAAGCGAATCCACCACCGCGACGGCGACCGAGACCAAGAGTGAATCCAAGAGCGAGTCTAAGAGCGAAACCAAGAGCGGCGTCGAGAAAATGCCGGGCGATTCGAAGAAGACGAAATCCAAGGTCGCCGACTAGCGCCTCTTTCCTTCAATGGTGTCTTAATCCAGCTCAGATTTAGGGACAATGGCCACAAGGCGGACGATGCATCCGTCGCCGCCTCTCCAGCGCCACGGGAAAGCCGCCACCGTGAACCGCTTTCCCACCACCCGGTCGATGTCACCGCCCACGTTCTCGAACCCGACGATTCCGTTCCCGAGCAAAAGCCGGTGGCAGGGCTCCCAATCCGGGAAGTCTTCGCCGGGATGTCTTCCGGTGTCGGCTTTGTACTCGTCAATCGTGAAGGGGCAGATCGGTTCCGGCCCCCAGGCGATTTTGGTGCCCAAGGGGTGATCCAGCGCCTGGTGGTCGCAGCCCACACCCTTGACCCCTTTTTCGACGAACCATTCCCCTGCCTCGCGGTAAAGTCCGGGGGAGTAGATGAAATATTTCGTGTTGTCGCCGTAGTATTGATGCCACCCCGTGTGGAGGATGACGATGTCGCCGGGGCGGATTTCGGGCCGGGCCTTGTCGAGGTCCTCCGGGGTGATGACCTCCCATTTCTCCTTGGGGATATCGACGCAGACGGCGTTGCCGAAGAAGCTCGTCAAGGGCACTTCGTCCATGAAAGGGGTGCCCTCGATAACGTGTGCCGGGGCGTCGGTATGGGTGGTGCAGTGCATGAAAGTGGTGATTTGCTGGCTGAGAACCTGACTTTTGGCGTGATAATGGAACCGCTCGATTTTTAGGTCGGGAAAATAAGGCCACAGGGGCGCGCCATGCCCCCAGGGGTGGCTCAGGTCGATAAGTTCGTAATCGTCCAGCCGGTCGGTATCGATAATCATGATGGAGCGCCTCCTCGAGAAGTGCTAAAAACAACAATACGAATAAAGTAGCAAAGGCGTTTCATTTCCGCTAATGAAATACGAGAGCCAAGGCCCGGAGAAAGAAGAATCCGGCGAAAGAATAATCATAATGGAAACCGTTGATTGCCCCGCTTGCGGGTTGAGATTCACGCACCCGAACCCGAACCATTGTACGGCATGCAACCAGATGCACTGCCGGAACTGTCTGACGGTGTTCCGGGACGAAATGGAGGATGACCCCGAGGCGCGTTTTATCGTGCTGTGTCCGGAGTGCGTCGGCGCCGTATCGTGGAGAATCGAGGCCCAGGAGGTCGCTTCATCGAGTTGGAAGGAATACGACGGCGTGGGCAAATGACCTGCCTCTCCATCCAGGTGGAGACTCCTCTGCAAAACGATGCGGCTTTGCATCAGGTAATCTTCACTTCCGGATGGCCATCTTCTCCTGATGTGCCCTTCTAGGTGTCAAGCGAGCCTTGTCCGGGGGCTCCTGTGCCGGAAAAGGGAATGGGTACGTCCGGCTCGACGTGGACGTTCACCTCGGAGACCTCGCTCACCTTCGAGAGCACGGCTTCTTGTCCACGGTGGGCGATAAGATGGCCGGCGGCCACGCTCAATGCCGCATTCACCTGGATGTGGACGTCTACAAAAAAATGAGGCCCGATTCGGCGGGTTCTGAGAGCGTGGACGCTTTTCACTCCCTCAACTCCCTCAATCGCTGCGCGGATACGCGCCAGCATCTCCTCCGTTGGGGCAGTATCCACGAGATCATCGAGTGACTCGCGGGCAATTCGTACTCCGGCCCAGATGACGAGGACCGCCACGCTTGCCGCCGCAAGAGCATCCGCCCGCCAGTAGCCCAACAACGCGAAGGCCACGCCAACCAGGGTAGCAATCGATGAAATGGCATCAGAGCGGTGGTGCCATGCGTTGGCGATGAGGGCCTGGTTGGATGTGTGGCGGCCCACGCTGTCCGTGATCCTGTAGAGGCCCTCCTTGAGCGCTATTGCAAGCACGATGAAGGGAAGGGCGAGGAAGTTCAGGCCATAAGGGCGGGGAATCCAAAGATCGCCAACCGATCGATAGAGCATATAGACCCCGGCCGTGAGCAAGATTAAGCCTACGCTGAAGGCCGCAGCGGTCTCCATTCGGCCGTGGCCGTAGGGGTGCTGGTGGTCGGCCGGCTCTCCGGAGAAGCGGAGCGCAAACAGGACGACTGCGTCACTGGCCAAGTCGGAGACTGAGTGGAGGGCATCCGCGAGGAGCGCTTGGCTTCCGCCCAGGACGCCTCCCGCCGCCTTGGCTAGCGAAAGCGCCGCGTTCACCCATACTCCGATCCAGGTCACCCGCTTTCCTTCGCGAGCCCGACCGCGAATTGTTTCGGCTTGGCCTGAGATTGTGGAATTGGACATTTTGGGAGCATCCACCTGGAAAGAACATTCACGTGACGGGGTTGGTTTGGCCCCTCCGTCTGAAAGCGCGGGAGAAGGTTTACTCGTAATCAGAGGCCATCTTCCCGGAAGGGTTCCAACCCGTCAAATGGGGGGCACTATGGGTGTGTTCAAAAAGCAATGGGCAAATGACCTGCCTATCGTCCGGACGGAGCGCCCGGCCCAGCCCCTCCCGGTCAATCTGGTAAACCTCGTAGACCGTAATTTCAGGGGTGGACAAAGAAGAACGCTTGAGGTGTTTGCCCAGCAGCCTGTGAATTCCGGCTAACAGATTTTCTCTTTTCTCGCCCCGCACAACCTTCGTCAACCCATGATTAAAATTACCGGGTGATACCTTCGGCTCGGTGTAAAAATCGAAATTGTTGCGGGAATTGAGTCGATATCGCCGCCGGATGTGACATATTTGTCTATTTGTGGCACTGTTATGAGGTGGGGCAGGGGGCTAAACCTTTGATATCATTGGGCCGGAGTGGCGGAATTGGTAGACGCAGTGGACTCAAAATCCACCGTTCGCAAGGACTTGGGGGTTCGAGTCCCCCCTCCGGCACCAGAAATTCTTTCGCTCCTTTTTTTCATTCATGGGGCGGTGAGGGGAGTGCCGAACGGCGGGCATGACCCCGCGCGCGGCGGTTTCTCATGGCCTCTTTGAATTTTAGGGCGGTTGTTTTCGATTTCGATGGTGTCATCATCGAATCGGCGGGCATCAAGAAGCAATCCTACCGTCAGCTGTTCGAAGAAGAGTTCCCCGATCATCTCGGTGAAATTCTGGCCTATCAAGAGTCGCGCGGCGGCGTGACGCGGCGGCGGCAGTTCGAGGAAATCTACGAGAGCATCCTTCGCGAGGAACCCGGGCCCGGCCGGGTGGACGCGCTCGAGGAACGCTACGTCGGCCTGATGTTCGAGCGGGTGATAAGCGCTCCCCTGGTTCCCGGAGCCTTCGATTTCCTGGAAAAATTCCACCGGCGGATCGATCTCTTCATCTCCTCAACGACCCCCGAGGATGAATTGAATCACATCGTCCGGGAACGGGGGCTAGCGCCATTTTTCAAGGACGTCTATGGCGCGCCGATGCAAAAAGCCGAAGTTTTGGGATTGATCGCCCGGCGGGTGGGTTGCGCGCCGGGGGGGATTGTTTTTATCGGCGACTACCCGACGGACCGGGAGGCGGCCGAGTCGGCGGGCGTCCCGTTTATCGCCAGGCTCGGGAGCAGCGACGAGATGGAAAAATGCGCCGAGAAGATAAGTGATCTCACCGAGTTGGCCGCTCTGCTCGAGCGGATGGTCCCTTAACTCTAATCGTCGTCACCTTCCGAATCGGAAGGATCTCCCCCTCCCGCGGGTCTCGGCGGGGCGGGCGGCCTGAGACTCTCCTCGGGATTTTCGGGTGATTTCTCCGCCCAGGTGAGAGTGCGGTACGGGAAGGGAATCTCGATCTCGTTTTCGTCGAAAGCTTTTTTGATCCGCCTGTTGA
Organism: bacterium; assembly: GCA_030922375.1. Lineage (GTDB taxonomy): Bacteria > UBA8248 > UBA8248 > UBA8248 > UBA8248 > UBA8248. The sequence continues at coordinate 31,761 of JAVEPB010000010.1, read as the reverse complement.
ACTCGCGCCGAATTCCCCATTGTTTGATCGGCTTGGTTTTGAAGCGCCCGCGGATGGTGACTGCCGAATCGTCGAACCGCTCGACGCCCGCGATTTCGACGGGCTCCAGTATCTGCTCCCCCCATTCGGGGTCCCCGGCCATTTCGTCGGCCACCTGCCGAATCACGCCGATAACCCGGTCCACATCTTCCCTGTAGGCAACGCCGATATCGAATACGGCGCGGCTGAAATCCTTGGTGAAATTGGTAACGACATCGATTGAGCTATTCGGTATCACGTGAACATTGCCGTTGTAGTCGCGAAGGCGGACCGATCGGAGGTTGAAGCCTTCGACGGCTCCGCCGATGTCCTTCACGCGAACAATGTCGCCTATGGCGATGTTGTTTTCGATAAGCATGAATACACCGGTGATAATGTCCTTGACGAGCGATTGGGCCCCGAAGCCGATGGCGAGGCCGAGGATTCCGGCTCCCGCCAGGACCGGGGCGATATTCACGCCCAGGCTATCGAGGACGAGGATTCCGGCGACCACGATGGTGACCCATTTGAACGCCGAAAAGCCCAGCGGCAGGAGGGTTCTCTGGTGAGGGGTGGCCTCGATGATGTTATCGGCCTCATCCTTGCGCCCGTTCAGGAAGTATTCGACGGTTACGTGCACGCCCTCGATAAAGAGGATCGAAATCCCGATGGTGATAGCGATCTCTCCCACTGAGGTGAGAAATCTCACGCCAGCCTCGGAGAAAAGCACCTCGATTGTCGGCAGGCCCCAGGCGTCGAGAACGAAGAGAAAGGCCATCGCCCAGATAACACCGGAGAGCGATCGCGTAATGAGGGGAGTGTAGCGGTTGGCCCTTCTCTCGATTCCGGGAACGACGGCCTTGAGCCTATCCCCGACGCTGTAAAGACGTGAGGCGGCGAGGTGAATCAGGCGAACGATAATATATGCCGCCGCTATGATGAGAGCGGTCATCCCCGTCGCGGAGATTAAAAACCTGACGCCATCCCGCGATTCCGTTGCCCAAAGCATAAAGAAAACAATGAAGTAGGGAACGGCGATGAAATGCCACCGGCTGACCAGGATGTTCCAGGCGGCGATGGCCGTCTTGACGGTTCGGCCGGCATCGCCGGGCTCCGAGGCCGAGAGCAGTCTGTGCACCCCGTCCCGGTATTGGAGGACGAGGGAAACGGCCTGAAGAAGAATGATAAGGCGGTAAATATTTGTGAGTGCGATGACCGCCTCGGGCCCGAGGCTCAGAACTTCGGCCCCTCGTGCGATGGCCTCGCCCCAGACGGCGACCATCACGAACCGGCGGCCCCAAACGGAGATCAGGCCCGAAGTTTCGTCAGAGACCGGAAAAATCCGAAATTCAGGCCTGAGTGGGGCGAAGATGGCCCGGACGATGCTCGTGGTTGCCCGCTCCAGAAAAATGGACCAAAGGAATATCAGGAGCAGCCCCTCTTCGATCCGGCCAAGCCCGAACAGGATGACGATCATCGAGCCCGCCAGGAGAAGGACGGCCGAGGGCAGGACCCGCTCGATCCAATTCCTGACAGCCTCACCGATGCAATCCGTGAGAGAGGCCCCGTCCCTTTGTTTCGCGGGTGGAAAATAGTTGCGGATTACGCGCCGGACCGCGACCAGAAAGATCAGAGCCAGGAAAATTGCCACCAGGAAACGTGCTATTCCCCACAGGACCGAGTTCTCGCCCGTCACGTTTCGCCACTTCTCGGCGACTCTCCCTAATTTTTGGGGCAGGCCGCGAAAGGCCTGAAAACTTTGAATCAGGATGTCATCCAGCCTTTGAATGAGTCCCGCATAGATATGATTGATGGATGAGGAGCCGGAATCGGTCCCTTTTTTTTCCGTTTCGAGCGTTTCGAGGAGGAGCCTGAGGTCCGCCAGAAAGGCCGCCCGCTGCTCGGGCGACTCGATTTTTTCGATTAATGCCCTGAGGTTTTCTTTTGAGGCGCCTGCTTTTGAATCGCCGGCCGCGGGCAGGGGCGGGGCGCCGAAGGTGGATGAGGGATGCGTCAGGGCGGAGAAGGCGAGGGCCGTCCCCAAAAGAAAAATGACGAGACGAAAACGAGGTCCGGGTCGATAGGCCGGGTTGGGTACGAAGCGTGTCATCTGGTCAATCAGTTTCCTTATCGAGGATACGTCCAGGGACTGTTTGATATGTACACTATTGGGCCGCTCGGGGCCATTGGGCCCGGGAAGGGGGCCAAAATCCCTTCGCCTCGATGAGAAAAGACTCCTCGATCTTCATTGACCGGCCCGGCAGTGTATGGCATCTTTCACATGAAAGAAGTCATTGTAACACGTTGTTTTTTTGTTTATTGTAACTTTTTTTGGGGATGCTGGAATATAATGTGATGAACCCTGTGAATTCCTTCGAAATCAAGGCGTGCGCGCTCATCGTGCAGATGGATGGTCAGCCCTCGGCCATCAATCTCCGTGAGCTCAGAGACAGGTCCGAGCATTGTTCCGCCGAAAGCATTTACCACCATTTTTGCGAAACCCAGCTTCGTCCGACTTTCGACGATCCCGAATTCACGAACGATTTCGCTACCTGGGCCTACCGCGTCATTAGAGACGATATCCTGGCCGAGCGGTTGGGAATCATCGATCCGAGTGCCTGTGGGTCGGTCGAGGAACTGCGCGCCGTTCTTCACGATACGATTGAAGATCGCCTCGCGGAGATTGACCATATTTCCATGGCCGAACCCGGCCACGGATTCTACTTCATGCGCTCATCCATGCTCTGTTTTGATACCGAGATGACGCTCGATAAGCCCGAGGACGTCATGTGGGCGCTCAGGCGCATGACCCGGCCCAGCGTCTATTATCATTTTGTCGAGACCCGGACGAAAATCGGAAACCGGAATAGCGATATCCTCTCCTGGCTCCGAACCGGCGGGACAGTGGGCGAGAGCCTCGCGGATGCTTTCGAGCGGGTTGATTTTCAACACTACACGCTAAGGGCCCTTCGCCAGGAACTGCTTCACCGCGCCCACCGAATACTGGGGGAAGGAGCCACCGAGGTATGAGCGCCCCGATTCTCGATGATTATAAAAACGTGGTGGGCGAGGAGAGCATCTTGCAACTCCGGCGCCTTGCCGAGCCGCTCGCCGGGCGCTCGGTCGTCCATGTCAATTCGACACGCTACGGCGGCGGGGTGGCCGAGATACTCGAATGGTTGATCGCTCTGATGAACGATTCGGGCCTGATTGCCTCGTGGGAGGTGATCGAGGGGGAGGGTTCGTTTTTCACGGCTACGAAAAAAATCCACAACGCGCTCCAGGGATTCCACGAGGATTTCGACGAGGACGATAAGCGGGCCTACGAGGAGGTGCAGCACAATAATGCCGAGGAACTGAGGGAAAAGCTCGAGGAGGCCGATTTCGTTTTTATCCACGATCCCCAGCCGGCGGGCCTTCTGGGTTTGTGTCCGAACCGGAAGGGCACCTGGATTTGGCGCTGTCATATCGACGCCAGCCGCCCGTTCCGCCCCGTCTGGAAATTCCTCGAGCCCAAGGTCGAAGAGTACGACGCCAGCATTTTCTCGATGCCTCAGTTCGCGCGTTCGCTGAATCACCCCCAGTTCTTGATCGCTCCGAGCATCAATCCCCTAAGCGATAAAAACATGTCGCTCCCCGAGTCGGAGGTCGAGGGCGTTATCGGGGAGTTTGAACTCGATCCGGAGCGCCCCATTTTGACCCAGGTATCGCGCTTCGATCGTTTCAAGGACCCGGTCGGTGTAATCAGCGCCTACTCCCAGATCAATACCCAACCCAAGCCGCAGCTAGTCCTGGCCGGAGGCGGCGCGGCGGACGACCCCGAGGGGGCGGCGGTTCTGGCCGAGGTGAAAGAAGCGGCGGACGGAGACCCGGATATCCACATCCTCGATCTGCCCCCCGACGCGCACCGCAAGATCAACGCGCTCCAGCGGGCATCGAACGTCATCATCCAAAAATCCACCCGCGAGGGTTTCGGCCTTACCGTGACCGAGGGGATGTGGAAGGCCAAGCCAGTCATCGGCGGAAACGTTGGCGGAATCTGTCTTCAGGTCCATAATTTTCAAACGGGTTTTCTGGTGAATTCGCCCGAGGGGGCGGCGATGCGCATTCGCTATCTTTTGGAGCATCCCAAGCTGCGCAACCGCATGGGCGGAACCGCGCATGTCTTCGTTCGGGACAATTTCCTGCTGACCCGCCATCTCCGCGAATATTTGACTCTGATGGTGACCATGGACCGGGGGAATTCCCGACGGGTGATCGACTTGTGAGCCCGGAGGGGCCGATTGTCTCCGGGTTGGACGGGGATGAGGCGACCCGTTTTTTCGGCCTGCTCGAGTCCACCCCTTCCGCGCTTTTGCTACTCGACTACGACGGAACCCTCGCCCCGTTTCGCCCGGACCCGGCCGAGGCCGTGCCATATCCGGGGGTGGATGCCCTTCTCCGCGATTTAATGGCGAGCGGGGGGACGCGCTTGGCGATCGTGACCGGCCGCAGCCTCGAATCCATCCTACCCCTGTTGAAATTAAGTCCCCTTCCTGAAATATGGGCGTCGCACGGACGGGAGCGCCGCCGTCCGGGGGGCGAGGTGCGACGCGCTGAACCCACCGAAGCGCAGCAGGCGGGATTGGCCCGGGCCCTTGGCGCCGCCCGGTCGGCCGGCCTGGACGGTAGAGTGGAGGAAAAACCTTTTTCCGTGGCGTTTCATGTCCGGGGTGTGAGCAAGGAGATAGCAACGGAGTCATTAAAGGGGATACGGGCGCTGTGGGAGCCCATGACGGAGAGGGCTACCCTCGCGCTTCATGTTTTTGACGGGGGGCTTGAACTGCGTGCGCCGGGACGCTCGAAGGCGGACGCGGTGGAGTCGCTGCTTGGCGGCTATTCCACGGGCGCTCCAGCCGCCTATCTGGGCGATGACGAAACGGATGAGGACGCTTTTAGGGCGCTGGGCGAGAGGGGGCTTCCTGTCCTGGTTCGCCCGGAGTGGCGCGAGACGGCCGCGCGCCTTTGGTTGCGCCCGCCTGAAGAGCTTCTAAGGTTCATGGAGTTGTGGCTCGGGGCCCGGGGCAAAGCGCCAGGCAGCGCCTAGTTTTTCAAGAGCAGGGCCGCCATCACCAGTGCCAGAAAGACCACACCCGTCCATAGAATCCTGCCCTCGGTTTCGAGGAAGTGGACCCACTCTGCGCGGTCTTCGTCCGTGAAGGGGGCTTGATCGTTCTCCCCGGCCGGAGAGCTGTCCTGACCGGTGTCAGCGGCCTCGCTTCCCTTGTTTATCGAGCGGTGCTGGTTTGATTGGGCTGTCCAGTTGAGAAGGGCGAAATAGAGAAGAAATCCCTCGAGGAGGATAAGGCCGGTGAGCCTGGCCGCGATGTGTGTACCGAAGAACCAGCTTCCCAGGGATACCCCGAGGAGGCCGAGGATGAATATGGGGGCGCAACCGGTGACCATGTTTACGTCCAATCAAAATCGGCGCGCGGGCGATAGCCGCCGAAGGGATTCACCGAAAGTTAAGTTAGCTGCCTTTTGAGCCGAAGCGGTTTTCCTCGCCGCGAATCAAGCGTTCGATATTATCCTTGTGCCGCCAAATGACCAAGGCGGAGATCGCCGCCGAGGCGGCCGCCGTTTCGGTGGGGTAGCCCATTAAATATCCAACCAAGGGTACCGTCAGCGCCGCCAGTATGGAGCCGAGCGAAACGAATTTCGTCGCCCCGGCCGCCACCAGGAAAACCACGGCCGCACAGCCCGCCGGACCGGGCATCAGCAGGGCGAACACCCCAAGGCCGGTGGCCACCCCCTTTCCCCCGCGAAAGCCGGTGAAGGGCGAGTACATATGACCCAGGACCGCCCCCATCGCCGCCGCCCCTCCGGCGAGGGGCTCGTGGGCCGGGGCGTTAAGCCAGCCCGGAACAAAGGCGACGGCGGCCACCCCCTTGAGAACGTCGCCGGCGAGCGTGATGAGCCCGGGGGCCCATCCGCTTGTTCTGAGGACGTTGGTGGCCCCGATATTGCCGCTCCCCGAACTGCGGGGGTCCACGAGGCCCAGGGCCCTGGTGACAATCAGCCCGAAGGGGATGGCTCCGAGGAGGCCCGAGAAAAGAAATATGCCGGCGATGATTATCGTCAAGCCAGTTCCCGTGCAATCTTGTGGAAGTAGTCGATGGCGGAAACCACCGCGGCAATCATCGCGGCCCAGATGAGAATTGTTCCGGCCAGTGGGATAATATCCATGATTAAAAAGATAATCGCCGCTATCTCAAGGCCCATCTTGGTCTTGCCGATGGGGCTGGAGGCCACGATCAGCCCCTGGCGCAGCGCGACGGCCCGCATCGCCGTCACCAGAAATTCACGCCCGAGGATTACCGCGACAATCCAGGCGTCCACCTTCCCGATGGCGACCAGGGGGAGGAGGGCGGCCATGATAAGAAGTTTGTCCGCAACCGGGTCGAGCAGTTCGCCCAGCGGCGTAATCTGACCATGTTTTCTGGCCAGATGGCCGTCCATCCAGTCCGAAATGGCTGCGAGCGAGAATATCACCACCGCGATTCCCCGCGATTGCGGAGAGCGCTGAAGCAAAAAAAGGACCAGAAGGGGAAGCATGAGAATGCGCGTCAGCGTCAGCCAGTTAGGCAGCGAGAGGCCGCCCTTCCCGCCGCTTGAAAATATCCTGGCGGCGGTTTCGGCCCATCCGGTTTCGCCGGATTTGTTTTTCTCGGCGGGAATCTCCGGAGTTGATTGCTCCATGACTTATCTCAAATAGTCCAGGAGGGTTTTGTTCTTTGCCCGCGCCCTAAAGCGGCGGATCACTTTTTTCTCGATTTGGCGGATTCGTTCCCGGGAGAGGCCGATTTTACGGCCAATCTCCTCAAGGGTCATGGGGTCTCCATCGAAGCCAAAACGCATGCGGATGATCTCCTTCTCGCGAGGCTCCAAATCCCTGAGAAGTTCGTCGATTTCGTCTTCCATGGAATGTTGAAAAAGATTTTCCTCCGCCGAGACGGCATCTTTCTCCTCGAGCATGTCCAGATAGCTCGTCTCGTCCCCCTCCGAAATCGGCGCATCGAGCGAGAGATAGGTCCGGTAGACGCGCATGACGTTTTCGATGTCTCCCATTTTTATCTGAAGACGCTCGGCCAGCTCCTCGGTGGTAGCCTCCCGGCCCAATTCCTGCCGGAGGGTGCGGTAGGTGGACGATATTTTGTGCATCAACCCGGCCTGTTTGATAGGCAGGCGCACGGTGCCGGTATGAGCGGCGATGGCGTGCATGATGCTCTGGCGAATCCACCAGACGGCGTAGGTGATGAGCTTGACGCCGCGATCCGGGTCGAAGCGGCGTATGGCGTGAATCAAGCCGATATTTCCTTCATTGATCAAATCTTCGAGGGATAGGCCGAACCCCTTGTAGCGGTTCGCGACACTGACGACATACCTGAGATTCGAGCGGACCAGATGGTTGAAAGCTTCCTCGGAACCGTTTTTCACCTTGACCGCGTATTCGTGTTCGTCCTCTCGGCTGAGTATGTCGTATTTCCCTAGTTCGTGGAGATAGATGGAAAGTGTATCCTCGCCGAGGCTGGGGTCGCTGGCCTTGACGGGATTGATTTTATGGAGATCGGCGTCTTCTATATCGCCGGAGTTTTTCTGTTTGGTCACCTGTTTAGGCGGTTTCGAGGCGGCTTTTTTTTTATTTTTTGCGGTCTTCGGGCGCTTGGTCTTCTTGGGCGATGTGTTTTTTTTGACCATCCCATTTGTCCTGAATTTGGAACCGATACGGTTTGTTCGTCCGGCCGCAAAATGCGGCCAAGGCTCGTTACCTGTTATTCGTCATCGCGAGGAGGCGGTCATACGCATCCCGGGAAAAAGGACTCGTCGGATGTTCGTCTATGAGAGTCCGATACATCTGTCCGGCTTTTTTGTAACTCTCCTCGAGGCGAAAACTTTCGCCGAGAAAGTAAATGGCTTCGGCCCGAAGAGCGGGCAGGTCGCGGTACTCCTTGATGATCTCCTTGAACCTCGGAATAGCGGACACGCGTTTCCCCCGCCTGAGGTAAAACTTCGCGATAAATAATCCGCTGTCAGCGACAATTTTCCTGGTCTCGATTATCTTCTCGTTGGCCTTGGCGCCGTATTTGGATCTGGGGAACCTTTGTTTGAGTGCCATAAAACTTTTCAAGGCATCGCGGGCGATCGATTGATCTCTGTCGAAGGAGAGGATTCGGTTAAAATCCGACATCCCGAGAAAATAGTAGGCCCTCGAGGTATTCGGGCTCACCGGATAGAGTTGTACGTACTCGGAATATTGGACCTTCGCCTCGATATATTCCTCTTCCTTGAAGTAGGAGTCGGCGAGATTCAAAAGGGCATCGCGGCGATGTTTGCTGTCCGGGTATTCCCGAAGGAGGCGTTTGAAGGCCAGGCGCGCCGCCTCGAATCGATCCGATTTCAGATCCTGCTGGCCCAGGATGAATAATTCGCCCGGGGTGGTCTGTTCCTTGGGCCGCGAGATGCAACCCGAAACAATCATTGCGATTGTAGTTGCCAGGATAATGGATTTTGTCCGGTTAATGCGCATTCGCTTCATCTCGGTGAGAGGAGGTCTCGGAAAAATTGCTTATATAATCAGTCGTTTGCGGGAAAATGGATCTGGCCGACGCGTCTCCTCATCCATCTCCCAACCAAATCTTAGGTGAGTCGCCGGAGTAGTGTCAAGGAAAGGGGATACTGGAGCGGCACTGGCCTCCATCACAGGGGATTGCGGGAGCCGGGTTATTTACTGATGGATTCTAAGTCGTTTGCCGGGAAAAATCGTGGTCGATGGCGAGAGGCCGTTCAACCGGAGAATTTGGTTCGGAGAGACGCCGTAGCGCCGGGCGATGACCCAAACGTTTTCACCGGGTCCAACGACGTGCCGATCGCTCCGGCGTTTTCTCGAGCCGTTCCGCGCGGCTTGATTCTTGGGCCGGGTTTTCATCTTTGCAATGGTCACTTTTCTCGGTTTCTTGCGCTTGGGCAGCAATATTCTCGTGCCCACACGTAGCCGCTTTGGATTGAGGTGGGCGTTGAGTTCGAGGAGTTTCTCGAGGCGAATTCCGAACCGCAGGGCGATGGCCCCGAAAGTGTCTCCCGGAAGTATCCGGTAGCGGCCCGATTCCGGCAGAAAGGCCTTGGGCGAGTTGGCGAGAAGCTCGAGAAATTGTCCCGCCTTTCCCGTCGGAAGGCGGAGGAGGTGCCCCTTGATTGGCGGAGTGACGTACCAACGAAGCTCGGAATTGAGTTCAGCCAACTCCTTGAGAGAAACCCCCGCCAGCCGGGAGATGGCCCGCAGACTCATCCCCCTTGGAAGGGCGACCGTGTCGTACCTCAAGGGGCGGGCATACTCGATTCCGGAGAATCCAAAAACTTCGGGATTTTTGGCGATGATCATGCCGGCCAGGAATTTGGGCACATAGTTTTTGGTTTCTTTCGGAAGGTGGCGGGTTCGGACCAGCGCCCAATAGGTTTTTCGGCCGGTCCTGCGGATGGCGCGGCGGACCCTGTTTTCGCCGCTGTTATAGGCGGCGAGCGCGAGATGCCAATCCTGAAATTCCTCGTGCAATTCACCCAGGAATAAGGCGGCGGCGCGGGTGGCCTTATCCGGGTCCCTGCGCTCGTCGATGTAGCGGTTCACCTTGAGTCCTTTTCGCCTGGCGGTGGCCCGCATGAATTGCCAGGGTCCGACGGCCCCCGCCCGGGAACGGGCGCGAAGACTGAACCCGCTTTCGATGAGGGCGAGGTAGGCCAGGTCTTGTGGAAGACCTTTTTCACGCAAAATTTCCCGGAACCGGTTCATATAGCGGCCACCGCGGCGAAGCCACTCCGAGAAATTTTTTCGACCCGGGCCGGTGAAATATTCGATCCATCGGTCCACGGCTGAATTTCTGACAATGGGAACATCGTAAAGAAAAGGTGTGGGTGTCTGCCCGCCGGTTGCCGGGGTGGCGCGTTTTCCGGGGGCGTATTCTTCCTCCTCCGCCGAATCGGGGAGGTCGAGGACCAGATCGTGAGGTGGAGCCGGAGAATCGGAGATTTGGGAATCGGAAATCTCCGCCTCGGGCCTTTCCGGTTTGGCGCTGGCCTTCGGAGTGGCTTGGGCCGATTGCGGAGGGGCTTGGGCCGATGGCGGAGGGGAGGGCCGGGAGGGCACTTTCGGCCTGATGGCCTGTGTCGTGGGTTTAGGGAGGGTGATGGATACGGGGCGATGTGGGGTCCGGGGGGGTAATTTCGAGGCCACGGTGCCACCGGCAGTGCAACCCGAGGCGATTAAAATCGTTGCGTAACTTACCCACTTGGAAAAATTTGACATAAAAACTCGCAAATCAATCCTTGGATTTGGGCGAAAGACTTGGGAGGAGGTACGGTCAAAATCATACCCGCTGAGATTTATTTGGTCAATTAAAGAGTTGTTGAGGAATAATCGCAGAATCCGGCATATGGGTTGGACATGTTGGTTATTAGTCCGGTCAGGCCCTGTGCTCGCTCGTCCGAAGCTCCCGGAAGAGCGGAAGCTGGGCATCCTTGAATTCGACCGGAACAGGATAGATTCCGTTGAAGCAGGATGTGCAGAAATCGCCCTCGCGGGGAGCGACGCATTTCATGAGTCCCTCCAGGCTCAAATAGGCCAAAGAGTCGGTGAGAAGATGGGCTCGTATCTCCTCGATGGAGTTTGACGATGCGATTAATTCATCGTGGGTGGGCATGTCGATTCCGTAGTAACACGGGCTTGTAATCGGGGGAGAGCTGATCCGCATGTGAACTTTGATCGCACCCGCCTGGCGAATCATGTCGACGATCTTCAGGCTGGTTGTCCCCCGGACAATAGAGTCGTCCACAACGACGACGCGTTTCCCCTCGAGAAAGGATCTCATGGGATTGAGTTTCACCTTGACGCCGAAGTTCCGAATGGCGTTTTGGGGTTCGATGAACGTGCGGCCGACGTAGTGATTTCTGACCAACCCCATTTCCATGGGCAGGCCCGATTCGGCGGCATAACCGGTAGCGACGGCGAGTCCCGAGTCGGGTACGGGAATGACCATATCGGCGTCGACGGGGTTTTCCCTCGCGAGTTGGACGCCGAGTTCGCGGCGGACAGAATATACGTCGTCTCCGAAGATGTGGCTGTCGGGCCTGGCGAAGTAGATGAATTCGAATATGCATTGCTTCGGCTGGGAGGGAGGAAAGGGGAAGATGCTCCGGGGGCCGTTTTCGTCGACGATGAGCATTTCGCCGGGTAGAATTTCCCGCTCGAACTCGGCTTCGATGAGGTCAAGGGCGCAGGTTTCGCTCGCCATGACCCAGGCGGGTTCCCCCCGGTTGTTCGCGATTTTTCCGAGTACCAGCGGCCTGAAGCCGTGTGGGTCGCGGACGCCGATGAGGAGGTCGCGCGTCATCATCGTGAGGGTGAACGCGCCCTCGAGATGGTTGAGTGCGTCGGCGATGGCGTGTTCGGTGTCCTCCTCCGAGGAGCGGGCGATGAGGTGGAGGATGACTTCGCTGTCGGTCGTGCTCCTGAATATGGAGCCCTTTTCCTCAAGCTCTCTTCTCAGGCGTGCGGCGTTGACGAGGTTGCCATTGTGGCCGAGGGCAAGAATGCCGCGGGAGTGGTCGATCAAGAAGGGCTGGGCGTTTGTAATTCCCGACTGGCCGGCGGTTGAGTAGCGGTTATGCCCGATGGCCATGTGGCCGCCCAGCTTCGAGAGCCGTTCTTCGTCGAAAATATCGGCGACGTGGCCCATCCCGATTTCACTGTGGACCCGTTCGCCGTCGGAGGCGACGATTCCCGAACTCTCCTGCCCGCGATGCTGAAGAGCGTAGAGGCCCAGGTAGGTCAGATTCGCCGCTTCATCGTGGCCGTGGATTCCGAATACGGCGCAGGATTCGTGGACGCTCTCGTCTGCCATCGGCATTAAAGAATCTCTCCCAGGGCGCCGTTCCAGGCGGACATCAGATGAACCATATCCAACTCCATGACCGGGTCTCCGCCGGGCGCCTCAACCCGGAGGCCGCCCTCAGCCGTTCGCCCGATTTCAAGGCAGCCGACTTCGAGACTTTCCGCCATTTCCCTCAAATGTTCAAACGAGCCGGGCGGGGCTGAGACGAGAATCCGCGAGGCGGTCTCTCCAAAAAACAGGGCGTCGAGACGGCCCGCCCCCTCGGGTATCCGAATGTCGGCCCCGAGCGCCCCCTCCGGAGAGGCGAGCGCGGACTCGGCGAGGGCCACCCCCAGCCCCCCCTCCGATAGATCGTGGGCCGAATTCAGCAGACCCGAGGCGATGGCGCTCCGGCAAATGCCCTGGACGGCCGCCTCGGCCTTGAGGGATATCGCGGGGGGGCTCCCTCCCTCCCGGCCCGAGAGCGTCCAGACGTACTCGTGGGCGCCTCCTTCGGGCAGCGGAGCCTCGCCGGCCGGATAAAGAAGCGCGACGACATCCCCCTCGCGGCGGAAGCCCGAGCCGGCGTGATTTTCCGAATCCTCGAGGAGGCCCACCATTCCGACTACTGGGGTGGGGTAGATGTCCACCCCGTGGGTTTCGTTATAGAAACTGACGTTTCCGCTAACGACCGGGACGCCCAGCGCACGGCAGGCCTCGGACATCCCCTCGATGATGGCCGAGAACTGGGCCATGACGGCGGGCCTCTCGGGGTTGCCGAAGTTGAGGCAGTTCGTCATCGCCAGCGGGGTGGCGCCGGTGCAGCTGAGGTTCCGCGCCGCCTCGGCCACCGCGAGCATCCCACCGGCATGGGGGTCGAGGATGCAGTAGCGCGCGTTGCCGTCGGTCGTGATGGCGAGGGACTTGTCCGTGCCCTTGACCCTGAGCAGAGCCGCGTCCCCGCCCGGCGGCGCCAGCGTGTTAGTGCGCACCATATAGTCGTATTGCCGCCATATCGGCGTTTTCCGCCCCAGATTCGGGTGGGCCATCAGGGTGAGGAGTGAACCCCCCAGATCGATTTCATCCCGGAGCGTCTCGAGCGGGTCGGTCGCCGGAAGCTCGCGCTCGGATTTCATCTCCCTCTTGTAGACCGGAGCCCCGTCCGTCAGGACATCGATGGGAAGGTAGGCGTAGGAGCGGCCGCCGGCCTCCACGCGGAGGCGCCCGTCGTCCGTCACCTCGCCCACGACCGCCATCGGCAGGTCCCAGCGCTCGAAAATCTCGCGGACCTCGGCCTCGTGGCCCCGCTCGGCGACGAGGAGCATGCGCTCCTGGCTCTCTGAGAGCATGAATTCGTAGGGCGTCATCCCCTCCTCGCGGGCGGGCGCATCGTCGAGCCGGAGGACGAGGCCCGTCCCGGCCCGGCCGGCCATCTCCACCCCCGAACTCGTCAGGCCCGCCGCTCCCATGTCCTGAATCCCGACGACGGCGCCCCGGTCCATCAACTCGAGGCAGGCCTCGAGGAGGAGTTTTTCCCTGAACGGGTCGCCCACCTGGACCGTCGGCCGCTTTTCGGAGGCGGATTCATCGAAGCCGGCCGAGGCCATCGAGGCGCCGTGGATGCCGTCCCTTCCCGTGGGGGCGCCGACATAGATCACCGGATTGCCCACCCCGGCCGCCTCGCCGAGGAAGATATTATCGGCCTTCATGATTCCCGCGCACATCACGTTGACCAGGATGTTCCCGTTGTAGCAGGGGTGAAAATAGGTTTCCCCGCCCACCGTGGGGACTCCCATGCAGTTCCCGTAGCCGGCGATTCCGGAGACGACGCCGTTCACGAGATAGGGGGTGCGCTCGTGGTCCCGGGCGCCGAAACGGAGGCTGTCGAGGAGTGCGATTGGCCGGGCGCCCATCGTGAAAATGTCGCGGAGAATCCCCCCAACCCCGGTGGCCGCCCCCTGGTAGGGTTCGATGAAGGAAGGGTGATTATGACTCTCCATCTTGAAGGCTACGGCCAGCCCGCCACCGATGTCCACTACCCCGGCGTTCTCTCCGGGCCCCTGGAGGACGCGGGGACCCTCGGTGGGGAATTTTTTCAGATGGACGCGGCTGCTTTTGTAGGAGCAGTGCTCGTTCCACATGGCCGAGAAGATGCCAAGCTCGGTCATGGTGGGCTTGCGGCCGAGGGTCTTGAGGATGCGCTCCCACTCCTCCGCCGAGAGCCCGTGTTCGAGTGCAATCGTGAGATGGGTTTCGGGCTCGGCGGCGGCCGGCGTCATGACACCGCCCCGGCCAGCACGGATGAAAAAACCCGGAGGCCGTCGTCGCCCCCGAGGACCGCCTCGCTGGCGCGCTCGGGGTGGGGCATCAGGCCCACGACGTTGCCGCCATGATTGCAGACGCCGGCGATATGTCCGAGCGAGCCGTTGGGGTTGGCCGCGCTCTCGAGGCTTCCCTCGGAGTCGCAGTATTTAAAGACGATTTGATCGTTGTCCTCGAGCGCCGCCAGCGTGTCCGGATCGCAGAAGTAGTTTCCCTCGCCGTGCGCGATCGGCATCCGGAGCGTTTCGCCCGCCGGAATATCCCTCGTGAAGGGGGTTCTCGGCGTCTCGCATCGGACGTGGACAACTTCGCAGATGAATCGCAGGGAGGCGTTTCGGTGCAGAGCGCCCGGGAGGAGCCCCGCCTCGGTGAGAATTTGAAAGCCGTTGCAAATTCCGATGACCGGGCGGCCCGCGTTCGCGTGGGCGGCGACGGCTTTCATGATGGGAGAAAATCGCGAAATCGCCCCCGCCCGAAGATAATCCCCGTAGCTAAAGCCGCCGGGGACGATGACGACTTCCGCGTCCCCGAGATCGGAATCCTTGTGCCAGACGAAAGAAGTTGGTTGGCCGAGGACGGCGCCGGCGGCGTGATGGCAGTCGTGATCGCAATTCGAGCCTGGAAATACGATGACAGCGAAATTCATCGCTCGTCCGGCGTGCTAGGCGCGTCCGGTGCGCCGGGCAATTCGATCCGGAAGTCCTCGATGACCGGATTGGCCAGAAGGTCCCGGCACATTTTCTCGGCCCGGGCTTTCATATCTTCCGGCGGAGAGTCCGCCAGTTCGATTTCGATGTACTTTCCCACTCGCACATCGCCCACGCCCTCGAATCCGAGCGAGGCGAGGGCGCCCTTGACCGCCTGCCCCTGGGGGTCGAGTACGCCGTTTTTATAAGTGATGTAAATGAGCGCCTTAGCCAAGCTTCGCTCCGGGTGGTTCATCCGGGTCCGGCCCGGTTCGGGCCAAAGCGGAAAGCGGATTTTTTGTTTAGGTTAACTGCCGGCGATGCCGCCGCGGGTCAGGAGGTCACAAGCCGGTCCACCTCGGCGTATGTGGCCTCGATGTTCCCCAGGTCGCGGCGGAACCTGTCTTTGTCCATTTTACGGCCGGTGCCCTTTTCCCAGAGCCGGCAGCCGTCCGGGGTGATCTCGTCGGCGAGGATCATCTTCCCGCCCTCGGCGGCGCAGCGACCGAATTCGATCTTGAAATCGATCAGGTCGACGTTCCGGGCCGCGAAAAATTTCATGAGGATATCGTTCACCTTGAAGGCGTACTCCCGTGCCTGGGCCATTTCCTCCCGGGTGCCCAACTCGAAGGCGGAAGCCGTGTCCTCGTTGATGAGGGGATCGTCGAGCGCATCGTCTTTAAGGTGCATATCGATGATGGGATGAGGGAGCCGCTTCCCCTCCTCGACGCCCATCCGCTTGGCGAGGTTGCCCGCAATAACATTTCTGAGGACGATTTCGACCATGATGATATCGACCCGCTTCACAAGCATCTCCCGCTCGGAGATGTTTTTGACGAAGTGGGTGGGGATGCCGCTGGCCTCGACTTCCTGAAAAAGCCGGGTGGATATCCGGTTGTTGAAAATACCCTTGGATTCGATGGACCCCAGCTTCTTGGCGTTAAAGGCACTCGCGTCGTCCTTGAAATACTGAATGAGGTAAGCGGGATCATCGGTTTCGTAGAGTATCTTGGCCTTGCCTTCGTAAACCTGGTTTCGTCGTTCCATTTTCATTGCTCCATTTTCCGGGGCCTGCCGGGGGCGCCAACGAGGGGCGATCCTACCACAGAGAAGCCCAGGTGAGATCACTTGAAATGAGGTCCGAACACGCGCTCGAATATCGCATCAATGTTTTTGAAATGCGCTTCCAAATCAAAGCAACTGGCCAGGGATTCCTCCCCCAGGACGCCGCCGACGCCGGGGTCGGCGGCCAGTTTCGCCCGAAATCCGCCGGTCCCCTCGGCCCAGGCCTCCATGGCGGGGCCCTGAACACGCCCGTAAGCCTCCTCGCGGGTGAGCCCCGTCCGCACGAGGGCGAGCATGACGTGCTCGCTCGAAAGCAGGTCGCCCGAGCGGGCGAGGTTCTCCTTCATGCGCTCCGGGTATATCACCCACTTGTCCATCAGATCGTTGAGTTTGTGCAGCATATAATCGATGAGAATGGTGCTGTCGGGCAATATGACGCGTTCGACCGAAGAATGGCTGATGTCCCTCTCGTGCCACAGGGGAACGTTCTGGAGAGCTGCCATCGCGTTCGACTGAACCAGGCGGCTGAGCCCGGAGAGTTGCTCTGAGACGACCGGATTGCGCTTGTGCGGCATGGACGAGCTTCCCTTCTGGCCCGGGCTGAAAAATTCCTCGGCCTCGCCGACCTCGGTGCGCTGGAGGTGGCGCACCTCGGTCGCCACGCGGGCGATGCTCGCCGCGATGAGCGCAAGGGCCGTCATGTATTCCGCGTGGCGGTCGCGCTGGATGATCTGGGAACTCACCGGGTCCACCCGGAGGCCCAGGCGGCGGCAGATGGCTTCCTCCACATCGGGCGGGATGTGGGGGCAGGCGCCAACGGCCCCGGATATCTGGCCCACTCGGACGGCCTCCCGCGCGCTTTTCATTCTTTCCTCGGCTCTTTCGAACTCGGTGAACCAGCCGGCGATTTTGAGGCCCAGAGTGGTCGGCTCGGCGTGGATACCGTGCGAACGGCCCGCGATGGCGGTGCGGCGGTGCTCGATGGCGCGCCGCCTGAGGGTGTCCTGTAGTTCCGAAAGGGCGTCGATGATGAGCCCTCCTGCCGAGACCAGCTGAAGGGCGAGCCCGGTGTCGAGTACATCGCTGCTCGTCAGGCCCAGGTGGATGAAGCGGGAGGCGGGCCCCACGTTTTCCGCGACATTCGTGAGGAAGGCGATGACGTCGTGTTTAGTCACCCGCTCGATCTCGCGGATGCGTCCGGGGTCGAAAGTGGATTTCGAGCGAATCGCCTCGATGGCGTCGGCGGGTATCTCGCCGCGGGCGGCGAGTTCTTCGCACACGGCGATCTCGACATCGACCATGCGCTGGAACTTTTCTTTTTCCTCCCAAATTCGGCCCATTTCGGGCCGGGTGTAGCGCGGAATCACGGCAGGTCCTCCCCGTTGTCCTGACCAAAAGTGAATTGCCCGGCCGGCCCGAAAAGAGGGGTCGGCTCGAGTTGCGACGCCACATGGAGCAAAGCCATGGAGGGGCGGCTCAGCAGACTGGAGGCGCCGGCGAGAGCCCCGCGGGCTTCGTGGACAATAATTTCCTTTTCATTGTTTTCCTGGCTCATATGGGCGCAAATCACCCATTCGAGATCCGGGGATGCGACCTCTCCGAGAAGGCCGGCCGCGTCCCCGTTGTTCAAGTGGCCCAGTTTCCCGCGGATGCGCTGTTTGATTGGCCAGGGGTAGGGCCCGTCCAAAAGCATCGGCAGGTCGTGGTTGAATTCGAGGACGAGCCCCTGGATACCTGTGAGGCGCGAGCGGACGAGTTGTGTGACGAATCCCATGTCGGTTGCGATTCCAACGTGGTAGCCCTGGCTTGATTTTACGGTGAGTCCGAACGGGTCGGCCGCGTCGTGCGGGATGCTGAAGGGTTCGAGCCAGATGTCGCCGATTTCGAAAGGAACCCCGATCTCGACGGACGCCCAGTGGGGAAGGGCGCCAATGCGGGCTTTTCCCGCTTCGAGGGTCCCTTCGTTCGTCCAGACGGGCAGTCCCCAGCGCCTGGCCAGCGGACCTACCCCGCGAACGTGATCGGAGTGTTCGTGGGTAAGTACGATTCCCAGCAGCTCGGAGGGCGAAACCCCTACCTTTGCGAGGCGGGCGGTGGTTTCCTTCGCGCTGAGACCGGCGTCGATCAAGAGCGCCGAATCAGCCGATCGAACGAGGACCGAGTTCCCCCGGCTGCCGCTTCCGAGAAGAGCGATTTCCAATGGCTTGGTTTCCTTCGAGGGGCGGTGGAGCGGATCGTTTGAATTTGGTTGCCGCGTCGCTCGCCTGGGATATACGGCCCTCAGGTGCCCTGCGTCAACATCACTTTCTTCAAGCGCTTCCAGTAGCGCTCCGCACCCTCTTCGAGAGGTGTGAAGGAGGCGCCGTAGCCGCCCTCCGTTAGCTTATCCATCCTCGCCTCGGTGAAGTACTGATACCGCGGGCGAATTTGAGCGGGAGTGTCGATAAATCTGATCCGGGGCTCCCAGTCCATCGCGGCGAAGACCGCGTTGGCGAGGTCGAGAAATGTGCGCGCCCGGCCGGTCCCCAGGTTGTATATGCCATCAGGCAGCCCATTACGCCAGGCGTGCACGAGGGCGTCCACTACGTCCTCGACGTGGATGAAATCGCGGCGTTGATGACCGTCGGCGATCCCCTCCCTGTGGGAGCGGAAGAGGCGGACCTCACCCTGCTCGAGAATCTGGACGAAGGCCTGATATAGCACACTCGACATTTTTTTCTTATGCGCCTCGCCGAATCCGTAGACATTGAAAAACCGGAAACCGGCCCAGGCCGGGGGAGGGATCATTAATCCCTCGTTCAGCGCCCAGATATCGAAGCGGCGCTTCGATTCCCCGTAGGGGTTGAGGGAGGTGAGCGCCTCGGGCGGGGTCCGGTCGTCGTAGCCCTTCGAGCCGTCCCCGTAGACGGCGGCGCTGCTCGCGTAAAGGAAAGGGACGCCGAACCTGGCGGCGGACTCCCAGAGGCGGCGCGAGTAGTCCGTGTTCGTGCGCTCGAGCAGCGCCTCGTTGTACTCGGTCGTGTCGGTGCAGGCGCCCAGGTGGATGATTCCCGAGATGCGGGGCGAATCGCGGAGCCAGTCCGCAAGCTCCCCCGTTTCGACGATGATGTCGGGAGCTCCCTCGCGGTGGATGGCCGCGATCTCGGGCCGGTCGTCGAAGTGGCGCCGCTCGTCCACGGCGACGACTTTTTCGCCCTCGCCGGCCAGCCGCGAAGCCAGCCGCGCCCCGATGAAGCCCGCTGCGCCGGTAACGACGACCGGGTCGCCGGTAGCGTTGGCCGGGTCGCCGGTGGCGTTGGCCGGGGCGTCAGCGATTTTTTCGGGAGTCATGCCTGGTTCTTATCCCCGCTGTAGCGTTCGATTATGGTGTTGACGATTCGGGTCGTCGAAACGCCATCCACGAATGGGAGCACTTCGACGCGGCCCCCGCAGGATTCCACCTGTTCGCGGCCGACGACCTCCTCGGGCGCGTAGTCGCCGCCCTTCACCAGAATGTCGGGCCGAACCGCCCGGATCAGCTCCTCGGGGGTGTCCTCCGGGAAGAATACGACGTAATCCACGCACCCGAGAGCGGCCAGCAGTTGGGCCCTTTGCCGCTCTTCGATCAGGGGGCGTCCCTCGCCCTTCACCCGCCGGACGGAGGCGTCGTCGTTCAGGCCGATGACCAGGATATCCCCCAGCTCTTTCGCCTGCTGAAGATACTGGATGTGTCCCACATGCATGAGGTCGAAGCAACCATTCGTGAATACCACTTCGCGGCCTCTGGCCCGATCCGTCAGAAGGCGTTTTTCGAGGCCCGAGCGGCTGAAAATTTTCTGTTTGCCCCCGCCCAAGAGGGCGGACTCGAGCTCCCCCGGGTCAAGCGGAGCCGCACCCACCTTTCCGACGACGATTCCCGCACCCAGATTGGCGATTCGGGCGGCGTCGACGGGGGGGATATCCTGAACCAGGGCGAGACCGAAAAGAGCCGCCGCCGTGTCTCCCGCTCCCGTCACATCGTATACCTCGAGCGCGTTTGAGGCCTCGCTTGAGAGACGGCCCTCCTTGCCGTAGAGGGTCATCCCCCCCGCACCCCTGGTTACGAGGATAAACTCGGGCGCTAGCTCCTCGTACATCGCCCGCGCGGCGCGGTCGATGGCCTCCTCGCTGTCGAGTGTGACGCCCGTCGCTTGCGCCACCTCGGCCAGGTTGGGGGTAAGGGCCGTGACTCCCCGGTATTTCGCGTAATCGGCCCCCTTGGGATCGGTGATAACCGGCAGACCGCGCTCGCCCGCGGCCGCGACGAGTTTTTCCATGAACGCCGGCGTGAGGGTACCCTTCAGGTAGTCCGAGCAGATAACCCCCGCGGTGCCGTCCAGAGCCCCGAGGAGCTGGGCGCTCATCTCTTTTTCAGATTCGGGTGAATGAGGCGGCGCCTCCTCGCGGTCCACCCGGAGTATCTGCTGGTTTCTTCCGATGAACCGGGTTTTCGATACCGTCGGCCTTCCCGGATGCCGCCGAATGAGGCCCACGTCCATCCCCGCTTGCCTGGCCAAGGCTTCGAGGCGGTCGCCCTCTTCGTCTTCCCCGAGCAGGCCCATCAGGCGGACGGAGCAGCCCAGGGAGGCGAGATTTTGAGCCACGTTGGCCGCCCCGCCGAGGGTCTCCTCCTCCCGCTCCCACCTGAGAACCTGGACGGGCGCCTCTGGCGAAATGCGGTCGACCTCCCCCCAAACATACCGATCAAGGATCAAATCCCCCGCTACGAGGATTTCGGGATTTCCCCCGATCAGGCGGGAGAGTAAATCGTTCATCATTCGGTACCCTCGCAAAAAAGGGCATCAATCTTGTGGCACATAAAGTGGATGGCCGCTTCCTGGGCCTCCTGAACAAAATCTGTTTCCTCCGAGAGAACTATCGCCGCGATATCCGCCGCCTCGGCGGCGGGCCCGCCCGTCTTTCCCGACAAGACCGCAGAGTCGATACCCAACTCCCGCGCCCGCCTGAAGGCCGGAACCAGATTCCCCGATTCTCCGCTCGTGGTCAGTCCCAGGGCGAGATCGCCCGTCCGCCCCAAGGCCTCTATTTGACGGGAGAAGATACTCAGGTAGTCATAATCGTTTCCGATGGCGGTGAGCGCGCTCGTATCCGTTGTGAGGGAGATGGCCGGAAGGGGGCGCCGCTCGCCGAGAAAACGGCCGACCAACTCTCCCGAGAAGTGGGTGGCCAGGGCGGCGCTTCCCCCGTTGCCGAAGACGAGGATTTTCCCGCCCGCCTCGAGACAGCGAAGGACGGCGGCTGTTATCGCCTCGACCTGGGCGGGAAAGGGGCTGCTCGATGTGGCTTCGAATTTTTGGGCGCGGTCCGCCAGAAACTCGTCGGCGGAAAGTTTCACTCGGCACCTCGCAACCTGGCCAACCGGCCGGCATCGGCTATGAGCGGAAATGGCGTTGGCGCGGGCGGCAGTGGGCAATCTAGCCGATCTTTAATTCTCATTTCAAGGTGGGCCAATCTTCTTCGTCGTAGCTGAAATAGCCCTGACGGCCCACGATAACATGGTCCAAAAGCGGAATCCCCACAATCCGGCCCGATTCGCGAAGACGCGCGGTCAGGGCGTGGTCCTCGGGAGAGGGGGATGGATCTCCGCTGGGGTGATTGTGGCCACAGACGAGGGCCGCCGCCTTTTCGCGGATTGCATCGGTATACACCTCGCGCGGGTCAACGGCTGTCCCGGACAAAGTGCCCCGCGAGACAGTTACTTCCCGCATCAGGCGGTGTTTTGTGTCAAGGAGGAGAACCCGGAATTCTTCATGCGCAAGGCCCGCCATTGCCGGCGAGAAAAACCGGTGGACATCCGACCCACAGTGAAACGCGGTTTTATTAATCTCATCGTTTCGCCCGGTCCTCCGGGAGATTTCAAGGGCGGCCTTGACCTGGGCGGCCTTAGCGGGACCCATTCCTTTTAGCTCGGTAAGCTCGGGGATCGAGGCGCGATCAATTCCCTCGAACCCGCCGAACCTATCGATCAATTGAATAGCGAGGTCGAGGGCGGATATCCCCTGATCTCCCGTTCTCAAGAGAATGGCCAGGAGTTGGGCGTCGCTAAGGGCGTCTCCGCCCCTTTCGAGGAGCCGCTCTCGGGGCCGCTCGGAGTCGGGCCAGAACTTGATGGAGAGCCCTCTCGTCAAGAGGCGCTCCCTTCTCCTTGATCGAGGCGCGGGCGAAAATCCGAAATGGTATGGCGAATGCCCTCGTCCAGCGTAATTATTGGCCCCCAGGCGAGGAGCTCCCTGGCGCGCCGAATATCGGGTTTGCGGATTTTAGGGTCGTCCACTGGAAGCGGGTTAAATTCTATCGGAGCCGAAGAGCCTGTAATCTCCTTGATACGCTCTGCAAGCTCTAAAATTTTCATCTCCACCGGGTTGCCGATGTTCACGGGTTCGGCCAGGTCGCTGTCCATCAAAAGAAGCAGGCCCCGCACCAGGTCCGAGACGTAGCAAAAACTCCGGGTCTGGGACCCGTCCCCGAAAATTGTCATCGGTTCGTTCCGCAACGCCTGGCACAGGAAGGCGGGAATGGCGCGACCGTCCATGAGCCGCATCCGGGGCCCGTAAGTGTTGAATATCCGCGCAATGTGGATACCCACGCCGTGGGTGCGGTGGTAGGCCATCGTCATGGCCTCGGCGAATCGTTTTCCTTCGTCGTAGACCCCGCGCGGGCCGATTGGGTTGACGTTTCCCCAATACGACTCGGGCTGGGGGTGGATCTCGGGATCGCCATAAACCTCGGAAGTGGAGGCGAGCAAAAACCGGGCGTCCTTCGCGAGGGCGAGGCCGAGGGCGTTGTGGGTGCCGAGCGCTCCGACCTTCAGGGTCTGAATGGGGTACTTGAGATAATCAATCGGGCTGGCGGGGCTGGCCAGGTGAAATATTGCGTCCACGGGTCCGTCCACTTGAATATGATTGCTCATGTTGTGCTCAAGGAGAGTGAGCCGCTCGCCGCGGAGCGCCAGAAGATCATCGTAATGGGTCCGCCTGCCGGTGAGGAAATTATCCACGCAAACAACTTCATCGCCGCGGTCCAGAAGTGCATCGCATAGGTGCGAGCCGATGAAGCCCGCGCCGCCCGTTACGACTATTCTCATGGAATTTGTTCCTTTTGGTGGACCGTCCTGTTGAGAGAGCAATGATAGTTGATTTCGGCCTCGCGTGCTTTCTCGTAACTCCTGATTTTACGGAATCAAACCCATCCTATGGGTTTGAGGAGGGTTCGTTGAATTGATATGGGGTCAGTGCTCCTCTTCCAATGAAGCGGCCTCTCTCGTAGACCCTCTGACGCCGTTTGAATGTGGGCGCTTTTTCACCCTCTAAAAATCCTCGCATGGTGAAAGTGAAAAATACCTCGCTGATATCCTGTGTGTCGTTGAACGTGAGATTGAATCCCCAGCAACAGCCGGCGTACCGGAGGATGATGCTTTGCTGAAGGGTGATGTTCCTGACGTTGTTGATCCGCGTGAGATATTCGAGGAACCACCGGCGAGTCAAGGCGTATCCCGCGGAGAAGTTGAGGTCGCTTCTTCCGCCTTGGGGGTCTCTTCCTCGGCTCCGCTGACGCCACCAGGTGCGGTCCAGGCCGAGATACCAGTTCCTTCCCCCTTCGAGGAGAAGGCCGGTCGATTGTCGGTCGATTTCATGTTCGTAGACGTCGTAAATCGCTTCGTGGGTGAAGCGAATCAAGGAAATTGGCCTGGATTGAACGTTCAGCACGACATCTCCAAAAGGCCGCCGGGGATTGGTGCTCAGGTTTTGCTCCCGCCGGGCTTCGGCAATATTGGCGGACTGCGTAAGGCTGGCGGTGAATAGCTGGCGCGTCTCGAAGCCCTCACCCGATTTCAGCTTTGTCAGCACGCGGTTAACGATTCCGTAGGAGACAGAGTTCCGATCACTGAAGGAATCTACGCTGTCGATGGGGATGATGAGCTTTCGGTCCTTCGAGTCCGTGGCGGGTGCGTAGGCATAACTCGTTTGGAACGAAAGGATGTGTTTGAAGTCACGGAAAGGCCCGAATTCGCCGTTGTAAACACGGCTGAAGCGCGGACCGGCGATGCCGAGGGAGGAGAACCATATCTCCCGAGAGAGGGGTGATTGTTTTTGATCGTTGCGGTTGGGGTTTCCCGGTACATCGGGGGTGCGTTTTTGGTCCGTCCAGTAGGTGTACCGAAGGCCGAATTTGGCGGTGACCCCGAGCCAGGGCACGGTTTGAACCGGTAGGGACACTGAAGGGGCCGCGTCGAAGCGCTGCAGAACGGTCGTTTTTTGTCTCTCGACCCGGTAGAAGGATACGGCCGATGAATCGAGGCTGTAGCGAAATTCGCTTGATCCTATCTGGGCCTGATTTACATCCAGGGTAATTTCGGGGAATTTTTGAAATAATTCACCGTCGTTTTCCCGGAGCCCCTCCCGGCGCCTCATGGCGACGCGAAGGCGGCCGGGCATGCCCGTCAGATCGTGGGTGAAATCCAGGCGCGTGTCGGTGTCCTGCCGGACACGATCGTCGAGATTGACCTCGAGGGAGCGGTCATCGTTTTTCCGGGAGGCGAAGTCCGCCACGCCGCTGAAACCCCAACCGCCCGGCAGTGAGGAGCGGTGACGGCCCTTGATGTCCCAAAGGGTGGTTTTTTCGAGGCCGTCCTTGAAGTAGGTGGCGTTGAACTGGCCGGCGGAGCTTTTGCTCAAGATGTAGCGATACTCGCCGAGGTAGCGGGAGCCTCTTTTTTCGTAATAATCGACGCCGAAGGTGGCGTCCGACCATTTGTTGATGGCCCAGAAAAACCGGGGAGAGAATTCGAAACCGTTTCTGTTGCCGAATCCGATGGTGGGAATGAGGAACCCCGTCGCCCGCTTTGTCTTGATCGGAAAGATTGCATAGGGAAGGGCCGCCGCAGGGACACCCCGAAGGGCGACCAAGGGGGCTTGAAGGTGGGCATATCCCTCGATTTGAAAGGTGGACTTCCGGGAACGGAACGCCCAGTCGGGCTTGTCGCCCTCGCAGGTGGTGAACGTGCCGTCGATGACCTCGTAGCGATCAACGGCGATACGGCGAACGACATTGCCCGTAATGTAGTAGGTGGCGCCGATGTAGCCCTTGGCGTCGTAAATCACAAGCCTTTCGCTGTCGAGGTTGAAATCGACCCGGCTGCCGACGATACGGTCGTTGCCGGCCTGGAAGATGATGTTTCCGGTGGCGACGGCGTCTCGCGTTTCCGTTTGCACTTCGATGTGGTCGGCCTGAACGCGCTTGCCCAAAAAACGAAGGTCGGCGAATCCGCGGCCGATGACGCGCTTGCGCTCCCTGTCCTCAAGGAGTTCGTCGGCCGAAATTGCCGCGGCGGCGGTGGAGTCCCGCAGAAAACGGAGCTCCTTGTCGGGGGCCGATTTCTCGGGTCGCGGCGTGAAGCCCAGCGAAGGCGTCTGGCCCCCTCCCCGCTCCTGGGCCGCGGCGGGGGAGAGTGTAGCCGTCCAAAGATAGCAGGCAAGCAACCCGGAAAAAAGCGGGGACAAAAAAAACCAGGTCGATTTCAACGGATAGCGGCTCATTCTTCCTTGGGCCGATCGGGGCGGACGGCGGAGGGGCGAATTGCAGTCCGCCGTTTGAGGTTTTTCAGATGAAATTACGGGTAAATTATGCCTTCTCCGAGCGGAGTTGGCAATGAATCGCCTTCTAGCCGGAATCCGCTTCCAACGGTTCGGGGGCGGCTGCTGTTTTTCCGACCCTTCGGGTTCGCCTGAGGTGGAGTAAAGGCCCCGAGACTGTGTAGGCCGAGATGACGACAAAGGCGACGACCTGGGGGATGGCCGCGGCAACGAATAGCGCCAGCACGGCGCCGACCAGCACGCGGAAAGGTCTCTGAAGCCGGCCTCCCAGATCCTTGAAGCTGGTGTAGCGAACCGTGCTCACCATCAGGAAGGCGAGCGTGTAGGCCATGACCGCCAGCAGGTAGGCCGAGGGCCCCGAGAGGGTGTCCGGGGCGAGGCGGCCGAGTTCGTAGTGCTCGGCGAGAAAGACCCACGAAGCGATCATGCCGGCGGCCGCGGGGGTGGGCAGCCCCCTGAAGTCGGCTGTCGGCCCCAAGGTCTGGGTGAAGACATTGAAGCGCGCCAGGCGAAGGGCAGAGCAGGCGGCGAAAATGAAAACCGCCAGCCAGCCGATTCGCCCATACGGGGCCAGCGCCCAGTTGTAGATGAGGATGGCCGGTGCGATGCCGAACGCCGCGAAGTCGCAAAGCGAGTCGTACTGGAGCCCGAAGGGGCTCGATGATTTCGTCAGGCGGGCGACCGCGCCGTCCAGCCCGTCGAACACGATTGAGACGAGGATGGCCAGCGAGGCCCACCAGAAATCCATCTGAATCGCCGCGATGATGGCGTAGAAGCCGGCGAAAAGGCTCCCCGTGGTAAAGAGGTTCGGAAGCAGGTAAATGCCGCGCTTGAGATGGGGGCGGCGGCGGCGGCGCTTTCTTCTCCGGCGGCCCCGCTCGAGCTTCGTGCGGATTTTATCCTTGAGTTGGTCTTGCAACGGCGGTTTCTCCTCCGCGGACCCGATCGCCCTTGGCGACCAGCACCTCGTAGCCGGGCGGCAGATAGAGATCGGTGCGGGAGCCGAACTGAATCAGCCCAAGGCGCTCGCCCCTGGCCAGGGTGTAGCCCTCTCCGCGCCAACTGACGATGCGCCGGGCGATGAGCCCCGCGATTTGGACCACGCGGAAATTCTCTCCCGAATCGGTCCGAATGTCGATAGCGTTTTGCTCGTTCACCCGGGCGGCCTCCTGGTTGAAGGCCGCGAGAAACCGGCCCGGGCGGTAGGCCGTCGCCTCGATGGTCCCGGCCACGGGAGATCGGTTGATGTGAACGTCGTAGACGGCGAGGAAAATCCCCACCATTTTCCCGCCCTCGGGGGCGTTTTCGACGGTGATGACCCGGCCGTCGGCCGGCGAGGAGACGGCGCCGGGTTCGGAGGGCGGCTGGCGCTCGGGGTCCCTGAAAAATCCGATGACGCAAACGGCCAGGGCGAAGAAAAAAACCGCCCAGCCCGTCCCTCCCATCAGATACGAGGCGGTCCCCAGCAGGAGGAGGCCGATGGAGTAGCCCCAGCCCTCGCGCGCGACGGGAATTCGCCAGGCAGATTCTTGCAGCGGCATTGTCAGTTCTTGAGGCCCTTGAGGGTCTTGGCTCCGCGGCTGAGGCCCACCTTGCCGGTTCGGGCGATTTCCTTGATGCCGTAAGGGCGGAGGAGTTCGAGCATGGCCCCGATTTTTCCCTCGTCCCCGGTCACTTCGATGATCAAGGCGTCGCTTGATATGTCGATGGTGCGGGCGCGGAAAATCTCGATGATCTGAAGCACCTCGGAGCGCTTGTCCTTCGGCGCCGAGATCTTGATGAGGACGAGTTCGCGCTCGGCGGTCTCCTTATCGTCCAATTCGAGGACCTTGATCGTGTCGATGAGCTTGCTGAGCTGCTTGCGGATTTGTTCGAGAATATTGATGTCTCCGCTCGTCACCAGCGTGATGCGCGAGACGCTCGGGTCCTGGGTAACTCCCACGCAGAGACTGTCGATGTTATATCCTCGGGCGCTGAACAGACTGGCCACCTTGGCGAGGACGCCGAATTTGTTCTCGACGAGGACGGCGAACGTGTGTTTTTCTTCGTCGCCGTTGTTTTGATCGTTATTGGGCATCAGGCCAGGGGCTCCCATTCGTCTGTCATTTCGTCAAAGGGCAGGGCGATCATACCGGTTCGGGCCATGTTGGAGATGCCGTACCGCTCGAGGGCCTTGATCAGTATCCGCGTTTTATGGTCGTTTCCGCTTGCCTCGAGGGTCACGCTGTTGTCTGAAATGTTGACAATGTTGGCTCCGAAGGCGTTGGCGATTTGGAGCACCTCGGTGCGCTTATCGGCGTCGGCCGACACGGTCGCCAGGACAAGCTCGCGCGTGACGGAGCGATTGTATTGGAGTTGCTCCACCTCGCGCACATCGTAGAGTTTGCGAAGCTGGTGGGCGATTTGCTCGAGCGTTTCCTCCTCGCCGAAGGCGACGATGACGATCCGCGTGGCCTCGGGGTTTTCGGTCGGTCCGGCCGCGATGCTCTCGATGTTATAGCCTCGCCGCGCGAACAGTCCCGAGACGTGCGAGAGAACCCCCGCGTGATTGTTCACCAGAATCGAAAAAACCTGTCTCATGTCAATTTTTCCGTGGATTGGGGCCCTAGTTGCATTTCATTGTTTCCGGCGCCGGATGGCACCATCGGCCAAACGTTCTCTTCCTGATTCACGTGAAAGTTCATGACGACGGGCCCGTCGATTTCGGCCGCCTGCTCAAGGGTGCTCCGCACCTGATCCACGTCTTTTACATCAAATCCCCGGACGCCGTAGCCCTCGGCGATTTTGGCGAAGTCCGGGCTCTTCGGATAGTGGACATGAGAGTAACGCTTCTCGAAGAAGAGTTCCTGCCACTGCCGCACCATCCCGAGATAGTTGTTGTTCAGAATGGCGATTTTGACGGGGACGTTATAGGTGGCGGCCGTCGCCAACTCGACCAGACTCATCGAGAAACTGCCGTCCCCGTCGATGAGCCAGACCTCCCTGTCGGGCCGGCCCACCTTGGCTCCGATTGACGCGGGGAGTCCGAAGCCCATCGTGCCCAGGCCGCCGGAGGACACCCACGAGTTCGGCTCGTTGAAGCGAAGGTACTGGGCGGCCCACATCTGGTGTTGTCCGACGCCCGAGATGTAAGTGCCCTCGCCGTCGGAGACTTCCTGGATTTGCTCGATCACGTACTGTGGCTTGATCGACCCGTCCCAATCATATTGAAGGGGATAGTCGCGCTTCCAGGCTTGGGCCTTATCGAGCCACGCCTGGCGGTCCTTTTTCCTCGCCTGGGTGTTGAGCAGGACGAGGACATCCCGGACATTCGCCAGGATGGGAATGTCGGTTTCGACCCGCTTGCCGAGTTCGGCCGCGTCGATATCGACGTGAACGATGGTGGCGCCGGGAGCGAACTCCGCGACTTTGCCAGTTACGCGATCGTCAAACCGCCCACCGAGATTAATCAACAGGTCGCATTCGCAAAGGGCCATATTGGCGTAGGCGGTGCCGTGCATCCCCGGCATCCCGAGGAAGAGGGGATCCGAGCCCGGGAAGCCGCCCATGCCGAGCAGGGTATTGATGACGGGGATTTTCGCGCGCCGGGCGAACTCGGCGAGTTCGGCGGAGGCGCCGCCCTTGATGACTCCCGCGCCCGCCAGGATGACGGGTTTTTCGGAGCGTTCGAGTTCCTCCAGAAGGCGTTCGATGGCCTTCGTGTCGGGTTCGGGAATCCGGAAAATGGGCTCCGCGGAGAGGGCGGTTTCCGTTTTTTCTAGGGGATTGTATTCCGTCATGGCCACCTGGACGTCTTTGGGGAAATCGATGACCACCGGCCCCGGCCGGCCCGACGTCGCGACGCGGACGGCCTCGCGGACAACGCCCTGAAGCTCGCGCACATCCTTGACGAGCCAGTTGTGCTTGGTTACCGGAATGGAGCATCCGTAGGTGTCGGCCTCCTGAAAGGCGTCGGTTCCGATGGTGGGGGTGGCGACCTGTCCGGTGATGGCGACGATGGGGCTCGAGTCCATCTGCGCGTTGCACAGGCCGGTGATGGTGTTGGTCGCGCCGGGGCCCGAGGTCGTGATGACGGCGGCCACCTTGCCGCTGACACGGGCGTATCCGTCGGCCATGTGGGTGGCCCCCTGCTCGTGCCGCGTGAGGATATGGGGGAACTCGGATTTCATGATCTCGTCGTAGAAGGGCATGATCGCGCCGCCTGGGATGCCGAAAGCGATTTCCACGCCATTGGCCTTGAGTTCCTCGATGACGATTTGAGAGCCGGAGAGCTCCACGGGCGGTTCCTCCTAATTATCCGGCAGGGCGCTGAGCCTGCCTTTTGGTTTTTTCTTTCTTGGGTCGTTCAGCATCATGTCCCTGTTCGCGCCGCCCGCCGGGACCATCGGGAAAACCAGCTCATCGGGGTCCACTTTCACGTCAAGGATGAACGGGCCCGGCGTTTTGATCATCTCCTGGATGGCCGGGCGCAGGTCGCTGCGGTCATCGATGTGAAGTCCCTTGGCGCCGTAGGCGGCGGCGAGCTGGACATAGTCGGGGCCCACTTCCAGGCCGACCTCGCTGAAGCGGCGGTCCATGAATAAATCCTGCCACTGGCGCACCATTCCGAGGCCGTAGTTGTTCAGGATGAACACCTTGACGGGGATTCCGTATTGAACCGCCGTGGACATCTCCTGTAGCACCATCTGAAAGCTTCCGTCCCCGGCGATGTCGATCACAAGCTTGTCGGGACGCGCCAGGGAGGCGCCGATCGCCGCCGGGAAACCGAAGCCCATGGTTCCGAGTCCGCCTGAGGAAATAAAATGTCTCGGAAAGGAGACCTGAAGATACTGGGCGGCCCACATCTGATGTTGGCCGACCTCGGTGGTGAAGATGGCATCCCCTCCGGCTTCCTCGCTGAGGATTACGATGGCTTCCTGGGGTTTGATGGGCCCCCCCTCGGCGGCCTCGAACGTCAGGGGAAAATCCTCCTTGAACCGATCGACGCGTTTATGCCAAAGGGTGCGTTTTTGCCTTTTGACGAGTTTGTTGATCTCGCGGAGCACCTGCTTGGCGTCGCCTACGACGGGAATTTCCACCGGAAGGTTCTTGCCGATTGCGGTGGGGTCGATATCGATGTGAATGATCTTGGCGTTGGTCGCGAATTCGGAGACTTTCCCCGTCACGCGGTCGTCGAAGCGGGCACCCACGGCTATCAGGAGGTCGCACTCGTCCACAGCCATGTTGGCGTAGGCGGTTCCATGCATGCCCAGCATGCCGAGCGAGAGTTTATTTTCGCTCGGGAAGGCGCCAGCGCCGAGGAGGGTCCAGGTGACCGGGATATCGGCCGTCGTGGCGAGCTTTTCGACCTCCTTGCCGGCATCGGCGTGAATGACCCCGCCGCCCACGTAGAGAATCGGTTTTTTGGCCTCCTTGATGGCTTCGGCGACCCGCTTGATCTGCCGGGGGTGGCCCTTGGTCCTGGGCTTGTAGCCCCGGATGTCCACCTCGCCCTCGGGAAGGTGAAAAGGGGCCTCGCCGAGAAGGATGTCCTTGGGCAGATCGATGAGGACGGGGCCGGGCCGTCCCGTCCGCGCGATGTGGAAAGCCTCGCGGATGGAGGGAGCGAGATCAGCCATGTTTTTGATCAGGTAGTTGTGCTTGGTAACCGTCCGCGTCATCCCGACGATATCGGCTTCCTGGAATGCGTCGTTTCCGACCATCGAGGTGGAGACCTGGCCCGTCAGGCAGATGATCGGAATCGAGTCCATGTAGGCGTCGGTGATTCCGGTGATGAGATTGGTGGCGCCGGGCCCCGATGTTGTGAGGCAGACGCCGACCCCGCCGCTTGCGCGGGCGTAGCCCTCGGCCATGTGCGCGGCGCACTGCTCGTGCCGGGTGAGCACATGTTTGATTTTCGAGCGCTCGAGGAAAAGGGCCAAAAGGGTGAGAAGAACGGCTCCCGGGTGACCGAAGATGAACTCCACGCCCTCGAGTTCGAGGCAGCGGTAGATGATTTCGGCGCCCGAGAGTTTTTTGCTTCTGAGATTAGTGGGGGTGCTGGATTTAGCGGTCACGGCCAAGGCTCCTCAGCCGAAGCGGGCGTGCCGCTTTCGGCGAATTGGGTTGATCCGAAAGAAAATTGTTTCGAGGTAAAAA
>JAVEPB010000009.1 GCA_030922375.1 bacterium | reverse complement strand
GGAACAGGGAATAACAGGGAATTATCAGGGAAATCGATCTGAATTTTTCAGCTAATCACTAGAAAGATATTTGGGTAGACAAGAGAATTTAGCCTTCCCCACGGCCAGAATTATTAATTCGCCATGCACATGCCCCGTAGCGCTCCTCTATGAGTCGGATTTGGGTGGTGAAGGTGAACTTTCCGTGCATTGCTGGCTTTCTCTGGTTTCTTTCTTGTCCACGACTTGAATCCCCGCCCGCCTGGTGTACTCGACAGCTGAATTGTGAACTTGGTTTGCGCTGGTGTGAACAAAAAAACATATTTCCGCAAGCTCATCGGGGGTAAGTTCAATCAGAGAGCCAAGTTCAAGCGATTTGGATTTTACGAACCCGCGCATCCCCAACGCAGTATTTGCTTCGACCTCAAACGGCATCTCCGTGGGGAGGGGCTTTGGGGTTGCCTCACCATCTTCTGGGGTGAGTACAAGTTCCATCCACGGCCACTCGATGCTGAGCTTGCCGCTGTCGTCTACATCCTGATGGCCGACAAGCCCCGCGAGGAGAAACCAGAGGATGCCTATCAGGGGCCATTTCTCCACTCCGCCCGAGGCGGCATAGACGCCACAGGCGATGAAACCCATGACGAGATGCGTCACAAACGAAGCAACCGCCGGACTTAGTTCGCGCAGGGAATCCCGGTAGAGAATATTCGCGACCGCTAACAAGATTGCCGCGAACAGGGCCAGGAGGTTTGGGTGTAGGGATTCGAACATCTCATGGACCTTTTCGTGAGAACTCTTGAATCGACAGGGAGTTCCCGGAATTTTTAAAATCGGGGCCTTTGTATGGCAGGTTCCTGGTCACACCTCGGCGGACTGATTAAGATACTTATTGTCTCGTGAAAAGAAAATTGCAACATAGATAGCCAACAGTCAGCGGTGTGAATATTCGGCCGGTCATCCACCCACGGAGAGGAGATGCACTCATGAGCAGCGAAAGGTATGAAAAGGGCAAAGCGATTGCCGGTTCGGTCTTGGGGAAGGCGGGGGAGGTCGGGATCGGAGAAATCGGAAAAATCTCGCCGATGCACGGTCAAGCGATATATGAGTATTGCTATGGCACTGTCTGGGCCCAGCCTCTTTTGGACATCAAGACCAAGGAACTCATTCTTACCGCGATTTGCGCTTCCCAGGGCGAGTATGAAGCCGTCACGAGACAGGTCCGCGGTGCGTTGAACCAGGGTGCCACCCAGGATGAGGTCGTCGAGGCAATTACGACTTGCGCGCCCTATATCGGATACCCAAGAACCAACGGTTCGCTGCGTGCGGCCCAGAGCGTTTTCGACCAGTGGGGTGACGTGGAGGAGTGGAAGCCGGTTTAGCTTGCCCCTGAAAATCCCCGTAACCCATCCGGGTTATGGGGATTTGTATTATTAGATTCAGGGTGCTGGCCGATCACTAATTTTGGCCAAAGAATAGATTGTCCATAAAAGTCAAGGGGTTAGCTTTTAATATTGATCGGCCGCCGAGGGCTTTTGCCTGAGCGACCTGCCAGGTTTTTTTCCGAAACCAAATGATAATTATGAGAAAATTACCCTATACAAAAATGATTTTTTTTGTATACTTAAATTTAAAGAATAATAAATTTTTAAAGAATCAAATAAATATTCCTGATTGAAGGGGATGAATCGCCATAACCTCCTTTCTTACCTGTATCTTAGGAGGTAACTGGAGTAACCGTTTCCGGAGGAGGGTATTTGTCTATCAGCGATCCTTCATAAGGCATAAGGCTTATTCTGGGAGATTCAGATGTAATTCAGATGAAATCCACGTTGTGTAAAGGGAGGGGAGAATTGATGAGCTGGAAACGATTTTTCACGGCAACCTTCATAGCGTTTTTCATGTTGGCCTTCGCGGTTGTGGCTGTCCAGGCCGCGCCGCTCAGACTGACCGTCCGCACCGTTCCGGTGGTGGCGGCGCAGAAATTCCTGAAAACCATTCCGAAGAAATTTAAAAAAGCGACGGGGATCGATCTAAAAATCGAGTTCATCGCCTCGCGCGAGTTGCGCCGCCGCCTCATCACGGCCGCCGAGACCAAGAGCGGGCCGGACCTTCTCATGGTGGTTTATAACGGCGCCATCACCGTAAAAGAGTCCCTCGCGGATGTCAGCGATGTCGTCGGAGGGCTGGCCAAGGAAAACGGCGGTTTCTACAACATGTACAAGGACGGCGGTTTCATCGACGGCAAATGGCTGGCCGCTCCTTTCATGACCACCTCTCAGGTGATGAACTACCGCAAGGACAACTTGAAGAAAATCGGCGAGAAGCCGCCCGACACGTGGGAAGACGCCCTGCGCATCGGGAAAAAGCTGAAAAAGGCCGGCTTGGCTCCCTGGGCCGAGTCCCTGGGAACCCACGTAATCGACCCCAGCACGACGATCCTTTGCATCCTTTGGGGATACGGAATGCGGCAGGTATCCGACGACGGAAAGCGCATCACCCTTGATTCGGACGGGACGCGCGCGGGCCTTCGCTTCATCAAAAAAGCCTACAAAGAGGCCTGGCCCAAAGGGGTGATCCAGTGGAAGACTCTGGAGAACAACCAAACCTTCCTGGCCGGCAAGACGGGGATGACCATCAACTCGCCGAGCATCTGGTGGAAGGCCAGCACCAAGAAGAGGTGGGCGAATCTTTACAAGAACGTCGGATTCTCGCTGGTGCCCAAAGGTCCTGCCGGGCGCCACTGCACAGCCATCCCGCAGTATCTGGTGCTCTTCAAGTATTCCAAGAAAAAGAAAGAGGCCAAAGAGTTCATTAAATTCATGGCGCAGGCCGATATGCAGGTCGGGTTCAGTAAGAGAGCCTGGATGTGGACGCCGACTCAAAAGGGGCTGGCCAGCCGGCTTCCCCAGAACGAGTATTATGATATTATGACGAAGCAGGCCCTCTATGCCCACGTTCCGGGCTGGCCCGGCCCGGCCTCAAAGGCGGGGTCCGAGGTACACCAGCGCTTCAACTTGCTTGCGATGGTCCAGCGGTACGTGCAGGGGACGCAAAGTATCGATGAGACCATCAAGCAAACTGTGAAAGAATTGCGGAAAATCTACGGGGTTAACTAGAAAGTATCATCGCCTTTGATGACGGAGTGAATCGATGGCGGGCATAGCAGAACCGCGGGAGATTACCAAGCAAACGAAAGAGTTGCGCCAGGCCCCGGCGGAGGACCATTTTCCTCCGCTGGGGCCGCTGGCCCGCAGGCTGGAGAGGCCCGAGGTTCTGGGCTATCTAATGGTCGCCCCGGCTCTTTTGCTTCTCATCATTCTTTTGGGCTATCCCTTCATCCAAGCCGTCTGGCTCACCCTGCTGGACAAGCGGGTGGGGGTGGAAGGCAATTTCATCGGCCTGGGAAACTACTACGATCTCTGGAGCGATCAGGTTTACCGCTGGACGGTGATGAACACGATGATTTTCACCGCCGTATCGGTCATCTGCAAGGTCGTTTTTGGGTTGATCGGCGCCCTGATACTGAACCAGGCGTTCCGCATGAAAAATTTCTTCCGGGGGTTTATCCTCCTGCCCTGGATTATTCCTTCGGTTTTGAGCGCTCTTGTTTGGCTCTGGATGTACGACGATACGTTCGGCGTCATCAGCCGCACCCTCATCGCGTTCGGCATCATTGAAGAAAAGATCCTCTGGCTGAGCCAGTGGGGGATCGCGCTCACCTCCATCATCATCGTCAACGTGTGGAGAACCATGCCGTTCTTTATCGTCTCGCTACTGGCGGCCCTTCAGACCGTTCCCAAGGATCAGTACGAGGCGGCCGAAATCGACGGAGCCAATCTTCTGTCGCAGTTCTGGAACGTCACGCTGCCCAACATCAAGCACGTGCTCATCATTGTCACCCTT
This sequence comes from bacterium, assembly GCA_030922375.1. Lineage (GTDB taxonomy): Bacteria > UBA8248 > UBA8248 > UBA8248 > UBA8248 > UBA8248. The sequence goes on along the minus strand of JAVEPB010000009.1, from coordinate 5,769 downwards.
TTCGGCACGATATGGACGATGAGCGACTTCAACATCATCTTTGTGCTTACCTCGGGCGGCCCGGCCAATTCTACTCACGTCTTCTCCACCCTGGCCTATCAGTATGCCCTCGGGGCCGGAAAACTGGGTGAGGGGATCGCCGTCTCGTTCACCATGTTCCCTCTCCTTTTCGCCATCATCTTTTACCGTCTTTACCGTATGCGGAAGGACCCTGTGTAGATGTCTACTTCGATACCACAGATGGCGGCAAGGGCGGAGGAGAAGTGGGCGCTCACCATGCGGCAGCGAGAGAAGCTGCACAAGGTGATTTTCCTCTATGTTCCCCTGTTCTTTTTTATGGCTTTTGCGCTGATTCCTTTCTTGTGGATGGGGATATCGTCGTTTACCGTCGAAGAAGAACTTTTCGACGCGGATCGCCTCCCCTGGATGATCACCGAATTCACCCTCGATCACTACATCGAGCTTTTGACGGAAACGGAATTTTTCAGTTGGGTGTGGAACAGTCTGTTCGTGGGGTTAACGGCCACGGCGATCTCCGTCACCGTCGGCGCTTTGGCGGGCTACTCGCTGGCGCGGCTGCGCTTCGCGGGGGCGTCGTCGCTTGGAATGGGGATCATCACCACCTACCTGGTTCCGGTTTCGGTCCTTTTTCTCCCGCTGGCCTATGTTTTTAACCAGTGGGGGTTAAACAACACCCGTCTGGCCCTCATCCTGGCCTACCCGACCCATCTGATTCCCTTCTCGACTTGGTTCATGCTGGGTTATTTCAAGAGCATTCCCGCGGAACTCGAGGAGAGCGCGATCATCGACGGCTGTACGCGTTTGCAGGCCTTCTTCCAAATCGCCCTGCCTCTGGCACTGCCGGGGGTGCTTGCGGCCGCCATTTTCGCCTTCACTTTTTCATGGAATGAGTTCATCTATGCGCTGACCTTCATCAGCGACGACGAATTGAAGACCGTTCCGGTGGGGGTTCACGGCCAACTGGCTTTGGGCGATGTGTATTTTTGGGGGAAGCTCATGGCCGCCTCCCTTCTCGGGTCCCTTCCCATCGCGGTAATTTACGCATTCTTGAGTGAATATTTCGTGAAGGGGCTGGCCGAAGGGGCGCTCAAGCAATAACTTGTTTATTCACAGACCGGGGCTAACCGGCCCGGGATTTTCCGTTCGGAGGGTTGACGTTGGGTGAGTTGGTACTTGAGAAACTGGGCAAGAATTTCGGAAACGTGGTCGCGGTCAAGGACGTTAACCTAACCGTCCATGATCAGGAGTTCGTCGTCCTTTTGGGTCCCTCGGGCTGCGGCAAGTCGACGACGCTTCGCCTCATCGCAGGCCTGGAGGAGGTCACCGCAGGGGACATTTTCATGGATGGCCGGCGGTTGAACGACGTGCTTCCCCGCGACCGGGATATTGCCATGGTGTTCCAGAACTACGCCCTCTATCCCCACAAAACCGTTTTCGCCAACATGGGGTTTGCGCTCAAGCTCAGGCGGGTGCCCAAGGATCAAATCGTAAAGCGCGTGAAAGAGGCCGCGGATATTCTCGGGATCGACGATCTGATGGAGCGGTTCCCCAAAGAACTCTCGGGCGGGCAGCGTCAGCGGGTCGCTCTCGGGAGAGCCATCGTGCGAAATCCCAGAGCGTTTCTATTCGACGAGCCTCTTTCTAACCTGGATGCGATGCTCCGCGTCCAGATGCGGGTGGAACTCCTGAAGCTTCACAATCAGCTGAATGCGACATCGGTGTATGTGACGCACGATCAGATCGAGGCCATGACGATGGGGGACCGCATCGTCGTCATGCTGGACGCCGTAATCCAGCAGGTAGGGACGCCGATGGAGGTGTATAAAAAACCCATCAATCAGTTTGTTGCGGGTTTCATCGGAAGCCCTTCCATGAATTTTGCTCCGGCCAAGGTGGGATCGGCCGACGGGAAACTCAGCCTCGAAGGTCAGGGGTTCAAGGCGTTTGTTTCTTCCGGAAGCGCGAACGGCCTGGGGTCGTATGTCGGCCGCGAGGTTACTTTCGGGGTCCGCCCGGAGGACTTCGAACTCGGAGGTGACAACGGGTCGCCGAATTCATTTGTGGGATTAATCGAGCTTGTTGAGCCCGTGGGGTCCGATATTTTTTTGGAGTTGGATGTAGACGGAACCCCGCTGACGGCCCGGGTGAATGCCAATCTGATGTTCAAGCAGGGCGAAAAGGTCCGATTTTCGTTCAATCCCGATCGGGTTCACGCCTTCGATGCGGATACCGGAGTTGCCATTCTGTAGGGCAGCAAAACCCGGACCGGACGGGCGCTCAATCGGCTGTTGGATGAGCCGTCACCGCTAGAGAGTTCCTCAATCGGCTGAATCGACCTCCGTCTCCTCTGCCGCTCCGTTTTGGTGGCGGCGTCCGCTGTAGCTTCTCACTCCGGTGTGTTTCGGCCCTCCGCTGTGTAAATTTAGAAAGCGCGTATTTTTTTCATTCTGCGCCGAACCGGCACTGTGCTCCGCAATAAGTGGATCCCACTTTGAATGAATAGTTTAAGAGAGTCGCTTGATGGGACCCGAGCGTGTTCAAAAGCCCGTACCGGAATCCCAGGCGAATTCGATTTTTGAAAGGACCATAGGGACGATGCGTAGGAAATGTCTGGATCACATGGTTCTGCTTACGGAAAATCACCTGAGGGAAATCCTTAAATAGTGGATGTCTTATTACAACCAAGACAGGCCGCATTCATCTTTAGGTCTCGGAGTTCCTGCGCCGACAAGTTGTGCGCCCAGACCCTTGCAAGAGAAACGGCGTTTTTTGGGCGAGGACAAAAAGATGGTCTCCCGGCCGGTGATGAATGGGCTTCATCGCGATTATCGGCTTGTTTCCATCGCGGTCTGAACCGAGATGGTTTTTTTGTGGAGCACAGGGCTTGTTGACGGAAGTATGCGCATTGCCTATCTTGAATTTCATTCATCGGAAAATGTGGCGTCGAGGGTCATTCTTTCAGGGAGAACGGCCGCCGATTGCAGTTCGGCGGAGGTCATCACCCGGGGAGTCGCGATGCAGGCAGTTGTTCTGAGGGAGTACGGTCCTCCAGGAAATCTGAAATGGGAAACCGTTCCCGATCCAGAGCCCCGAGAAGGGGAGGCACTCCTTCGTGTGGGCGCGGTGAGCGTGGATCTTTTTCAGATCGAATTTCGAACAGGCCGCGCCCTTCAGGTTGAGCTTCCCCGCATTATGGGGAACGGCCCGGCGGGCGAGGTGGCCGGATTGGGGCCGGGGGTGGATGGACCCGCTTTCGGGCAGCGCGTCGTCGTTTGCAACAACGTCAGTTGCGGCTCGTGCAAATACTGCCGGATGGGCCGCGAAACCCTCTGCGTGGGTCTCCAAAACCACCGGGGCGGCATGATTGGCGCTCACCGGGACGGGGGCTTCGCGGAATATGTTGCCGTTCCCGTCCGGAATCTCGTTCCGCTGCCCGAGACCGTCTCCTACGAACAAGCTTGTCTCGTTCCGAACACCATCGGACCCATCGTCAAGGCGTGCACGGGGCGCGCCCGTATCCATCCCGGAGAAAATGTGCTCATCCTGGGAGCGGGCGGGGGTATGGGTCTTCACGCCGTGCAAATGGCGCACGTGTGTGGCGGACGTGTCATTGCGGCCATTCGTTCGGCCCGAACGCAGGAAGCTGTCCTCGAAGTGGGAGCGGATGAGGTGTTCACGACAGAGGATCGTGAACTGGCCGAAGAGGCGAACCGTTTCACGGACGGAGTGGGGGTGGATGTGGTGCTTGATTTTGTGGCCACGCGGGAGACCCTCGCCGCGAGTCTGGCGTCTCTCGCTCCTGCGGGGCGGCTTGTCATAATGGGTTACTTTCCCCGGGGGAGCGTACTAGAGACGACCACCTGGGTGTTCACGGAGGAGGTGGAGGTCACCGGGAACCGCTCTGCAGGAAGGCAGGATGTGGCAGAGGCGATCTCTTTGATCCAGAACGGGCGGATAAAGCCGGTCGTGGGGAAGGTCTTTCCGCTGAAAGATGCGATGCGGGCCCACGAAGCGTTCGAGGCGAGGGAATTTGTGGGACGGGCGGTGTTGGTAGTTTAGATATCTTAAGTGTGCTCTTTTAATTACGTATTTCATCGAATACCAAACGGGCATCAATTCTGAAGGAGAGAAAGATGAATTCTCAAAACGGTTCCATCGGCTTGGCCATAGTGGGGTGTGGCAAGATCGGGCGTATCCGCGGAAAGTTTGCCCGAAATTATCCGGGGGTCGGATGGATCGGCCTGTGCGACATTGATGAAAAGACCGGCAAGAAGCTCGCAGAGGATTTGAATGCGGATTTTTTCACGACCGACTACGAGGAATTGCTCAAGTGTTCCGAGGTGAATGCCGCCATCATCGCCACCGTCGAAAACGAACATGTGGGACCCATGTTCACCTCTCTCGAGCAGGGCCATAAGATAATTATCGAAAAACCCCTCGCCACCGATCCCGTGAAGTCAGCCGAGATTCTCAAGGCCATCGAGGAGGGGGGGAACGATGTGGTGGTAGGCTATACGCAGCGCTTCCGCCGCCGTTTTCTCGTTGCAAAGGAGACCGTCCGAACGGGCCAGCTCGGCGAGATCACATCCGCCACTTCGCGTGCGTTCATGAACCGGATGGCTCCTACAACCGTTGTTGCCAAGACCGAGTACCGCTCGAGGCTGACCCCGATGGTCGTCTCCGGGACTCATACGCTCGACATCGCCTTTTGGTTAATGGGAAACAAAAAGCCTGTCGAAGTCTATGCCCGCTCGGTTGAAAATACCCTGGTGGGACTGGGAACGAAGGACGGAACGTTCGGCATCGTCACATTTGACGACGGAGCCGTCTGGAGCATGTCTATGAGCTGGGCCTTGCCGGTCGTCTGGCCCGGAGCGACCTACAGTTTGGAAATCGGGGTTGTCGGCACCGAGGGCGTCCTGACCATCGACGATACCCACCGCGATCTGGTTTTGGCGACGGAAAAGGGACACCCGACCTACCGGACACAGCTGAATGAGAGGAAGAACGTGAGTTTCCTGGCGAGCTATCCGCCAGGGGATGTTGTCATGGGACAGGTTTGGGGGCCGATGCGCGAGGAAACTCATGCTTGGCTCGATCGAATCCATACCGGTCTCGATACGCCTCATGCCACAGCTCAGGAAGGACACAGGAACCTTTTGATGACAATGGCGATGGATCTTTCAGCGAAACGAAAAAAACCTGTTTCTCTACCGATCGACCCGGAAATTTTAAATGAGGAATTGCCGATGAAGTAAAGAATTTCTCATGTGCGCCAAAAAAAAGAAATCCTGCACAGATTGAATGGGTTAAGAAGGTTGATTGAAGGATCCATGTGGAGGGATGATCCGCTCCAATGGAAATCCTCAAGCCATTATCTCATGTAGCCTTCGATTTTTTTCGCTTCTTTTCTTCTCCGAAAATTCTCGCCTTCTACCAGGAACGGTGCATCAAGCCCGGTCGGTTTGATCATGCGAGCAACTCAACCCTGGAAGCGCCGTCAAGGTTTTTCGATTGGAAAGATGCTTTCCTGGTTGTTCAGCCGAAATCATTGAATCGCTGGCACCGTGAAAGCTTCAAGGTGTTCTGGAAATGGAACTTGAGAATGGGGCGGACCGCTCACCCCTGAGGATCTCAATAGTCTGACCCACCAAATGACCCGGGAGAATCCATTGTGGTGAGAGAAGTAGATTGCGAATGAACTGCTTTTCAATTTGGGATTCATTCATCGTTAGGACACGGGATTCC
>JAVEPB010000008.1 GCA_030922375.1 bacterium | reverse complement strand
CCGCCTTCTGGCCGATCAGGGCCTTGGGCTCGTCATCGTCGATTATCTCCAGCTCATCTCCCACCGGAGCCAGCGGTTCGAGAGCCGCCAGGTCGAGATCAGCGAGATCACCCGCGGGCTCAAGAGTCTGGCGAAGGAGCTCAATGTCCCGGTGATGGCGCTGAGCCAGCTCTCCCGGGCGGTCGAGTCGCGGGAGGGAAAGCGCCCGAATCTCGCCGACCTTCGCGAGTCGGGCTCGATCGAGCAGGACGCCGATCTGGTCGCGCTTCTCTATCGCGAGGATTACTACGACAGGGAGTCCGATAAAAAGGGCGAGGCCACCATCATCGTCGCCAAGCAGCGAAACGGCCCCACCGACGACGTGCAGCTCCGCTTTTTTCAGGATTACACCCGCTTCACCAACCTCGACACCTTCCACGAGGGCGCCTCGGCGCCCGCCGCCGAAGTGTTCGAAACAGAGGAGGAGGTGGGCTTTTGACCCCCCGCCTCCCGGATTCGCCTCCCGGAGACGCGGCCGGGAAATCCACTCCGGTTGGAAAATTCACTCTGGCCGGAAGACCCACCGCCGCCTTTATCGATCTGGACACGCTTGGCGAGAATTTCAGTAAATACGCGGGCTCCCTCGGCCCGGGGCGGGAGCTCGTCGGGGTGGTCAAGGCCGAGGCCTACGGCCACGGCGCCCGTGAGACCGCGGCGGCTTTTGTCCGCGCGGGGGCGGGCTGGCTCGCCGTGGCGACGGTCGAGGAAGGCGAGGATTTGAGGCGCACCGCCGGAGACGGCCCCGCCGCCGGGGGCGGTCCGGCCGTGGAGGGGCTTCCCGGCGAAGTTCGCATTTTGGTGATGAGCGGTGCCTCCCCCCGGCTTGCCCCCCGCGTCGTCGCCGCCGATCTCGACGCCGTAATCTGGGATGCGGCCCAGGCCGAGGCGCTCTCGGCGGCGGCAACTTCCGTGAGCCGCACTGCCCGCGTTCACCTGAAGGTCGATTCGGGGATGCGCCGCCTCGGAATCCCGCCCGGCGAAGCGGCGGATTTCCTGCGCCGGGCGGGCGCGATGCCCGGCCTCGAGGTCACGGGTTTGATGAGCCATCTCGCCCGCGCCGATGAGGACGATGGCGGCCCCCCCACCCGGGCGCAGTTCGAGGTCGTCCAGTCGTTGACTGAGGAGCTGAAGGCGGCCGGCCTTCTTCCGCCCATCGTCCACACGGCCAACAGCGCCGGCGGCCTGAATTTTCCGGATGCCCCGGGCGGGCTCTCCAGGGCGGGAATCGCCCTCTACGGATGCCCGCCGCCCCAGGCCCCCGACATCGGCCTGCGGCCCGCGATGACCCTCAAGAGCGGACTCATTCAGGTCAAGGAAGTCGCCGCCGGCGAGGCGATCGGCTACGGCGGGACTTACCGCAGGAGCGCTCCGGGCCGCATCGCCATCGTCCCGATAGGCTATGCCGACGGCTACCCGAGGCTTCTCTCGAACCGGGCCGACGCCCTGGTCCGGGGAAAGCGGGTCCCCCTCGCCGGGCGGGTATCGATGGACATGATCGCTCTCGACGTGACCGACGCCGGCGATGTCGCGGCGGGGGACGAAGCCGTCCTGATCGGGGGGCAGGGGGAGGGGCGAATCACTTTCGAGGAGCTGGCCGCGAGGACGCAGACGATTTCTTATGAGATCATGTCGGGGGTGGGCGTCCGGGTGCCTCGGGTATTTTGCCGCGAGGGGCGCGTCGTGGGCGTTCGGGCGCTTGGAGGCGCGGGATCATGAGCGGGAAGGTCAAAATCGACATTCGCGGGGTGGAGAAATCCTTCGGCGATAACAACGTCCTCCGGGGGGTGGATCTTCAAATCCGCGAAGGCGAGATCACGGTCATCATCGGTCGAAGCGGCGAGGGCAAGAGCGTTCTGCTCAAGCACCTCATCAGTCTGATTCGTCCGGATCGGGGCGAGGTTCTGGTCGATGGCGAGAATATCTCGGCGTTGCGCGGAGCCCATCTCAACCGGGTCCGCGCCAAGTTCGGGATGCTCTTTCAGGGCGGCGCGCTGTTCGATTCGATGACGGTGGGGGAGAACGTCTCGTTCCCCCTCCGGGAGCATACCCGGATGACGCAAAGGGAAATTTCGGCGAAAGTGCGGGAAAAACTTCATCTCGTCGGACTCGACGGCATCGAGGACCGGATGCCCTCTCAACTCTCGGGCGGGATGCAAAAGCGAGTCGGGCTGGCGCGGGCGATCATCCGGGAGCCCGAGATTCTCCTCTATGACGAGCCGACGACCGGGCTCGATCCGATCCTCTCCGATTCGATCGATCGGCTCATCGTGCGCATGGAGGAATCCCTCAATATCACCTCGGTTGTCATCAGCCATGACATCAAACACGCGATGGAATTCGCTCATTCGGTCGCCATGCTCCACGAGGGAAAGATCATCGCGCACGGCCCGCCCGGCGAAATTGCCGGGATGGAAAATCCCGTGATCCGGCAGTTTCTCGCCGGAAGCTCGGAAGGCCCGATTCAGGTCCTGTGAGCGGGGCGGTTTCTTTTCGCATCCACGCGTCGCAGCCCGGGGGAAAGGCGCGCCTTGGCCTCCTGGAGACACCTCACGGCGCGGTGGACACGCCCGCCTTCATGGCGGTGGGGACCCAGGCCACGGTCAAGACGCTCGACCCCGCCGATCTCGCCGCCGTGGGCTCCCAAATTATCCTGGCCAACGCCTACCATCTCTCCCTGCGTCCCGGCGCGGAGCTAATCGCCCGGTTGGGCGGCCTCCATTCGTTCATGGGGTGGAGGGGCCCTATCCTCACCGACAGCGGCGGTTATCAGCTTTTCAGCCTCGCCCGGCTCGCCAAGGTAGCCGACGAGGGGATCGTTTTTCAGAGCCACCTCGACGGGGCGCGAATGAATCTCACGCCCGAGCGTGCGGTGGAGATTCAGGAGGCGCTTGGTCCCGACATCGCCATGGTTCTCGACGAACCGCTGGGATTTCCCCACACGCGGGACGAGGCGGAGTCGGCCCTGCGCCGGACGACGGTCTGGGCGGAGCGGTCGAGGGCGGCCCACACCCGGGGGGATCAGTCTCTCTTCGGTATCGTCCAGGGGGGCGCTTTCGAGGATTTGAGGAGGGAGAGCGCCCGGCAGCTCGTGGCCCTCGATCTCGACGGTTATGCCGTCGGGGGTTTGTGCCTGGGGGAGGGGAAGCGCGAGACGGACGCGCTGCTGAACGCCGCGACGGACCTTCTTCCGGCGGAGAAGCCCCGCTACGTCATGGGGATGGGGACGCCCGGCGATCTGATTCGGGGGGTCGGGCGCGGGGCCGATATGTTCGATTGCGTCATGCCGACCCGGCATGCCCGACGCGGCAATCTGTTTACCCGGGCCGGGCGGGTTTCGATTAAGAATGCGGAGAACGCCGAGGAGGCCGGCCCCATCGAGGAGGGCTGCGGCTGTCCCGCCTGCCGCCGGGGCTTCAGCAGGGCCTATCTGCGCCATCTTTTCAGGGCCAAGGAGATGCTGGGCTACCGTCTGATGACGATCCACAACCTTTTCTTTTATCAGGAGCTCCTCCGGGGGGCGCGAGAGGCGATTCGCGGGGGAGAATTCACGGATTGGGCCGGGGAATTGCTGGCGGGGCCGCTGGGGACCGACCCGGAGGGGCCGCCTGGAGGGGCGGGGCCCGGAAGACCGGGGCCCGGAAGGCCGGGCGGGCCTTTGCCGGACGAGGTAAATGAGGCAGACTAAAGCCCTGATTATGCATGCGTTTGCTTGACAAGGCCGGGGCCCTTTGCTACCTAACCGTGTGGCGCCCCGCCGGGCGCCTTTTTCTTGGAGAGGACGAATCATGGTGAGTCATTTCATCGGACTGATTACCGGCGCGACGGACGCCTTCGCCATGGCCCGGTCCGGCGGGGGCGGCGACGAGCCCAGCCTGCTGATCAGCCTGTTTCCGTTTCTGATCGTATTCGTCATTATTTATTTTCTGATGATTCGCCCCCAGCAGAAAAAACAGCAAGAGCATCAGGAGATGCTGAACAAGGTGAAGGTGGGCGACAACGTGGTGGCGAGCGGGATATATGGCGAGGTCACCCGGATCAAGGACGATGTGATTCATGTCAAGGTGGCCGATAACGTGCGCATCCGTTTCTCGCGGGGGGCCATCTCGATTATTACGCCGAAAGAAGGCGGGGATTCCGATCAGTCCCAGGACCAGTCCAAGGACTAAATTTCGCTTCATCCCGGCGGGAACCGCTCCGACAGGAGGTTTCCCGGCGGGATGATTTGTGTTTTGACGAGGAGGCGTGAATGAAAGGGCTGAGTTGGCGCGGGGCCGTGATCGCCGCCGTTGTTTTGGTCGCGGCCTATTTCATGGTTCCTCCCAAGGAGCGAATCAACCTGGGCCTCGATCTTCAGGGCGGGATACACCTGGTCCTCGAGGTGCAGGCGGAAAAAGCGGTGACGGCGAAAATCGACCGCTACTTCGGTGAGCTCAAGGATCGTCTCGTGGCCGGCGATGTCCGTACCCGGAGCCTTCGCCGGGAGGGACGGCAGGTCGTCGTTGCCCTCCACCGCGATTCGGATCGCGCGAAATTCACGACCCTGATGGGCGACTATCCGGACCTGGCGCTTCAGAGCTCGGAGGGAACGCCTCCCACCTACGTCTACTCGTATCCGGCCGAGGTGGCCCGGCAGACGATGGATCAGGCCATTGTCCAGGCCCTTGAGACGATCAGAAACCGCATCGATCAGTTCGGCGTCCGCGAGCCCACTTTGCAGCGGCAAGGCGCGCGGCGGATCATTATTCAGCTGCCGGGGGTGAAGGACCCCTCCCGCGCGAAGGCGCTGATCGGCAAGACGGCGCTGCTCGAATTCAAGATGGTGGACCCTCAAGCCAACCCGGCCGAAGCGGAGAAATCGGGGGCGCCCGAGGGGCTTCAACTCCTCTACAGGATCGCGCGCGACAAGCTGACCGGGGAGGTCGTCAGCCGGACACCGGTGGTGGTGAAAAAGGAATCGTCGCTGACGGGAGACAACTTGACGAACGCGCGGGTGGAGATCGGCGACCGCTTCAGCGAGCCATACGTGACGGTGAGCTTCGACTCGGTCGGCGCGTCGGCGTTTGACCGCATCACGGCGGCGAACGTGGGCCGCCAGCTGGCGATCGTCCTGGACGGGGTGGTCTACAGCGCACCCGTCATCCAGGAGCGGATCTCGGGCGGGCGGGCGCAGATCACCGGCGGGTTCACGATGGAGGAGGCGAGGGACCTGGCCATCGCCCTTAGGGCGGGCGCGCTGCCGGCGCCGGTCGAGGTCTTGGAGGAGAGAAACGTGGGCCCCTCGCTCGGGGCCGACTCGGTCCGCCAGGGGGTGGTGAGCATCATCGTCGGATTTTTGCTGGTGATGCTCTTCATGGCCGTCTACTACAGGTGGAGCGGGAGCGTGGCGGTCCTGGCCCTATTGATGAATCTGCTTTTGTTGGTCGGGGCGCTGGGGTTTTTCGAGGCGACGCTGACGCTGCCGGGCATCGCCGGGGTGGTGCTGACGGTGGGTATGGCGGTTGACGCCAACGTATTGATTTTTGAGCGCATACGCGAAGAGGTCCGCCTCGGCAAGACCGTCCGCTCGGCCATCGACTCCGGCTACGGGAAGGCGTTTTTCACGATACTCGACGCCAACGTGACGACGCTGATCGCGGCCCTGGTCCTCCTTCAGTTCGGGACCGGACCCATCAAGGGCTTCGCCATAACGCTGAGCATCGGCATCATCGCCTCGATGTTCACCGCGATTTTCGTGACCCGCTTCGTCTACGACCTGGCCCTCACGCGCAAAGACATCAGGAGCCTGAGCATCTAATGCAAATATTTAGGCCGGACACGAATTTCGACTTTATCGGTAAATGGCGTCTCTTCGCGGGCATATCGGGCGCGGCCGTGACCGTCTCGATCCTCCTGCTCGCGATTGTCGGACTCAACATGGGCATCGATTTCACGGGCGGAACCCTGGTCCAAATCCAGTTTAAAAAGGCCCAGCCCATCGGCGAAGTTCGAGGGGCGGTGAGCGCCCTCTCGCTGGGCGATATCGTGGTCCAGAATTTCGGATCGGACCGCGAGTTTCTCATCCGTGTCGAAAAGAGTCTCGGTTCGACGCGGGGGGTGGGCGAGCTGGTGGCCGGCACGCTGTCCAAGAAGTTCGGGAGCGGCTCCTTCGAGGTTCGTCGGACCGAGAGCGTGGGCCCCAAGGTTGGCGCCGATCTCCGCGAGAAGGCCATGAGCAGCATGATCTTCGCCCTGATCGGCATCCTGATCTATGTGAGCATCAGGTTTCAGTTCCGGCAGGCCGTCGCCTCGGTCATCGCCCTGCTGCACGACGTTACCGTGACGATGGGGGTGTTTGTCATCTCGGGCAAGGAGTTTTCCCTGCCGATAGTGGCGGCGCTGCTGACGATCATCGGCTACTCGCTCAACGACACCATCGTGGTGTTCGATCGCATCCGGGAGAACACGCGCCTCTCGCGCCGCTCGGATTTTTCCGACCTCATCAACCAGTCGGTGAACCAGACCCTCTCGCGGACGGTGCTCACCTCGGGGACGACGCTGGTCGCCGTCATCGCCTTTCTGGTTCTCGGCGGGGAGGTCATCGCCGACGTCGCCTTCACGCTGGTGGTCGGCATCATCGCCGGAACCTACTCCTCGGTTTACATCGCCAGCCCGCTACTGCTCGCCTGGCCGGGCGGGGGAGCCGGAAAATCCTCCCGGGCGGGCAAGAAATCGGCGGCGAAGGCCTAGGGCACTTCGTGCGGTGCACCAAAGGAGCCCTTCGGGCGGCGTATCTGCGGCCTCGGCGCAGCAAAGGCACGGCGGCATTAACGGACCTTCAATATCCCGCAACATCCCCAAGATTTTCCTGGTTTGATTCCGTGAAAAAAGGTTGAGGGCCGCCTTGCGGGCCGGGCTTGTTAGATCCGGCCGAGGTGTTGTGAAGCGGTTTTGGCGCCCTGTCCGCTCCGGGCCGGAAGCCTAGTTTTTCGCTTTTGGATTTTCCGTTGAAGCTTCCGTTTTTTTCTCGGCCAGCAGCGCTTCGATGAGATGGCGGGCTTTGGGGGATCCCCAATCGCGGTAGCCGAGGCTCCCCCCGACGACATGGCCCGCCCGGTTCACCAGAAAATTCGTGGGCGTATAGCGCGCGTTGAACAACGGGTACACCTTGCCGTCCGGGTCGAGGAGGTTCGGGAAGGTGAGGCCGTGTTTTTCGACGAAGGGTTTGACGAGCGACGTGTCCCGGTCCATCGAGATGGCGACGATGGTAAAACCCTGTTCCCGGTATTCGTTATAAATCTTCTCGAAAGCGGCCCGCTCCCGTTCGCACCAGGGTCAGTAGGTCGTCCAGAAATTGATGAGGATGACCTTGCCGACCTGGTCCTTGATCGCGAATTCCTTGTTCGCCAAATCGGGGAGCGTGAACGCCGGAAGCGGAACCGGCTTGATGGCCTGAACTTTCATCTCGCCCATCAGGGTGGATAAATTCAGGTCATCGAGGCTCTTTTCGTGCTTCGCGGTGGCCCGCGGAACCGGCCCGGAGACGACCGCAGCGAGTAGCGCGAATGCCGCTAACATATTGAAATATAATTTAATACGTCTCAAGAGCCCTCTCCCTGCTGGCGGTTTGCGGTCTTCCGGCACCTCATCTTGGGGTATAACCGGCGAAGGCCCGAAAAGATTCCCTCCGAAAAGAGTCCCTCCGGGCCCGCGGTCTCGAGGGGTCCCTGCGAGTTTAACTGGGGCCTGCGGGTCTGCTGGCTAGCGGCCCACTTATCAGCTCTGGCCCCTGGTTCTGACGCCGAGCCTGAGCGCGTTCAGCCGGATAAATCCCTCGGCATCCTTGTGGGAGTAAATGGAATCCTCCTCGAAGGTCGCCAGCTCGGGCTGGTATAGATTGTTTTCGGCCGGCGCCTTGCGCCCAACCACCTGGCAAGCGCCTTTGTAAAGCTTGACGCGGGCCACCCCCGTCACGGCGGCCATCGCCTGATCGATGGCGGCCTGGAGGAACTCCCGCTCGGGAGCGAACCAGAAGCCGTTGTACACGAGTTCGGCGTACTTGGGGATAAGCGAGTCGCGCAGATGTAGCACCTCGCGGTCCAGGGTGAGCGATTCCACCCCTCTCCGTGCGCAGTGAAGCACGGTTCCGGCGGGGGTCTCGTAGACGCCCCTGCTTTTCATGCCCACGAAACGGTTTTCGACCAAATCCACCCGGCCCACCCCGTTCGCCCCGGCGATGGCATTCAGCCGCTCCATGAGGGGACAGGGGGCGAGAATATCGCCGTCGATGGAGACCGGATCGCCCCCCTCGAAACCGATCTCGACGTAGGCCGGCTCGTTCGGGGCATTTTCGGGAGACACCGAAAGGCGGAACATGTCCTCGGGCGGCTCCGCCCAGGGGTCCTCGAGGACCCCCCCCTCGAAGCTGATGTGGAGAAGGTTGCGGTCCATCGAATAGGGTTTTTCGGCGGTAACCGGAATCGGGATACCGTTCGCCTCGGCGTAGGCGATGAGTTGGTTTCTTCCGCCAAAATCCCACTCCCGCCAGGGAGCGATGACCCGGATGGCGGGGTCGATCGCCTTGTAGGTCAACTCGAAGCGGACCTGATCGTTTCCCTTGCCGGTGGCCCCGTGGCCCACGGCGTCCGCCCCGGTCTTCCGGACAATGTCCATCTGGCCCTTGGCGATGATGGGCCGCGCGATGGAGGTTCCGAGGAGGTAGCTGCCCTCGTATACCGCACCGGCTCTGAGCATCGGGAAAACGTAGTCGCCGGCGAATTCGTCCCGAAGGTCCAGGACATGGCACTCGTCGGCGCCCGTCGCGAGGGCTTTTTCCTCGAGGCCTTCGAGCTCCTCGTCGCCCTGCCCGACGTTGGCGGCGTAGGCCACCACCGCGCTCCCGTACTTTTCCTTAATCCACTTGAGCATCACCGAGGTGTCCAGCCCGCCCGAGTAGGCCACGACGATTTTTTTGGGGTTAGACGCCATTTTTCTCTCCCGCCAGGAGTTCAAGAAGTATCTTCTGGGCGTGAAGGCGGTTTCCCGCCTGCTGAATGACCGCGCTCCGGGGGCCGTCGATCATCTCGTCCTCGACTTCCTCGCCCCGGTGGGCCGGAAGGCAGTGCATGAAAATGGCGCCGGGAACGGCATCCCGGAAGACGTCCTCGTTCACCTGATAGGGGGCGAGCGCTTTCTTCCGCCGGTTCGCCTCGTTTTCCTGTCCCATCGACACCCAGACGTCGGTATAGACGGCGTGGGCGCCGCTACAGGCCTCCTGGACATCCGAGGTGATCACTACCTCGGCCCCCGAGGAGGCGGCGAGGCCGCGCGCCCGGGAGACCACGCCTTCGTCCGGCTCGAATCCCGGAGCGCAGGCGGCGCTGATACTCACCCCGATCAGCGCCCCGACGAGGAGGAGGGAGTGTGTGACGTTGTTCCCGTCTCCGAGATAGGCGACCTTCAGGCCCTTGGCCCGCCCGAACCGCTCGCGCAGCGTGAGAAAATCGGCGATCGCCTGACAGGGATGATGAAGATCGGTGAGGCCGTTGATCACGGGAATCGAGGCGTTCTCGGCGAGTTCTTCGATTCTGTCGTGGCCGAATGTGCGCACAATGAGGCCGTCAACGTATTCGCTCAGCACCATGGCGCTGTCGGCGAGGGTTTCCCCCCGGCTGAGCTGGGTGTCCTTGGGCGAGAGAAAGAGGCTGGTCCCGCCGAGTTGGGCCACCCCCACCTGGAACGAAACCCGCGTCCGCGTCGAGGTTTTCTCGAAAAGGAGGGCGAAGTTCTTTCCCGCCAGGCTCGTGTGGCGCTTTCCGGCCTTGGTTTCCTGTTTCTGGACGACGGCTCTTTCGAGAAGGTCCAGCGTTTCCCCGGCGGTCAGCTCGAGGCCCGACAGGTAATCGCGTTTCGTCATTCCGCCATATCCTTTAGCGCGCCGTCCAGGAATTCGATTAGCTGCCCGATCATTTCTTTTTCCACCATGAGGGGGGGGATGAGCCGAATGACGGTTCCGACCGCTGCAAGCAACAAAAATCCCGCTTCGAGCGCCTTGGGCACGATGGAGGCGGCATCCCCGTCGATCTCGCAGCCGATAATGAGTCCCTTGCCCCGGACATCCTTGATGATCGGATGGCGGGTGGCCAGTTCCCGAAGCCCCGCCTGCGCGAATTCGCCCATTTCGGCGACATGGTCCAGAAAACCGGGGGCGAGGGTGGCGTCGATGGCCGCGCACCCCGCCGCCGTGGCGAGATAGTTTCCGCCGAAGGTGGCGGCATGATCGCCCGGCTCGAAGGCCATGGCTTTGTCCGTAGCGACAATCGCGCCGATGGCGGTTCCGCCCCCCAGTGCCTTGGCCAGGGCCATGACGTCGGGCTCTACGCCAAAGTGCTCGTAGGCCCAGAGCTTGCCCGTCCGGCCCATGCCGACCTGAACCTCGTCGAACATGAGGAGCAGATCGTTGGCGTCGCAAATCTCCCGCAACTCTTTTAGATAGCCCTCCGAAGGAATGCGAATGCCGCCCTCGCCCTGGATGGGCTCGACCATGATCGCGCAGGTTTTTTCCGAAACGGCGGCGGCGGCGGACTCGACATCGTTGAATGGAATGTGCCGGAAGCCGGGAAGGAGCGGGGAGAAGCCCTTGTGGAACTTTTCCTGCGCCGTCGCCGAGAGCGAGGCCATGGTCCGCCCGTGAAAGCTCATGTCGAAGGTGAGGATTTCGTTGCGCCCCTCGCCGTGTTTTTTGTACGAATATTTTCGGGCGAGCTTGATGGCGGCTTCGCAGGCCTCGGTTCCGCTGTTGCAGAAGAACGCCTTGTCGGCGAATGAGTTTTCGCAGAGCCGCCTGGCGAGCTCTATCTGGGGCTCGATGTGATAGAGGTTCGAGACGTGAACGATCTCGCCGGCCTGCTTTCGGATGGCCTCGGTCACCCCCGGGTGGCAATGGCCGAGGTTGCAGACGGCGATGCCGGACACGAAGTCGAGGTATTCTTTCCCGTCGGCGTCCCAAACGCGGCAGCCCTCGCCCCGGACCAGGGCGACCGGATAACGGCCATAGGTGGGGGCTACGTATTTTTCCGCGAGGGCGATCAACTCCTGGTTCGACATCGGCGGTCCTTTCTGCGTGGCGGGATCAGGCGAGAATTTCGGTCCCGATTCCTTCGTCGGTGAACAGTTCGAGCAGGACGGCGTGGGGAACCCGGCCGTCCACGATGTGCGCCTTGTTGACGCCGCCCGCGAGGGCCCCGAGGCAGGCGTCCACCTTGGGGAGCATGCCCCCCTTGATGACGCCCGAGGCCTTGAGCCCGTTAATGTCGTCCCGGTTCAGGGTGCTCATCAGTCCGCCCTCCTCGTCCAGGATTCCCGGCACGTCGGTCAGGAGGATGAATTTCTCGGCCCCGAGGGCGCCCGCGACGGCGCCGGCCGCCGAGTCGGCGTTGATGTTGTAGACCTTGCCGTCCTCGCCGACGCCGAGGGGAGCGATGACGGGGATGAAGCCGCCGCCGGTGAGGTGGAGGATGATGGCGGGGTCCACCCGGCTGACCTCTCCGACCTGGCCCAGGTCGTATTGTGTCTCGGCGCCGTCGTCGCCCGTCCGGCTGAGGGTGAGCTTGGTGGCCGAGGTGAGGCCGGCGTCCGAGCCCGAGAGGCCGACCGCCTTGCCGCCGTGTTGATTGATGAGGCGCACGATACCCTTGTTGGTCGAGCCGGCGAGGACCATTTCGACGACGCCGACGGTCTCCTCGTCAGTGACCCTGAGGCCCTCGACGAACTCGGAGGCTTTCCCGAGCTTGGTGAGCGTATCGCCGATCTGGGGGCCGCCGCCGTGGACGACGACGATGTTGATGCCGATGTATTTGAGCAGGATGATGTCCTGGGCAAAGGGGGCGTGAAGCTCCTTTTGCACCTGGGCGGCGCCCCCGTATTTGACGACGATGGTCTTGTCGGCGAAGCGCTGCATGTAGGGCAGGGCCTCGACAAGGGTGGCCGCTCTGTCTTTCGGGTCCATTTTATTACTCCTCGCCGGCGAAAGGCCTCATATAGGGCCGGGCCGGGGCGCTGGGGCCTGCTCTGTCTCTCGGGTCCATTTTTCGCTCCCGCGCCGCCTTTGGCCCGGCGGGCCGGGCTGACAGGAGGGGAATATACACCGCCGGATCGGCTTGTCCAAGGGGGAAAAGGGGAGCGGGGGGAGAAGAAAGTGGGTTTGAAATCAATGAGTTAGGCGGGGTTATGTTGCCGGGGGAAAGGGTATGTAGCCGTAACTCAATACTTAACAAATAGTTGCGGAGTTCTTGGGGCCCGCCTCGGTGTCACCTCGGGACCGAGATCGAAATTTTCGGGTAGGCGCCCCGCCGCCCTGCCCCGGTGGGCCTAGAGGATATAGCGGCTGAGGTCGATATCCTCGACGATGTCCTTGAGCTTCCCCCGGACGTAGGCCGCGTCAATCGTGACTTCCTCGCCCGCCATCTCGGGGGCCCTGAAGGAGATATCCTCGAAGACGCGCTCCATGATGGTGTGAAGCCGCCGGGCGCCGATGTTTTCCATCGACTCGTTGATCTCCGCCGCAAAGGATGCCACTTCCCTGACGGCGTCGCCGGTAAGGGAGATTTGAACCCCCTCGGTCTCGAGGAGAGCAGGGTATTGAATGACCAGGGCGTTTTCGGGTTCGGTCAAAATTCGGACAAACTCCTCGAGCCCGAGGGAATTGAGTTCCACACGAATGGGGAACCGGCCCTGGAGTTCGGGAATCAGGTCCGAGGGTTTCACCGTATGGAAGGCGCCCGCGGCGATGAAAAGAATGTGGTCCGTCCGGACAGGGCCGTGTTTGGTCTGGACAGTGCTTCCCTCAACGATGGGAAGGAGATCGCGCTGCACCCCTTCGCGGGATACGTCCGGCCCCTGATGGTTGGATGAGGCCGACGCGATTTTGTCGATTTCATCGAGAAACACGATTCCCGACTGTTCTGTCCTTTCGATGGCTTCGGAGTTCAGTTTTTCAGGGTCGATGATCTTATCGCCCTCTTCCTGGGTGAGAATTTTGAAGGCCTCGGGAACTTTCATCCGCCGGGTACGTGTCTGGGCCGGGAACATGCCGCCGAGCATGTCTTTGATGTTGATTTCCATTTGCTCCATGTCCATACCGCCCATGAGGTGAACTTCCGGGCCCCTGTCGGCAACTTCGAATTCCACCTCCCGGTCGTCGAGTTTTCCCTCGAGAAGCATGGTGCGGAACTTTTCACGGGTGCGGCCATAGTGTTCGTCACCTAGCGGGTCATTCGATTCGCCCTTATCGTTAATTCCACCGAACCCGGGAGGTTTGGGAAGAAGCAAATCGAGCAGCCGCGCCATGGCCAAATCCTCAGCCTTGGCGGCATTTTCCTCGCGGTACTCTTCCTGGACCATATTGCGTGCAAGTTCGGTTAAATCCCGAACCATGCTCTCTACGTCGCGGCCGACGTAGCCGACCTCAGTAAATTTGCTGGCTTCCACTTTTATGAACGGGCTTTTCGTGAGGCGGGCCAAGCGGCGAGCAATTTCGGTTTTGCCGACCCCGGTTGGCCCAATCATGACGATGTTCTTTGGAGCGACGTCGTCACGGAGATTCTCGGGAAGCTGTTGCCGTCTCCACCGGTTCCGAAGTGCGATAGCCACCGCGCGTTTGGCCTCGGCCTGACCGATCACATAGCGGTCAAGCTCTTCAACGATTCGGGTAGGGGTAAGGTTATCCATCAGAGAGCTTCGATCGAAATTGAGTTATTGGAATATATGCATAAATCAGCGGTGAGCATGAGCGCGCGCCGGACGATTTCTTCCGCTGACAGGTCGGGTTCGAGGCTTAGGATGCCTCGGGCCGCCGCTGTCGCGATAGCGCCTCCGCTTCCGATTCCAATCACCCCGTCGTCGGGCTCAATGATATCCCCCGTTCCCGAAAGGATGAGGGTTGTTTTATTGTCGGCGACTGCTAGCATGGCCTCAAGGCGCCGTAGAATTCTGTCGGTTCTCCAGTCCTTTCCCATTTCAACGGCCGCCCGCATGAGGTTTCCGTGATATTCCTCGAGTTTTCCTTCGAAACGCTCGAAGAGGGCAATGGCATCCGATGCCGAACCGGCGAAACCGGAAAGAACTCCTCCCCCGGCCAGGCGACGGATCTTCACGGCCCCATGTTTGACCGCCGTGTCACCCATGGTGACCTGTCCGTCTCCACCCAGGGCGGTCTGCTCTCTATAGCGGACAACCAATATCGTAGTTGACCGGATTCGAACCGAGGTCATTCTCTCTCCTCTGTACGGTGTTGTTCATTTATTTTTGAGGGTCCGTCTTTTATTCCCCCGTGCCCTCGGATGGCTTTCATCATATACCGCCTGCATGTGCGTAAAGTCCACCTGTGTGTATCGTTGGGTGGTGGATAAACTAGAATGGCCTAGCAACTCCTGGATGGAGCGAAGGTTGGCTCCACCCTCAAGAAGGTGTGTCGCCGCTGTGTGACGAAGCGAGTGAGGCGTAAAGTGGTATTGAAAGTTGCCGATTTTTTCATAATGGCGAAGGATATTTCGAATACGGTCCGTGGTTAAACGCCCACCGCGGGAATTTCGGAATAGTGGTGACGCCTTTTCCCCGGATTTGTTTGATTTGTTCCGGAGAAAACCAGGCCTCACCGTACGGTAGACTTCAATAGCCTTCGCCGCTTTTTTTGATATAGGGATAACTCGCTCCTTTTTCCCCTTGCCCTGAACTTTAATCAATCGCTCTGAAATGAATAAATCGGAATCGTCCAAAGCGACAAGCTCTCCTACCCGGAGGCCCGAACCGTATAGTATTTCAAGGATTGCTCTATCTCTGATGCCTTCCTCCGATTTCATGTCGGGCAATTCCATCAGTCGAACGGCATCGTCCACCGGCAGGTGCGTGGGCAATTGGTGAGGAGTCTTGAGCGAAGGGATGTCCGCCGCGGGATCGTTGTCCAGGATTCCTTCACGACGCAAAAAACGGAAAAAATTCCGTACTGACGAAAGCCTGCGATTCGCCGTTGTTGCCTGCAGGTCCCTGCGGTAGAGATCGGCGAGATAGGAACGGATGGCGGCAGCGTCCGCTTTGTCCGGGGGCATGGGTGACCCGGACCAACGAGTCAAGAATTTTTCGAAATCATTGAGATCCGACATGTAGGCGCGGACGGTGTGCTCCGAAGCGCCTCTTTCATCTCTGAGATGGGTCTTGAATTTTCCCAGGGATTTATTTATTCCGCCGGGATCTTTAGTTTTTCGAGCCACGAATCGAGGTCCCTTAAGGCACGCTCTCCGACGCGTTTTCTACGGTCGCGTTTTGGGACGCGCTTTTCAAAAGGCGGAAAAAGACCAAAATTGATATTCATAGGTTGGAAGCTTTTTTGTTTGGAGGTTGTAATATACTGCGTAAGAGCACCCAACGAGGTGGTCGGCGGCGCTTCAGGGATCAAGTCACCCTCTAGCATGGCGGATGCATAGATTCCGGATAGCAGGCCCGTAGCGGCCGATTCAAGATATCCTTCCACGCCGGTCAACTGTCCCGCGACAAAAATATTAGAGTAACGTTTAATCTGAAGTGTATTCTGAACCAGACGGGGAGAGTTTATGAAAGTGTTCCTATGCAAACTTCCATAACGCAAGAATTTTGCATTTTTTAACCCCGGCAAGTTTTGGATTATTCGTTTTTGTTCAGGGTAACGCAAGCGAGTTTGAAACCCCACCATTGAGAAAAAATCTCCGGTAAGATCTTCCCGGCGCAATTGGACGACAGCATGGTAAGTTTCGCCCGTTTCGGGGTGTTCGATGCCGACGGGTTTCATTGGACCGTAGGCCAACGTCTCCTTGCCGCGTAACGCCATTTCTTCCAGGGGAAGACAACCTTCAAAGAAAATTGCCTTCTCAAAGTCCCTCAGTGGAACCTTTTCTCCTTCCAGAAGATCATTGTGGAATCTTTCGTATTCGCTTTCGTCGAGTCCGATATTTATGTAATCGCCCTCGTCACCCTCGTCCATTCCTTTTCCATAGCGTGAACCCAGGAAAGCAGTTGACATATCGATACTATCCGCATGGAGAATAGGTGAAATGGCATCATAAAAATAAAGATATTTCCCCTGTGTTAAACGGGCAATTTCGGCCGAAAGGGCGGGGCTCGTAAGTGGACCGGTGGCTATGATAGTTGGATGTTCATCCTCAAGAGATGTAATTTCCTCTCTAACAATCTCAATAGAAGGGTGATTTTCAATTTTCTCGGTCACTTTTTTGGAGAATAAATCCCGGTCCACCGCCAGAGCAATTCCGGCGGGCACTCTCGTTTCATCGGCCGTCTTAACGATTAACGAGTCGAGCCGGCGCATTTCCTCTTTAAGCAAACCCGATGCATTTTCAAGAGCATTCGAGCGAAGGGAATTGGAGCACACGAGTTCCGCGAGATTATCAGTCTGATGGGCCGGGGTAGATTTAACCGGCCTCATTTCAAATAGTTGCACATCAACTCCGCGATTCCCCGCCTGCCAAGCCGCCTCGGAGCCGGCAAATCCCCCTCCGATGATTCTGAGTTTTTTACTCAAGCCGAATTCCTTTTGTCCTGCATTAAATCAGTGCCGATTCCATTTCCCAACCTTTCAATGATATCCGGTGGCGGGTCCACCTGATAACTGCAGGATTTTTGGGGACAGGTTAGCTGCGGTCCGTTTTTCTTGGTGGTTTTAAGTGTGATATGGGGATGCTCGCAAATTGGGCAAGTATTTTCGATAGGTAGATCCCACACGACGTAATTGCACTTTGGAAATTGATTGCATCCGTAAAAAATTTTTCCTGTTCGGCGGGATCGACGTGAAACCAATTCGCCATTACACTTTTCGCGGGCACAATCGATCCCCGTTGGTATGGGAGCCTCCGCCGGCTGCCCCGATGCATCCAGTCTCCTTGTTTTATGTTCCTTTGGCTGATCCGAGCAGCATAGATACAGTCCATAAGGGCCACGTTTGACACGCATCGGCTCCCCGCATTCCTCGCAAGGAGGCGCCTTTTCCTCTATTTGACTTAGTTCTTCGTCCGTTTCCGAATCCTCGCCTTCCTCAACAATACTTTCGGAATGCTTGCATTTCGGGTACTTCGAACAGGAAATGAACCATCCGTTCCGGCTAAATTTTTTTACGAGGGGGCTGTCACATTCAGGGCAATTGCGGTCTATGGGTTCGGTCTTTGTTTTCAAATTTGGAAGGGAAACTTTCGCTTCCTGGATTTTATTGTCGAATTGAATGTAAAAGTTTCGAAGCATCGGGAGCCAAGGCTGTTTTCCGCTCTCGATGTCGTCAAGATTATTTTCAATTTTTGCGGTGAATTTGACATCTATTTCGTCAGGGAAGCCTTGAATAAGAAGCCGATTAACTTCAATCCCCAATGATGTTGGAGTGAATTGACGGTTTTTCCTTTCGAGGGTGACATATCTTCGCTTTTCCAAGGTATCGAGGATGGAAGCGTAAGTGCTGGGCCGTCCCACACCATCCTCCTCCAACTCCTTAACAAGCGCAGCCTCGGTATATCGGGGAGGAGGCTGAGTGAAATGCTGTTCCGGCAGGATACCCGTTGAGGTTTTATCCGTGGCGATAAGAGAGACCGCATCAGATTCTTCAAGAGGTGGGAGTATTCGATCGCGCCCCGGCGCGGATTCGTTATTGCCGTTTCCGTTGGCGGTATTTTCCCCTGCGGCCGAATTGCCTTGATATACTTTCAGAAATCCTGAAAATTTAAGGATAGACCCGGATGCTCTTAGAATTAAATGATCAGCTTTAACATCCACGCTTGTTTGATCGAATACCGCGGGTGTCATCTGGCAAGCGAGGAATCTTCGCCATATCAGCGTGTAAACGGCAAGTTGCTCGGGCTTGAGGTGGCCCTTGATTTTATCAGGGGAAAGGGACAAATCCGTGGGACGAACTGCTTCGTGTGCATCCTGGATGTTTTGCTTTCTTTTGTATGTGGGTGGTTTTTCCGGCAAGTAGGGCTTCCCGAAATTATCCCCAATATAATTCCGGGCCATTTCCACGGCCTCGGAGGAAAGACGAACCGAATCCGTCCGCATGTAGGTAATGAGGCCTACATTTCCACGTTCTTTCCCGAGATTGACACCTTCATACAAGGATTGTGCTATGGACATTGTTTTTTTTGCGCCAAAACGAAGCTTGGAGGAACACTCTTGTTGAAGTGTGCTGGTGATGAACGGGGCGGAAGGCCTTCGTTGGCGCTCTCGCCTGGTCACTTTTGAAATCTTTAGCTCGGTTTTTTCTATTATTTCAGTGAGTTCAAGGGCACGCTCTTCGTTGGGAATTTCCACATCGGCGCCGTCAATTTTGTGAAGCTTCGCTTCGAAAGAAGGCTCGTTGTTGGGTTTTTCAATAAACGTTGAAATAGTCCAATACTCTTTAGGTTCAAACGCCTGGATTTCTTCCTCCCGCCTGGCTATCAAACGAAGAGCCACTGACTGAACGCGGCCCGCGCTGAGACCAAAGGCGACTTTATTCCAAAGAATTTCACCAGAAAGTTTGAAACCGACAATTCGGTCAAGTTTGCGGCGGGTTTCTTGAGCGTCCACCTTTTTTTGATCAATCCGTCTGGGGCTTTCTAACGATTCACGAACAGCTTGCGGTGTAATTTCATTAAATGAAACTCTGTAAATCCGGTCCTCTTTTCCTTCTTCCCTGAGAATTTCCTGAATGTGCCATGCAATGGCCTCGCCTTCCCTGTCCGGATCGGGAGCGAGATATATCTCCTTCGCGGACCGTGCCGCATGGCGCAAGTCGGCGATTGCCTTTTTCTTTGTAGGGATTTCTCCGTAATGGCCTTGAAAACTACCACTAATGTCGATTCCCATCTTGCGCTCGCCCGTTTTCAACAGGTCTCTTACGTGGCCTTTAGAGGCTATGATGTCGAAATCAGGGCCCAAAAATTTTTGAATTGTTCGAACTTTAGTAGGAGATTCGACAATAAGAAGTTTTGATGCCGAAGATCTCTTGGAAGATTTTCCAGCAGCTTTTTTTCTTGTCGTTGTCTTTTTTCGAACGCTTTTTCCGCCTCCGCCACGGGAGGCATTACTAGCCTTTTTCTTCGTTGCCTTTTTGACCATTTTTCTCAACTTGATGGGCGATTATCTTCGATTCCCAGGATTTCGATTAAGCTGTTGCTTAGGGAATCCCGGCGCTCTTTTAAGAAAATCAACAATGTAACTGTTTTCACCTCTTCCAAACCGATCTCGTTCGAGGCCAAATCAATGCATCGCTGAATAATTTCCTCGCGTAAAATATCATTGATCACTCCTTGGGTACAGAGCTTGTGAATCATCCCGTGTGCCGCGGGTGTAAACGCAAGTCGTTCTTCCGGATGCAGTACCCGAACACTCTTTCCTCGCTTAGTATCGAATATGCTTTCATTGTATTCGTTGGAGTCTCCCTGCATGTTGTGCAACCAGGAGAGCGCTTCGAAAATTTCATCCGGCTGGAATCCTCTATGCTCCAACATGACGGTTAGTTCATGGTCGTCGAATAAAACATTTGCGCCATTCAGAGATTCATCGACCAAGATCCGCATCATGTCGTACATTCTTTCCCGCAAAATTGCCACCTTTATTTTTATCCCCCACCATCCGGGGATTAAATTAATTTCATTAAAGTGAAAATATTCTCCCTAGAGAATTTTTTCGTAGAGACCACCCTCCGTTTGGCGCAAAAATCCGCGAAGTTCAAGATTTAGGATTATTTGCGAAACATGTTCAGGCTTTAATTCCGTTTTTTTTGCCATGTTTTCTATTGTATTTGAACCTTCATCGAAATGATTGGAAATCATCTTTTCCTCAGGGGATAAAGATGCGAGGAGGTCGGAACTCATTTCTGTTTGCGTACTTTTTTTCTGACTACTCTTTGGGAAGGAGTTATTCAATAGGGAGGAAAACTTTTCCATTACGTAGCCGGGTAATGCCGCGAGGATATCGTCGGCCGATTCAACGAGATGAGCGCCTTCCTTTAGCAACCGGTGGCACCCAGCGCTACGGCCCGAATCGATAGGGCCGGGGACTGCCATCAATTCCCGGCCCTGTTCAAGTGCGAGACGCGCGGTCACAAGAGCTCCGCTTCGCTGAGCCGCTTCTACAACCACGGTGGCAAGCGAAAGGCCACTAATCAGGCGGTTCCGTCTTGGAAAATTCTCGGGTCTCGGGGGGTAATTCCAAGGGAGTTCGGATATGACGGCTCCCTGGCTGACGATATCACTCCGTAGTTCCTCTTGCCCGGAAGGGTAGTTGATATTCAGGCCACATCCCAGCACTGCGATAGTGCGCCCACGCGCTTCGATAGCCGCTCGATGGGATTCCGTGTCAATACCCCGGGCCATTCCACTTACAACCGTAATCCCTCGTTCGGCAAGCGCACTCGCCAAGGTTTGAGCCGCGCGCCTGCCATATGATGAAGGTGTGCGCATTCCGACAATGGCTACACCCAGGGAGTCGCGCTCCTGTATTTCCCCTTTTATAAATATGGCGCCGGGAGGCGCGTATATATTTTTCAATTGTTCGGGGTATTTCTCATCGCTTCGAGTGAGGATGTGGACTCCATTTTTTTCGGCTTCGGTACGGATTTTGTGCGCAAGGTCAATAGGGGTCTCATGTTTAAGGGTTTCGGCTGCTTTTTTGCCGGCAATGCGCGCCAATGCTTCAACGGGCGTTCGGAGTGCCTCGATTGGGTCATCGTATTTTTCTGTCAACCGGTGGAGGCGCTCAGGCGTCATGCCCGGTAGCGTTTGAAGTACCAGCCAGGCGTCGGAAATTTCCGGAATTCCCTGGCCCCAAGAGCTGATTTTTTCTGCGATTCGTTGCATTTAAGCCCCATAAATCATTGATAATTCTCGTCTGCTTTAGTATCGCAACCAAGCGAAAGCAGTCCGCCTGCCATCTGATACCATGGGAGATGCTTGGTATGTCAAGGAGAAAATTTCGATTCATCTTGATCGGGGTGGGCAACGGGCCGTGAAGGGAGGTATGTAAATGCCTTAGAAACAGTGAATTACAGGAAAAGAGGGGTTACCTGTTTTTTTCAACCCCGGCCCGGTAGAGAGCCCGAAGTCTTTTTTGGGTTTTTTCAAATAGCCGGTGCTTGGGATGATTTTCGATGAGTTTTTCAAATTCCAGGGCAGCACGCCCAGGATCTTTGATCCGAAGGTAAGTTAGCCCTCTTTTGTAATAAGCGTCGGGCACTTTTCGGCTTTTGGGGTATCGTTTGATGACTTTTTTGAACTCTTCGAGGGATGCGGGATATTCCCTCAAGTCATAGTAGCTTTCACCCAACCAGTACTGTGCATTTCCAGCAAGTTTGCTCCCCGGAAAACGTGCGAGAAAATCCCGAAAATGCAGAATAGCCTCCTCGCTCTTTCTCGCGCGAATGGCTCTATAGGCGACATTGTATGCCTCTTGGGATGTCAGGGCGCCTCCAGCCGGAGAGGAAATATTTCTTTTTTTCTGTTTGCTTCGAATGGTTCGCCGGGCTTGCGTTGGCCGGGGTTTTGAAGTTGGCTTTGCGGGTGGCTTGCGGCTCATTCGCCTGCGGGTAGGAGATATTCTTCTGGGTGGTTTTTGTTTCGAAATGGGAGGGGTAGGAGCGGTTTTTAGGCCGCGCCCGAGATTATCCAGTCGTGCTTCAAGGCTGTTTTGCTGTTTGGTGAGTTTGCGGACCAACTGCCCCAGAGTGCTAATTTTTTTCTCGAACTCGGACAGGCGAACTTCCAGGCGGGCGCTTTGCTCTTGAGCGCTTACCACCTGTCTGCTGAGCACCGACTCGGGTGGTTGTCCG
The DNA here is from genome assembly GCA_030922375.1 of bacterium. GTDB lineage: Bacteria > UBA8248 > UBA8248 > UBA8248 > UBA8248 > UBA8248. The sequence continues at coordinate 3,535 of JAVEPB010000008.1, read as the reverse complement.
GCAGGAAGGGCCTCATTTTCCGCCTTTTGGGTCCTGGATGCGCAGGCGCTCAAAACAAGGCAAAGAAGTAGCAGCTTTAATTTGTTCCGCATTCCCAAGAACCTCGATAAAAATTGATGCGGAGGTAAAATAGCGGGCGAATTAAAAAAATAATACACGAAAACCCAGTCAAAAGGCGATGACCTCGAACCCCTCGATATGAAGCTCGGGGTCGGCCTTGATCACCAGTTGGATATTTAAATGGCTCTCCAGTTCCTCAACGTGCGGTCGCTCCTCCTCGAGTAAGCGGTCGGCCACTTCCGGGTGCACATTCACCAAAATCTTCTGGCTGGTTTGGTGATGGACACAGACTCTCCGAACCTCACGGAGTGATTCGTAACTCACCGTTGCCGCACTTTTGACCCTTCCCCGGCCCTCGCAGTAGGGACACGGATCGGTAAGAACATGCTCAAGGCTTTCCCTGACACGCTTCCGTGTCATCTCCACCAAACCCAGCTCGCTGATTTTCGAAATTTTCGTTCTGGAGCGGTCCTTGGACAATTCCTCCTTGAAGGCATTGAAGATTTTTTCGCGGCTTTCCTCTCGTTCCATATCAATATAGTCAACGATAATGATGCCGCCGATGTCACGCAGCCTGAGCTGTGCAACAACTTCACGAACAGCTTCAAGATTAGTTTGGGTAATGGTTTCCTCGGGAGATCGCTTACCAACGAATCGTCCTGTGTTGACATCGATTGTGGTCAATGCCTCGGTTTGATCGATTACTATATATCCCCCGCTTTTTAGCCACACGCGCTGGCCCAATGCCCGTTCGATTTCCAGTTCAACACCGTAATAATCGAAAATAGGCTCATTGCGCTTGTAATGGTGCAGTTTCGGAACAAGGTGAGAATAGTATGCGGTCAAGAAGTCACGGCATCGTTCATACTCTATTTCGGAATCGATTATCATTCGTTCGATCGATGAACCGAAGAGGTCTCTCACCACGCGTTGAATGAGCGTTAGATTAGTGTGAACCAATGCCGGCGCGGAGGTGTTGTTGTGGTTGTCGAAAATACCTTCCCATAACGCGTGAAGGAACATCATATTCGCTTCGATGTCGTCAACAGCCATTCCTTCGCTTGCCGTCCTAACGATGTATCCCGCGCCTGGCTGCCGGTATTGGTGGACCAGCTTTCGAAGGCGCTTGCGCTCTGCTTCATCCTCGATTCTTCGGCTGATTCCAACTTGATTGATGGTGGGCATATACACGACGTATCTGCCCGGAAGGGTGATGTAACTGGTCAGTCGAGAGCCCTTGGTGCCAAGAGGTTCCTTGCTTATTTGAACGAGAACCTCTTGACCGTCCTTGAGAAGCTCTTCAATGCTTTTCGGGTTTTCACCGCGCCAATTACGTCGGCCCCAACCATTGGGCCGGGCATACCCGTTTCCTTCGTCCTCATCCGTGGACTGGTCGAAGTCGAGGTCTTCGTCCTCTTCAAAATGCTCAGATGCGAATTTCCTGTAATTCTCGATAGATTCAATAGTGTCGACGTCGTTGACATGGAGAAACCCCGCTTTCTCCAAGCCGATATCGACGAAGGCCGCCTGCATGCCAGGCAGCACTTTAGTCACGCGGCCTTTGTAGATATTTCCGACAATACCCTGTTCGCCTTCGCGTTCGGAGTACAACTCCGCGGCCACTCCATTTTCGTTGAGGGCTATTCGGGTTTCAAATGGTTCAGCGTTAACGATGATTTCAGACGACATTTTCCATCTCTCGAATTTTCCCGGCTTTCCTTTGTATTCCGATTTTGTGAATTCGAGCCCTAAGGCAATCTTCGCGAGATAAGCCCAGGCAAGTTGTCAGGATATCGAAAACCTTTGGTTTGGTTCCCTCTTTATCGCGAAGGGTAAGGTACAACCGTAAGCCCGGGTCCCCTTCCGATCCCGGCATTATGGTTTTTGCCCATAATTCTGAAATTGCCGGACGGGCGTCGAAATAAACAGTTTTTCCTTTTCTGATTCGTTTTATTTCAATAGCGTCGGCCGCTATGACCCGATCAATAGCATTTTCGATTTCTTCTTTAAAGTCCGATCTCGAAAATTCTCCGGGCAAGTTGATCTCATAGGTAGCCGTGGCGACGGAATTCGCCGCCGAGATGGAACCGGGGCCAAGCCTCCAGGCCGCCCAAGGCCGCAGTCCTTTCGGGAGGCCTCCCTGTATTTTTCGAAATACTTCAAGAATCCCGAGTTTTCCGGATATCTCGAGCAAGGGGATATCAACCAGCTCCATGCGGCTTTCCACTCCCACTGGAATGGGGGGGGAGAAAACAATCTTGGGGTGAGGATTGAAGCCTCTTGTATGCTCCACACGAAGACCTGCGCGCTGAATCGCACGCGAGAAAGTGCGGAGAACTTCGAGATGGCTTAAAAATCGCATGTCGCCCGATTTTTCGAATATGAACCGAAAACGGCTCACAGGGACATCCGGTTGAGCCGCGGCGATAGCGGGATTGTCACCGGAGGCGTCCTCGAAGCCAATAGGCACCGGACCGGTGCTTTGGCGGACGCCTCGGCGGCTCTTTTGACGGATTCGCCCTTGGGATTTGCCGTTCGATTTTTGTGATTTCATCATGGCCAATTCGACCGGCTCGTGGCCGGCGCCATAGTCGATCCCCGGAGTGCGGTTTTCGGCAAGAGGCAAGGCCTTTTCGTAATGGTATTTGACCCCTTTGTAATTATCCAGGATTCCGCATTGTCCACAGGACTCATATCGGCAATCGCCCACGGTAATTTCGCGGAGAGATCGATTCCATTCGGTTGATAGGTAGTCCTTGGATACGCCGCAGTCGAGATGATCCCAAGGCAAAGGTTCGGTCACGGAAATATTCCTGTAGGCATACCATTCGGGGTCGAGGCCGTTCGATTCGAAGGCTTCCATCCACTTTTCGAAATCAAAGAACTCATGCCATCCATCGAACTTGCACCCCAAATCAACGGCCGTCTCTATAACGCTGGCCAAGCGGCGGTCCCCCTTGGAGAGGATTGCCTCAAAAAAGCTATTCTTCGGTTCGGACCAGCGAAGATGAATGCGCCGGTCATGCACACGCTCACGGATGAAATTCAATTTTTCCTTGATGGTTTCCTGCCGGTCCTGGGGAAACCACTGGAATGGTGTGTGCGGTTTCGGGACAAATGTTGAAAGACTGACGTTGATAAAGCGGAATTTCTCTCCGGTACGGCGACGCTGCATATTGGCGCATTCTTGAAGCATATTCACTAATTGCCGGAGATCCTCGAAACTCTCGGTCGGTAAACCCAGCATGAAGTAAAATTTCACCCCGGGCCAACCGGCATCGAGGATGTCCTGTAAATTCCGTTTTAAGTCCGCTTCGGTGAGCACTTTGTTGATCACGTTGCGAAGCCGTTCGCTTCCTGCCTCGGGAACAAGGGTAAAGCCGGTTCTGCGAACGCGGGCAATCTCGGCGAGCAATTCCGGGTCCATGGCGCCAACACGCAGGGAGGGAAGCGAAATAGAGGTGTTGATCGGGGC
>JAVEPB010000007.1 GCA_030922375.1 bacterium | reverse complement strand
GTCGATTTCCACTACGAGGTCTCCCGGAGCCTGACGGCCTGCGAGGGGGCGCTTCTCATCGTCGATGCGACCCAGGGCATCCAGGCCCAGACCCTGGCGAACGCCTACCTCGCCCTCGAGCAGGACCTCGTGATCATCCCGGTCATCAACAAGATCGACCTTCCCTCGGCCGACGCCGATCGGGTCATCGCCCAGATCGAGGAAGTGCTCGGGCTCGACGGGGCGGATTGCCTCGAGGTCAGCGCCAAGCAGGGCACCGGTGTGCCCGAGGTGCTCGAGGCTATCGTCGAGCGGATCCCGCCCCCCGGCGGCGACCCGGCGGCGCCCGCGCGCGCGCTCATCATCGACTCGTGGTTTGACTCCTACCAGGGGGCGGTCCCGCTGATTCGGGTTTTCGACGGCACGATAAAAAAAGGCGACCATATCCGTTTCATGGCCACAGGCGGGGAGTACCAGGTGCTCAGCGCCGGGGCGTTCCTTCCCCGTCTCGCTGAATTGGACTCGCTCGGCCCCGGCGAGGTGGGTCTGCTCACCGGCGCCATCCGCGAGGTGAGAGACACCAAGGTGGGCGATACCGTGACCTCGGCCGCCTCGCCCGCGAGCGAGCCGATCCCCGGATTCCAGGAGCCCAAGGCGATGGTCTACAGCGGTCTCTACGCCGCCGACAGCGGGGACTTCGAGAACCTGCGCGCCGCCCTCGACAAGCTCCACCTCAACGACTCGGCCTTCACCTTCGAGCCCGAGACCTCGGGCGCCCTCGGCTTCGGTTTCAGGTGCGGTTTCCTCGGGCTCCTCCACATGGACATCATCCGCGAGCGCCTCGAGCGCGAGTACGATCTCACCCTCATATTCACGGCGCCGACGGTGGTCTACCGGGTGGTGATGACCGGCGGGGAGGCGATCGAGATCGAAAGCCCGGCCCGGCTCCCCGACCTCTCCCGGGTCGATCACATCGAGGAGCCCTACATTCTCGGAACGATTCTCGTTCCCTCGGACTACGTGGGGCCGGTGATGAAGCTCTGCCAGGAGAAGCGGGGCGCCCAGCGCACGATGAAGTATCTCGACACCCAGACAGTCGAACTCATCTACGAGCTGCCCTTCAGCGAGATACTTTTCGATTATTACGACAAGCTGAAATCGATCACCCGCGGCTACGCCAGCTTCGACTACGAGCATCTCGCCTTCCGGCCCTCGGAGGTCGTCAAGCTCGACATCCTCCTGAACGATCAGCCCGTGGACGCCTTCTCCTCGATCATCCACAAGGAAAAGGCGTATTATCACGGAAGGGCGCTGACCGGGCGGATGCGAAAACTCATCCCCCGCCAGATGTTCGAGGTGATCATCCAGGCGGCGATAGGCAACCGCGTCATCGCCCGCGAGACGATCAAGGCGCTGCGGAAGGATGTCACCGCCAAATGCTACGGCGGGGACATCACCCGGAAGCGCAAGCTGCTCGAAAAGCAAAAAGAGGGCAAGAAGCGAATGAAAAACATCGGGACCGTCGAGGTGCCACAGGAGGCGTTCATGGCCGTCCTCGATGTGAGCAAGGAGGGATCGTGACCGAGAGCGCCGCGGCCGAGAACGCTCGGGCCGCCGATAAGGACGCCGATTCGCCCCGGCGGGAAAAATCGACGGTTCGGGAGTACGCCGAGGCGATCCTGATCGCGCTTTTTCTCGCCTTCTTCGTGCGCGCCTTCATCGTCCAGGCCTTCAAGATTCCATCGGGATCGATGGAGGACACCCTCCTCGTCGGCGACCATATTCTCGTGAGCAAGTTCATCTACTGGTTCCGCGACATCGAGCGCGGCGACGTGATCGTCTTTCGCTTCCCGCGGGACGAGCGGCGCGACTTCATCAAGCGCGTCGTCGGGCTCCCCGGCGACGAAGTGCTGGTCCGGGGAAAGCGCGTCTACATCAACTGCAAGACGCCCGGCGCCCTCGATCGGTGCGCCCCGCTTAAAGAGCCCTACGTCGTTTTCAAGGACCCCGACGGGGTCGCGGTGGGCCCGCCGGGCGAGCACACCCCCTTCCGCGTTCCGAAGGGGAGCTATCTCGTCCTCGGCGACAACCGCAACAACAGCCAGGACAGCCGCTTCTGGGGGTTTTTAAAGGCGGGCGATCAACTCGATCACCTCCGCCTCAGATTCTCCGACTACGTCTGGGATATTCCCTTTCCCTGCGGGCTCTGGCGGTCCGCCTGCTGGGATTCGAAGATTCGCGGCTCGGCGTTCATGATCTACTGGTCCTGGAACCATGACGCGGGCAGCGTCCGCTGGGGGCGCATCGGCAGCGGAATCGACTGAGCCCTTAGCGCGCACCTCACCACCCATCCGTTTTTCCAGCTCAATCGCCCCCAAGGCGCTCCCGGCGGAAAACCCTATTTCGCCAAAGTGAACCTTCCCGTTCCCCACTCGTTTTGGGTGGCCAGGAACCGCTTTCCGTCTCCCGCGTGGAGGGTGATCGTGCCGTCTTTGTCCCTTCCCGTTATGGCCTTCCCGCCTTCAATTCTGAATGTGTTCGTCTCGCTATATTTCGAACCCTTGAACGAGTAAGTCCCGTCCGAATCAATGCGAAGCGTCGCGGGAGTCTCTCCTTTGCCAAACAACAGGAGAGTGCCTTTCCATCGTCCCGCGATTTCCGCGGGACTTTTAATCGCAATCATCGCCTGAGGCGTCGCGCAACCCGCGAGGAGAGCTCCCATGAGAATTAAAGAGATTGAAAAATGACAAATCGCCGACCCCCTCCTTGAGCTTCGAATCTTCGCTTTCACAACAATTTTCCTTATGGAGTCTTAGGATGGGCGAAAAATATTGGCCGATATTTAGCAGGCGGCCCTTGAGATAGAGAAGTTATTTTCCCCTGAATAAGATAAGCCCTTCCGTTATTATTGGCCCTTGGTTCTTGCTTTCCTCATTTTTCATGTATCAACCTCGCCTCCGGGCGGCAGGAAGAATTAATCGCTTGAATTATTAATCGCGATCAATTTAATGTGAGGAAATCACGATACCATCTGGGAATTCAGGGACAAATCGGTCTTTTTATTGGTAGGAGAGATCGCTGCCGCATCATTCAGGGTAATGGATCATGGTGTAGCTGATATGTGCACAAAGAGAAGATTTTTTCCTTTCGTGCGGCGCCCACAATCGGGCAGACCAATTGCCTCGTGGGACCGTCAAAAAATGGAGACAGGTAAATGAGTTATATCGACCCGTGCGAAGTTTCTCCCGATCACTACAAAATCATCTTTAATAATGAGCACCTTCGCGTCGTGGAGATGACGCTCCCGGCGGGAGAGAAAGACAACGAGCATTCCCACCCGAACGAGACGGTCTATTTCATCAAGGGCGGGAAGGTCCGGATCTATGTCGGCGACGAGACCATGGAGGCGGAGATTCCCGACGGACATGTCATGTATCACGAGGCGTGGACGCACATCGTTGAGAACATCGGCGACACCGACATCCACGCCATCCTTTACGAGCCACACATGTAGTACGGCAGCCGCTCGGGCCGCGTCATCCGCCCCGCCGGGGGCCGCTCGGGCCTGACCGGTCAGGTCGCGGCTTTCCCCTAGAGTTCGGCGATCTTTTTCAATGCATCGGTAAGCTGATCCGCAATCTGGTTCATGATCTGGTTGGCGTTGCGAAGTTTTTCGGAAAGTTGCTTGGCGATGCCGATAGCTATCTTGCTGCGCAGGGCAAGCATCTCCGTGGAAAAAACCTCCTGGTGCAGGGACAGGAGCGTGGCATCGGATGCCGCCATGGCGGTCGCCGTTCGTTCCGAGCGATCGAGAATCGCCATCTCGCCAAATACATTTCCCGGCTCCAGGCGAATCTCGGCATTACCCGGAAAAATGAGGACGCTGCCCGAGACAATTAAATAAAACTTGTCCCCCCCGGTCCCTTTTTCAAAAATGACCTCTCCGTCACGAAACGTTTCATTTTCGCATTGGCGGAGGAGTTCCTCGATTTCTTTTTCGTGCATCTCGGCGAAAAACGGATAGTTTTGTTGAAGCTTGGAGATAAGGTCCCGTATCTTGGCGGGCAACTTTTGCGTGAAAACGACCTTCGAGGGTCCGGATTGTTTCTTTCCCGTTTTCTCGTCCGGGTTTGCATCTTTAGCCATGACGGGCCTCCCCCCTGTCTCTAGGTATTTCTCCCCCAATCAAAACAAAAAAAGTCTTGTTAACCGACTTTTCCCAGGTTCCCTATTGGATAACGGAATTCTAGCACAATCTTCTTTGGATAGAGTCCGAAGCTCGCCGCGCCAGCCCGCCCTGGCCTCGCCAGGTATTCAAGTCGGGGACCGACCGAATTTGATGGCGGGGCGGGGTTGGCCCATAATTCCGCTCCCATGAGCCCTGATGCGGAGTCATTGAATCTGACCGGCGCCTTCAGCCGGTGGAAGTGGCGGGTGTTGCTCGCCTTTTGCGCCTTTTATGCGACGAGCTATCTGGGCCGCTTCAATTTCAGCCTCATCCAGACCGCCGTCATCGAGGACCTGGGGATCACCCGGGCCGACACGGGCTGGATCAACTCCTGGATGTTCTGGGGCTTCGCCCTCGGGGGGACTCTCCATGGCCGGATCGCCGAGCGGATCGGCTACCGGGTGGTTCTCTTTTACGGGGCCGCCGGCATCGGGGTTTTTAATTTTATCGCGAGCTACGCGGACTCGGCGTCGGGGCTTCTCATCCCCTGGGCGCTGGCCGGGTTTTTCGGGGCCGCCACCTGGGCTCCCGGCCTCGGGCTCATCGCCCAGTGGTGGTCGCGGCGGGAGCGGGGCAGGGCGGTCGGGCTCGCTAGCGCCTCGGCGGGCGTCGCGATGGTGGTGGTCTGGCTGATAGCGCCCTGGGTGGCGGCGGAGTGGGGTTGGCGCGCCGCGATGCGCTGGCCCCCGATGCTGATCTCGCTGATGGGGGTGGCGATCTATCTCATTGCGCGCGACCGGCCCGGCCAGGTGGGGCTGTCCGAGTACGCCGAGTCCGAGGCCGTCTCCCGCGAGGCCGAGGCCGCTTCGACGGAATCGGAAAGAGGCCTCGCCGCCTACGTTCACGTCATGACGAACTGGCGCTTCGTCCTCGCCTGCCACCTCCGGGGGCTAGACGTTCTGGTCCGCTACGGGGTGGTTTCGTGGGCGCCGGTCTACTACGCACAGGCGGGGGGCTTTGGCCTCAAGGCGATGTCGCTCGTGACGGTGGCCTACCCGGCCGGGATCATGCTCGGGCCCCTGATGGGCGGATGGGTCTCGGACCGCTTCTTCGGGAGCAATCGCTCGCGGGTGATCATGATGGCCGCCCTCCTGAGCGGGGCCGCCATTGCCGCGATCGCGCTGAGTCCGGCGGACAACGCCCTCCTCGCCTCGGGGCTGCTCTTCCTGACCGGTTTCACGCTGAACATGGCCCCGCTGCCCGCGCTGGCGATCGATCTCGTCGGCCGCCGGCTCGCCGGAACCGGGACCGGGCTCCTGAGCGTCCACGGCTACCTCTACGGGGCGGTGCAGGCCTGGTTCTTCGGTTGGCTGTCGATGGCCGTCTCCGGCGGGTGGGTCTGGGTTTTTGGCGCGATGGCCGTCGCACGGCTCGTCAGCGCCGCAGCCGTTTGGCGCGTGAGGGCCTAGGAGGGGCCGGATAAACCGGCTTTTGATAGATGACAATATCAGTTTAAAGAGATAGTTATGTAATTACATTCAAGTCAAATCACGAAAAATTCTCCGCCGTGCACATCAAGCATTCTGGCCCCTCACATGCGCGTTCTCGCGGAATTCACCCGGGCACTCCGGCTCGTCCCGCGCGGGTATCCGCCGCGCCGGGGGTTTTGAAATCAGATCTTTGACCCACCGGTTATTTCGTAGTAAATTGATTAATAAATAACTTTAAGCTGATCCGGTGTGCGGGCCATTGGGCTTGGTCGATACCGACATAAAAACACCTCAAGACCCTTCCTCCGGTGGAAGCATCAAAAGCAATCGCTGCCGGCCCGGGTCGCGGAGAATTGAGTTGTCAGCGGGGAGATCGGAAAATGAAAAATATCGTGATTTGTTGTGACGGGACCGGGAACGAGTACGGGAAAAACAACACGAATGTAGTCTTGACGTATATGGCCGCCATAAAGTCCGCAACGCAAATTGCGTTTTACGATCCGGGTGTCGGAACGGGTGGTTGGGAATATCATGAAGATAGTCCATTGGACCTTAAGTCAAAAAGCGACCAGGCCACCGGCGAGGGTCTGCAAAAAAATGTCCTGGACGCATACCGCATATTGATGGAATTTTACGAGGCGGGGGATAATGTCTACCTGTTTGGATTTAGCCGGGGCGCTTTCACTGTGCGCTCCCTGGCGGGGATGATTTATAAATGCGGTTTGCTCGAAAAAGGCTCCGATAACCTGGTGGAATATGCCTGTGCATGGCGAATTAGTAATTTTATCTCGAAATGAAGTTTTTCGTCGCCTTGCTCCGATGATTATTTCTCCCTACCCTCTCCCTTCATGAAGACTCTTTTCCTGGTTTTTGCCCACATATTGGCCACGATTGCCAAACTCATCAGATCTGGCGGCACGAAGGCACTCGCCTCCGAAAATCTCCTCTTGAAGCAACAGCTCCTCATCATCGCACGCTCCCGCAGGCGCGCTCCCAATCTCACGCCATATGATCGGCTCTATCTGGGACTGCTGGCGAGCATTGTTGGTCCGCGGCGCACAGAGAGATCGGCCATCATCATCCGGCCTTCGACTTTTCATCGATTTCACAAAGATCTCATCAAGCGGAAGTACCGATATCTCTACACCTCAAAAAGAAGAGGAAAACCTGGTCCCAAGGGACCATCTCTCGAACTCATTCAAATCATTCTGGAGATGAAGCGCCGCAACCCCCGGTTCGGAACTCCCAGAATTGCCCAGGAGATTGCAAGGACCTTTGGCATCGAAATCGATAAAGATGTCGTGAGACGCGTCCTTGCAAATAAATATCGGTCAGATCCCGGAGATGGGCCCTCCTGGCTCACCTTCATCGGCCATATGAAGGACAGTCTTTGGAGCGTGGACCTCTTTCGGTGTGAATCTATCGTGCTCAAGACCCACTGGGTCCTGGTTGTCATGGATCAGTTTACGAGGCGTATTATCGGGTTTGGGGTACATAAAGGCGATGTCGATGGCCCTGCCCTTTGCCGAATGTTCCATCAGGCAACTATTAAGCAAGGCAAACCCCGCTACCTCAGCTCAGATCACGATCCATTGTTTCGCTTCCATCAGTGGAGGGCAAATCTGAGGATTCGGCAAACGAAACCGATTAGGTCCCTCCCCTATGTTCCGGTATCTCATCCTTTTACCGAGCGGCTTATCGGCACGATCAGACGCGAATATCTGGACCAGATTCTTTTCTGGAACGGGCGCGATCTGGAAGAAAAGCTCGAAGAGTTTCAGGTCTACTACAATGCCCACCGGGTCCATCAATCCCTGAATCTCAAAACACCCGATGAAGCGGCTGGGAAGGAGCCTCCTACCCTGGCAAATTTGAGGAAATATGCTTGGAATTCACATTGCGGAGGGCTGTTTCAGACCCCCGTGGCCGCCTGATTTAGTAATTCGCCATGCACAGGATTTTCGGGAGTGTGAACAGCGGCGGACTTCTCGGCGGGATGTCGAACCTGTTTGGAAGCGCGGGCGGCGGGGGCGGCCTCCTCGGCGATCTCAAGGGAATTTTCGGGGGTTTAGGGACCAGCCTCGGCGGGCTGGGGAGCAGCCTCGCCGGTATTTTCTGCGGCTTGACCTCGGGCGGAGCCGGTGGGCTCGGCGGGGTCG
>JAVEPB010000006.1 GCA_030922375.1 bacterium | reverse complement strand
GGCGATGCGGGGGTTTTGCTGGATTTGCCGGAGTTGTTCGGCGGAAAAAAGATTCTCGACCGAGCTCTTAAAAAGGTGAAAAACCCCTCATCGCGCCGGGCCATCGAGGAACTCAAGCAGGTCGAGCACATGCTCGAACTTTACGGCCTCTCCGACCGGGTCATTTTCGACCTGAGCGATATCCGGGATTTTGAATATTATACCGGGATACTTTTCGAGGGTTTCGTCGAGGGGACCGGGTATCCGGTCTGCGGCGGCGGGCGATATGATCGTCTGCTGGGACGCTACGGCGGGGACGGACTTGGGACGGGCATTGCCATCGACATTGATCAGTTGCTCCTGATCACGCCGGACGGGGACTTCGACGGCCTGGGCGGAGATTTTCTTGTGATTGATTTTACGCGCGAAAAACGGATTGGAATCCAGGTGGCCCGAGAATTAAGAGCCGCCGGCTGGCGCGTTGCCCGGGACATCATTCGGCGGGATTTACCCGAATCGCTCGAATACGCTCGGCGGGCAGGCGTTATGCGGTGTATTGTCGTGGAACGAAATGCGAATAAAACCGGTCGGTTCCGAATCGTGGAGGCCTCCGGCAAGGAGCGGGGGGGGTGTCATGTGGATGAGTTGGCGGCGTGGATTAAAGGATTGGGGATAGAGAGATGAGCGTTCTTTCCGTGATCGGAGGCCAGTGGGGCGACGAGGGCAAAGGAAAGGTTGTGGATCTGCTCGCTCGCCAGGCCGAGGTGGTGGCGCGCTATCAGGGCGGGGCCAACGCCGGCCATACGGTTGTCGCCGACGGCAAGGAGTTTATCCTTCATCTGATTCCCACCGGGATTCTCCACCCTCATGTTCACTGCATTATCGGATCGGGCGTGGTAGTGGACCCAGTCGCTTTGGTCGATGAAATCAAGCAACTCCGCGAGGGGGGTATCCAGGTCGGCGGAAATCTGGTCATCGGTAAGCGCACTCATATGATCATGCCCTACCACAAGGTGCTCGACTCCCACATGGAAGAGCTTTTGGGTGTGAATCGAATCGGAACGACCGGCCGGGGAATCGGCCCCGCCTACTCGGACAAGGCGGCGCGGCTGGGCATCCGGGTATGCGATCTTTACGACGAGAAAGTGCTCGCCGAGCGCGTGCGCGTCAGCCTGGCGATCAAAAAACGCCTTCTCGCGGGCATCTCCCTCGACGAGGAGGAGCGCCGCGCCCTAGAGGAAGGCTATATTCTTGAGGTCTGCGATGAAGTGCGGGAGATCCTCGCCCCCCATGTGCGAAACACCGATGCGGAGATCCTCGAGGCTATCACGAATAACCGGCGAGTTCTTCTTGAGGGCGCTCAGGGGATTCTCCTCGATTTGGACATGGGGACCTACCCCTATGTGACATCGAGCAACACCGGTGTCGGAGGGGCGCTCAGCGGGCTCGGCATGCCGCTGGGCAGGGTGGGCGCCGTTGTCGCGGTGATGAAGGCCTATTGCACACGAGTGGGCCAGGGGCCGTTTCCCTCCGAGCTTCACGGGGACGAGGGCGAGCGTCTGCGCCTGGGTGGAGGCGAATTTGGCGCCACGACCGGGCGGCCAAGGCGGTGCGGGTGGTTCGATGCCGTAGCGGCGTGTCATGCCGTCCAAGTCACGGGGGCCGATGCGCTCGTGGTGACGAAACTCGATGTTCTCGATAATCTCGACACAATTCGGATTTGCGTGGGCTATGAAATAGAAGGCAAGCGCATCACCACCTTTCCGGCGGAGGCCACAATCTTAGAGAGGTGCATACCGGTTTACGAGGATTTCCCGGGCTGGAAGGAGCCAACGGCGGGTGTCCGGAATTACGGTGATTTGCCCGTTAGGGCAAAGGAATATCTGAGCCATCTCGGTCGTTTGACCGGAAAGCCGATCTGGATGATTTCCACCGGCCCGGACCGGGAGGATACGATAGAGGTCAGGAATCCGTTTTCCGTAATCGAAGAGGGCCTAGGTTGATCTTTCAAAGGATTCAGAGGCGGAATTTTTGCCGATATTTGGTGTTTTGCTTCATGCTGGCCATTTTCGGTTGGGCGGTTGAAAGCGCTGGCCCGGCGGAGGCCGCACCCGCGAGCGCCCCTTCGGGCGATGTCAAAAAAGATAGCCGGCCCGCGGTGAAGCCCAAATTAAAGTCGAGGCAGCTTTCGGGAATCGGGAAATACCAGGTTGTCCGCGTTGACGCGGAGGGTGTTTATCCCCGGAATTTAAATGTGGAACAGGGTTCGACAGTCATCTGGTTTAATGCGACCGACCGGTATATATCCGTAGTTTTTAGCAAGGGCGATGTCCTGAACCGGGTCACCCGGGCGCCGACCCTGTTTTTCCTGGCTCCGGACGGCACTTATGTAAGCGCGGCTTTTGGCTCGGGCGCGACAGCGAGCACCGCGTTCGCCAGGCCCGGAACCTTTTATTATTTCGTGACGGGGTTGCCGGTGTCGGACGGAGAGGCGTTTGCACAGGTTGTAGTCAAATAATCTTGGCGGCGAAATGATGAGGTACTAGATGCCCGCGGACAATGTATCTTTGGGTTTTGCTTTCCTGGCAGGGGTGTTGAGTTTTGCTTCTCCTTGCGTACTTCCGCTATTTCCAAGCTACATCTCCTATATCACCGGCCTCTCCTATGAAGAAATCAAGGATGGCGGGGAGGAGCGGAGCGTCCGCCGCCTGATTCTTCTGAATTCCATATTCTTTATCTTTGGATTTTCGGTGGTTTTCGTCGCCTTGGGCGCGAGCGTCTCTTATCTGGGAAACCTGCTGTTCTCCTACCAGGACGGAATCCGGATCGGCGGCGGAATCATGATCACCATGTTCGGCCTCTATATCGGCGACCGGGCGCTTGAGTTTCGACTCCAGTCGCTCCTCAACTCCCTGCCCTCGGCGGTCTCGGGGGCGGTGGCCCTGACCATGCTGTTGGGCGGCGCACTCGGTATCAGCCGCGCCCTGCCGACGCTCGGCGGCGTTTTGATGGCGTTGGGTCTTTACGCGGCGGCGGCGGTATTCTTTCCGGCCCTCTCCCGGGAAAAACGGGTCTCGCTGAACAGCAAGCCTGCGGGGTGGGCGGGCAGTTTCGTTGTCGGGGTGACTTTCGCGGCGGGCTGGACACCGTGCGTAGGGCCGATTCTGGGGAGCATTCTTCTTTTTGCCGGGACGAAGGAGACGGCGGGTCAGGGTGTGCTCCTGCTGGCGAGCTATTCGGCCGGGCTGGGCGTTCCTTTTCTAATCAGCGGTTTGGGTGTTGGCTACTTCTTTAAATTCTATCAATCCTTCCGCAGGTATTTCCGGGCGGTCGAACTGGGAAGCAGCGTGATGCTGCTTGCCGTCGGCCTATTGCTGATCTCGAACTATCTGAGCATTCTTTCGGCCTATCTCATCTTCTGGACGGGCTACACCGGAATTTAACTCCCTACTTCACATCGAACGACGAAAATTCGCCGGTGGCGGGGCTCCGCTCTTGCTCGACTCGGGAGACTTGTGCCAGGGGAGGGCCCTCCCGGCACCAGCCGAAAAGGCGCTCGAGCGCTTCTCCACCGCCCTCGGCCACCAGTTCGACAGAGCCGTCGGGCAGGTTTCGCACCCATCCGGTCAGGCCCAGCGCCTCTGCCCGATCTCGGGCGCTGGCTCGGTACCAAACGCCCTGCACCCGGCCTCTGATGACCAGCCGAAACCGCTCCTTGGGGCCTTCCATGATTCTCGACTCGGAAATCTAAGGGGTCACCGGGATGCCGCCCCCTGGGCAATAGCCTGGGCGAACACCTCCGCGGCCACCCGGGGGTTCTCGGCGTCCCGAATCGGACGCCCGACGACGAGGAGGTCGGCTCCGTCCTTCACGGCCGTCTGGGGGGTTTCGGCGCGCGCGTGATCGTCGTGCCCGCCAGAGGCGAGCCGAACGCCGGGCGTTATGATGAGGAATTCTCTCCCGAGTTCCCGGCGCAGGGAAGCCACTTCGCGGGGAGAGGCGACGAGGCCGTCGATGCCAGCCGAGCGGGCGAGGGCGCCCGCCGCCAGGACCTGCTCTTCGACCGGGCGTTCGATGCCGACGGCGGACAACGCCGCCGCGTCGAGGCTGGTCAGGACGGTGACGGCGAGGATAGCCGGCGGGCTCTGGCACCGGTCGCGCCCTCTGGCGCAGGCCTCGAGCATAGCGGGCCCGCCGGCGGCGTGGACGGTCAGGAGCGAGACCCCGAGCGCCCCGGCCGATTCGACGGCGCGCTCCGCCGTGGCCGGGATATCGTGATACTTCAAATCCAGAAAAACGCCTCGGCCCCGCTCGAGGACAGCCTCCACGGCGCGGGGTCCCTCACGGGTGAAAAGTTCCATCCCGATCTTGAACCAGCGGACGCGCCCGCCCAAAGAATCCACAAGGCGCAGGGCCTCGTCTAGGGTGGGGAGATCGAGGGCGCAGATGATCCGATCCTCGGGAGCGAGAGGGCCGCGCGGATCAGGAGGGTTCATTATTCTTCGTCCTCCTCCTCACTCTCATCCTCGTCGTCCCAATCGCTCTCGACCGCCTCGGCCTCGGCTTTCTTCAGTTTTCGGCGGAAGAGGATCTTCGAGGCGGCGACGCTGACCTCGAAAAGGATGAGGAGCGGCCCGGCCATGAGCACCTGGGTGATCACGTCCGGGGGAGTTAGGGCCGCCGCGACAACGAAGGCCCCGACGTACATATAGCTCCGGTTCGATGTCAGGAACTGCGGTGTGACGACACCGGCCTGGACAAGAAGCAAGGTGACCAGGGGGACCTCGAAGACAACCCCGAACACAAGAATAAGCTTAAAAATAAAGGAGATATAAAAACCTATGGAAATCTGGGGCGTAATCGTCTCGGTCGCGAAGCTGAGCAGGAACGAGAGTCCATAAGGCAGAATCAGGAAGTAGCAAAACACCGCCCCCGTGGTGAAAAGGATCATCGAGGTTAAGACAAAAATGACGGTGTAGCGCCTTTCGCGGGAGAGGAGGCCCGGGGCGCAGAATTGCCAGATTTGAAAGAGCATGACCGGGAGCCCGATAAAAAGGGCGGCGTAGATGGCGATTTTCAGGCGGGCGAAAAAGGCCTCGGTCGGAGAGAGAAAAATGAGATTTTGTCCGGCGATGGGCCGCTGGGCGATAGTGAGAAGCTCGGCCGAAAAAAAGTAGGTGATCAGGAAAAGTCCGAAGATGGTCCCAAGGATTGTCAGAATTCGGTTGCGCAGTTCGGTCAGGTGCCCCGAAAGGGGCATGGAGCCTTCGTCGCTCACGTCGCTTAGGCCCTCTCCTTGGGAGGCTCGTCGGTCGAATCGCCGGAGGCGGTTGAGGGGGGAGCAGTTGTGGAGGCCTCGTCCGTATCCGGGGGGTCCGCCGGCGAATGGGGATCGATACGGTTCGGTTCCTTTTCTTCTGCCGCTGCGCTCTCCGTGGAGGACTTGGCGCTCGAGGTTTCCTCGATCTCAAAGTCCGAGTCGAGGTTGATGGAATCCTGAAAATCCGAGGTCGCACGTTTGAAGTCCCTCAACGTTTTTCCGAGGGTCTTGGCGAGATCGGGCAGCCGCTTGGGCCCAATCACGACGAGGGCCACGACGAAAATAATAATCAGTTCCGGGACTCCGATGCTTCCGAACAATTTTCTGGCCTCTCGTGATAGGGGAATCGGCTTCAAGGGGTTATACCAAATCACGGGAACGGGGTGAATGGTGAGGCATGAACTCCGGTGGGGACCTCAAGGGGTGATTTTCGGGCGATTTGGCCAGATTTCCCGGAACCGGTCTGATCGTAATTTTGGCCCCCTGGAGAGGGAATCTCCCGCCCGCAGGGAGGATTCGCCCGGAAACTCCCCCCCGGCCGTCTAAAGGCCTATTCCTTTGAACGAGCCGGGCGATTCTGATACGATGCTTCCAGGTGGTGCTGCCCAGAACTCACTGTTCCTTCGGTAATTTTTACATTCATGAGACAGACTATCCACCGGGCGCTAAAGCAAGAAGGAAAGCCCGTTTCTTGCGCGGAATTAGCCCGCAAAATATTGAAAGCAGAAGGATTGAAAGAGGATGCCGCAGGTGCCATCCTCGGTCCCTACCTGGAATCAAATCCCCATTTCACACAAGACGATAAAGGGCGCTGGCTAGCGCTTGAGCCTCTTCTCAAATCACGGTTTCTTCCGGACATCACCTTCGCCGTTGTGGATATCGAGACAACCGGCGGCCGGCCTCCCCAACACCGGCCCACCGAACTGGCGGCGGTGAAAGTGCGAGACGGGAAGATTACCGGCGAATACCACGCCCTGGTGAATCCGGGTCGGGAGATCCCCTGGAGCGTCGTTCGCCTGACGGGAATTACCGATGCCATGGTTCTGGATCAACCCGAGTTGACCGAAGTGCTTCCCTCGTTCCTTGATTTTCTCGAGGACACCGTTTTCGTTGCCCATTGCGCCAACTTCGATTTTCATTTTATTCGATATTTTACAACCGAGTACCTCGGGCGGGAGTTCGCGCCGTCTGTCCTGTGTACCTTCAAGCTGGCTCAGCGGCTCCTCCCCAAGGCCGGGAGGTACAACCTCGGAGAGTTGGCCTCGTTCATCAACCTTAATGATTCGAAAAACGATCGCCACCGGGCGTTGGGCGATTCGAAGACGACAGCGGAGATTTTCATTCGCTTCCTGCGGATGCTCCAGGCGTTCGGGCTCGAATCGCTCGAGGATGTGCTCGATTTTCAGGATGTCACTACGGCGGAAGCCCCGTCTCTCGCCGAGGGAATATCTATCGATCCCGCCACGCTGAACGATCTGCCCACCGACCGGGGTGTGTTCCGTCTTCTTAACGAGAAGAGCGAGACGGTCTACTCGGGGAAGGCGCCCAATATCCAGCGGGCGGTCCGCGATATTTTTTATCCCAAGAACCGCTCGGCGACGAAATTTGTCCAGAAGCTGCGCACAGTCCGAAAAGTCGTGGCACAACCGCTGGAGAGCGAATTGGGGATGAGCCTTCAAGCGGTCCGGTTTCGGCGAAACTCGAAGGGAATGAACGGCGCCGGTCAGGTAGGGGGGACCGGATTCCTCAAAATTTCACTCGGCAGCCAATTTCCCCGGGCCTACTCCGTGAACAATCTGGCTGTGGACGGCGGCGCCTACTATGGCCCCTTCAGAAAGCAAGCCCAGCTCCGAGACCTTCTAGGCGCGATACACGCTGTATTTCCGCTCCACCGCGTCCAGCGCTCTGGCAAGGATTCCGGCGGACAGGAGGCGGATTCGGGCGGAGAGGTCCCTGAAATTCCGGTCGCGCAATATAATAAGATGATCGCTCGCCTCCAGAGGATGCTCGAGGGGCGCATGCGGCGGACCAGCGAGGATAGCCTGCTCGCCCTTTTGCGGGAGGCATGGGGGAAGAAGGCCCCCTCGCCAGGCCAATTGAAGCGCAATTTAGGTAGGCTGCGGCACTTGGTGAAGAATCACTCTCTCTCGGGCCCTTCCGTCGAACAACGAAATATCATCATTGTCGAGCCGGGCGGAACGATGCAGCGGCGGGTCTGCTATATCGTCCGGGGCGGAATCCTGGTGGATGAGCTTGAGTTTGAACGTATTGCACCTCCCGTCGATGAACTCGCGGCGAGGATTCAGGCGGCCTATTTCGGAGAAGAGGCGAAGGCAACCGATCCCGGAAAGGAAGCGCTCGAGGAGGCGGTCGTCATCGCCGGCTGGCTCAGGCGCGAGTTGATCGATGGTTTTGTTATGGATATATCCCCTGGAGCGGAACTTGAGGAGATTCTACCGGCCCTGCTTCAGGCCGTGGCCGATCCGCGCGCCGCGGGTACCAGTATCACAGCCTGACCTTCGATATGTGATTTCCTTCACATTCCCCTCAAAAAAATTCGAGAAAAAATCACTTGCCATTGCAGAATCTATTGCGTGGTATTTTGCGGTGTGCTAGCGTTAATAATCCGTTAAATCGACGAGGAAAATTCAAGGCAATCTCTCTGTGAATAAGGCTGTGTGAAAATTCGCTTCTTGCTCGTTCGTGGCTGAAGGTTTTCACATGGCTGAATCGGCCCCATCCGGGAGGGGTGAGATTCATGTGCATACGCTTTTTTAGCGAACCAGGAATCCGCAGCGAACCAGGAATCCGCACCTCAAATAAAAATCAGACCGGAAAAAATAAATGACCGTTTCGTTTTCGCTTTTGAAGCGGTGGGCGATATTGTTATTCAACATATAAAGAGCCAAGACGAAGATGACCGAAGCGCCGAAGGGCGATTTCTGGGACGAAAAAATAGAGCGGATGGGGGGCGATGAACTCGCCTCGCTTCAACTCGAGCGCCTGAGGTGGCAAGTCCGCAGGTGTTGGGAGGGTTCCCCGTTTTACCGAGAACGGCTGGAAGAGGCCGGGCTGGGCCCCGAGAGCATCCGCTCCCTCGACGACATCGAAAAGATCCCTCCCGTCACCAAACAAGAGCTCCGCGAGGAGCAGAAAAGCCACCCGCCCTTTGGACGCTATACCGTAGCGCTCCCCGGGGATTGGGGTGAGCTTCATCCCTCGACGGGGACGACGGGTGTTCCGGTGGGGACGATATGGAGCCGAAAAGACGTCGAAAATATAGCCGATTTCACCGCCCGGACGATGTGGAGCTTTGGGGTGCGTCCCGGGGATATCGTCCAGAACGCCTTCAGCTATGGCCTTTGGGTGGCGGGGATGAGTGTTCACTACGCCACCCAGAAAATCGGTTGTTTTGTCATTCCCATCGGAGCGACCGAGACCGGGCGTCAAATTTTCTATATGAACACAATCGGCTCCACGGTGATTCTCAGTACGCCGAGTTTCGGTCTCTACATCGGCGAGAAGCTCCGCGAGAGTGGAGTAGACCCCCAAAAACTCAAGATCGGTGGCTTTGGCGGTGAAGGAGGAACCCAAAATCCAGCAACGCGCTCCCGCATCGAGGGGGCGCTCGGTATTGACGCCTACGACTACTTTGGCCTCGGCGAGATTGGACCCACCTTCGCGAGCGAGTCGGTGGCGAAGTCCGGGCTTATCTGGTCGGAGGACCACCACATCGTCGAGGTGCTCGACCCCGAAACCAGAAAACCCGTGCCCGAGGGGGAGGTGGGGATTCTCGTGATTACTCATCTCACCCGCGAGGCGACCCCGATGCTCCGCTACTGGACGAACGACTACGCACGGCTCGAGAGCGCACCGAGCGCCTGCGGGCGCACCCACAGGCGCTCTCCGGGCGGGGTGCTCGGACGCCACGACGATCTGGTCATCTACCGAGGGGCGAAGTTTTATCCCGTCCAGGTGGAGGACGTGGTGCGGAGTTTTCCGGAGTTGAGTAATGAATTCCGCATCGAGCTCCTCTCGGACGAGGAGACGGGCCGGGATCGTTGCGTGGTCGTCGCTGAGGCGGCCACGGGGGAGGTGGCTGGCGCCATGGCCGAGAGCTTGGGTGAAAGGCTCAGGGGCGCCCTGCAGGTGACGCCTGAGGTCGAAATTCGCGCTCCCGGTTCCTTCGAGCGGACGACGTTCAAGGCCCAGCGGTTCGTCGATCTTCGAAAACCGGAGCGGTAGGAGACCGGGGAGAAATGAGAAGCGTATCCATCGCCGGGATCGGCATCACCTCTTTTGGGGTGCGAACCGAGAGTGCTGTGCGGCTGGGCGCCGAGGCTTGCCGCGCCGCGATGGAGGACGCGGCTATCGGCCCCGAACGGGTCGAGGCTTTTTTTCTGGGAAATTTCGCGAGCCAGGCCTTCACCGGCCAGAATCATCTGGCCCCGGCGGTGGCCCATGCCGTGGGGCTGGGGCCCGTTCCCTGTACCCGGGTCGAGGGGGCGTGCGCCTCGGGCGGTCTGGCTGTGCGGCAGGGCGCGCTAGCGGTCGCGTCGGGAGCGGCCGATATCGTACTGATAGCGGGGGTGGAGAAGATGACCTCGGCCGGTTCCGAGAGGACAGCGGAAATTCTCGCGGCAGCCGGCGACTTTGAGTGCGAAGCTTCCCTCGGCGCCACCTTCCCGGCGCTATTTGCCTTGATTGCCCGGCGGCATATGCACGAGTACGGGACCACTCCCGAGGATTTGGCAGAGGTGGCCGTCAAAAACCACGCTCACGGCCACCTCAACCCGGACGCGCATTTTCAAAAAGAAATCACCAAGGAGCAAGCTCTCTCAGCCAGGGAGGTGGCTGCGCCGCTCAGGCTCTTCGACTGCGCTCCGATCAGTGACGGGGCCGCCGCCGTGCTGCTCTGCGCCAGTGAATTGGCCGCCGACCTTCGCACCGAGCCGGTCCGCCTCCTCGCCTCGGCTCAGGCTTCGGACTCGCCGGCGCTCGCCGACAAGGGCGATATCACACGGTTTCGGGCCACCGCACGGGCCGCCGAGGAAGCCTTTCAAAGCGCCGGGGTTCAGCCCGAGGAGATTGACCTCGCCGAGGTTCACGACTGCTTCACCATCGCCGAGATTCTGGCGCTCGAGGACATCGGCTTCTACCGCAAAGGGGAGGGAGCCAGGGGTGCAAGCGAGGGGCAGACCACCCTGGGTGGAGCGATGCCCGTGAACACGAGTGGCGGCCTCAAGGCCAAGGGACATCCCGTGGGCGCTACCGGGGTGGCCCAGATATGCGAGGTCGTTCGCCAGCTCCGGGGCGAGGCTGGACCGCGTCAGGTTCGGGGTGCCGAGGTGGCTCTCGCCCACAACCTCGGCGGCTCGGGGGCGACCTGCGCGATTCATATCCTCGCGGCGGGCGGATGATGAAAAGGGCCGTGGCGGCGGTGCCTGTTTTCTCGTGCACTGGCTGTGGACGGGTGCATTTCGGGGGTGGCGGGAGTTGCGGCCACTGCGGCGCGCCCCTTGAGGAAAAAAAGGTGTCGGGGCGGGGAAATATTTACGCTTTTTCGGTTGTCCATGTCGCTCCGGAGGAGATGGACGCCCCCTATACGCTTGCCCTCGTCGATTTGGAGGGGGCCGGCCGCGTGCTTTGCCGGCTCGATGGATTCGGGGCGGACTGCTCCGAGATGGGCCACCTCACGGTGGGCGGCCCGGTCGTCTTCGAGAGGATATCGCCCCGGGGCCCCTTGTTCCGTACTGAGGATATTTCGGAGAACGCCTGTGGCTGATCGGAACACACACGCCATCGCTCTCGGACGCCTTCTGTACGTTGGTCCGCTCACCGATGTGCGGAAAAAGTTGCTCGACGATCTTCAGGAGCTGGGGATGCATACCGAGAGGGCGGCTAACCTGGAGAGCGCCACCACGCGGCTCGGGCACTGTGACTTCGCGCTTGTGGCTATATCCGACCGAGGCCAAATCGCTCAGCTGCGAAAGGTCCGGGAGGCTGGAAAGGCGATGGCCCTGATTCTGGCACCTGAGGATAAGGGGCTGGCCCCGCTGGGGCTCAAGGCGGGCGCCCGCGCGGTATTGGTGGACGAGGTTTTTCCCGACGAGGTGGTACAGTTCGTCCACTCGCTCAACGAGGAGGGTCTCCTTCGCCGGGAAGTCCGCTGGCTTCGGGGGGAGGTCCGTGAAAACGGGGTTAAAAGCGGTGTCCCGGGAACGAGCGCCCCGGCCGAGCGTCTCAATCGGTCCATCAAGCGGGCGGGGAAGAGGTACCGGATTATCATCGTGCGTGGGGAGAAGGGCTCGAACTTTCTCCAGGTGGCCCGGGCGGTCCATCATCAGTATCCGGGGTTGCGGCACCCGCTCTTGCACTGGGAGGCCTCCCAGAGGCCTGCGGCAGCGCTGGGCAAGGCGTTGACGCGGCTGGACCTTGGCCGGGGCGACGAGGGGGAGCTCGTTCGCCTCGGAGGGAGCCTCTTCATCGAGGATGCCCAGCTTCTCTCCCCCAAGATGCAAAAACACCTCGCCGATGTCGGGGTAGCGGAGGGAATAAATCCCGGATTCCGCCTCATTATAGGCCAGACACAGGATCCCGAGAGGCTGTTTCAGGATGAATTCCTGCCCCGTCTCGAAAAAGAGAAGAAGGCCCTTGTGGTTCGCATTCCTCCCTTGCGCGAGCGCCGAAAGGATATTTCCGATCTGTCGAACGCCATCCTCGACGAACTCTCCTCTCGCGTCGGAGGAGATCGAAGGACGCTCACTCCGGCGGCCGAGGAGTTTCTCTCTTCCGAGAAATGGTGGGGGAACGAGGCGCAGCTTGAACTCTCTCTCTGGCGCGCATATCTCCTGACCGACGGGAGAACCATCTCGGTGGACGATCTGCAGCCTTCCGGCGAGAGTCACCGTGTGAGTGATATCGAGGACTTTTTCCGAGATCGCCTGTCCTCGGTGGTGGCCTGTCTCCGCGACGGACAGGAAAGTGATTTTTACTCGCACACCATCCGAAGCGTGGAAAAGCCCCTTCTCGAGCTTGTGCTTCATGAAAGCGGAGGGAACCAACTCAAGGCCGCTCGTCTACTCGGGATGAACCGGAACACCCTTCGCCGAAGGCTGAGCGAACTCGGTCTCGTTCGCCGCGTACCGGGGCGTTCACGCTCTCGGGAAAGGTAAGCCGGGTTGCCCCAGGACCCTCCCCCTCTCGCCGCGATTATCCTCGCGGCCGGCCAGGGGAAACGAATGAACTCCCCTCTCGCGAAGGTGCTTCACCCCCTTGCCGGAAGGCCCCTCGTTCACCATGTGGTCGCTTCGGCCCGGCGCGCCGGCGCGGTGCCCATCGCTATCGTGGTGGGCCATCAGGCCGAAGCCGTGCGTGCCTCGTTTGGCGGGGACGAGGCGGACCTTGTTTTTGTCCATCAGGCCGAGCGGCTCGGGACCGGTCATGCGGCCTCGGTCGGTCTCTCGGCGCTTGAGAATCAATCGGGGGACGTTCTGCTCCTCTGCGGAGATGTTCCCCTTTTACGACCGGAGACGCTTGGCGAGTTGATTCGCCGGCACCGTTCCGCGGCGGCGGCGGTGACAGTTTTGACGGCGATCATGGGCGAGCCCTCCGGTTACGGACGGGTGCTGCGCGAGAAGGGCGCCCGGGGCCGGGTGGCGGCGATAGTCGAGGACGCCGATGCGACGGAGACCGAGCGCGCCATCCCCGAAATCAACTCGGGGACCTATATCTTCGCCCTCGATTTTCTCGCCCGCGCGATTCCCCGCCTTGAGGCCGAAAACCGGCAGGGGGAGTACTATTTGACCGATGTGGTGGCGATGGCGGCGGCCGAAAACCGCCCGGCGGAGGCATTTCCGGCGCCCATCCCCGAGGAGGTGAGCGGGATCAACAACCCCGCCGATCTCTCGCGTGCGGAGGCCTATTTCGCTGCCAGGGAGAAGGAAGGCTCTTAGACTCCAAAAATCAATGAGATTTGCTATAATCCGCCCCAATTGATCGCCCGCAGGTTTGGCCCTCGTTGCCGGAGGTTATTCCGACCCTCCCAAGGAAATAAGTGTGAGAGCATTGGTTCTGGCTGCTGGACGGGGTACCGGCCTCTACCCTTTCACGGATACGCGGCCAAAGGCCATGTTGCCGGTGGCCGGGGAGAAACTCCTCGATAGCGCCCTTGAGAAGCTTCGCGCCGCGGGGGTGACGGACGTCGTGATGGTTGTGGGTCACTGCGCCGATAAAATCATCAACCATTTTTCGGGCGGCGCGGCTCACGGGATGACGATTCAGTATGTCCGCCAGAACGATCCCACCGATATCCGGGACGCGATCAGACGCTCGCGGGACCATTTTCAACCGGGCGAAGGGTTTCTGCTTGTCTATGCCGATGTCTTGACCTCCGGGAACATCTACCGCCACGTCATCCAGACCTTCGGCTCCTTCAATCAGCCGGTGGCCGCGATCTGCCACACTCCCCAAGCCCAAAATTTCGGGACCGTCTATCTCGATGCCGACATGCGCATCACCCGCCTGGTTGAGAAACCCAGCCAAAAGGAAGTGGGGAACTATGTTCTTGCCGGTGTTTTTGTGATGCCCTATAAACTCTTCGATCTTCTCGAGGGCCAAGAGATGGCCGAATCCCTCAACGAGATTATCTCCTCGACGGGCTTGCGGTCGGCCATCTGGGAGGAACCCTGGTTGGACGCCCAGCGGCCGTGGGATCTGCTCAAGGGGAATCAGATGGTGATGCGCACATGGACCGAAGCGCGCGTCAGCGGGAGTGTCCAGCTCCGGGGGGCGGTTCAGTTCCGGGGCCCGGTGTGGATCGAGTCCGAAGTCGTCATCGAGTCGGGCGCCTCGATTTTTGGACCCTGTTTTATCGGGAAGGGCTCCTTTCTCGGAAACGGCGTCCTGGTCAGGCCCAATACCTCCATCGGAGCTGGTTGCACCATCGGGTTTGGGGTGGAGTTGAAAAATTGCGTACTGCTCGACAAGGTTCAGGTGGGCCGCCTCTCCTACATTGGCGACAGCGTCGTCGGCGAGGGCGTTTACATCGGGTCGGGGACGCTGACCGTGAACCATAATCTGGATCGGACTGAAATTGTTCTGCCCCTCAAGGACGGCATGGTGAATTCCGGGTCGGACAAGCTGGGCGCTTTCGTCGGGGACGGTGCCCATGTGGGGGCGTCGAATACGCTGGCGG
Source organism: bacterium (assembly GCA_030922375.1). Classification (GTDB taxonomy): domain Bacteria; phylum UBA8248; class UBA8248; order UBA8248; family UBA8248; genus UBA8248. Next base: position 5,915 of record JAVEPB010000006.1, on the reverse strand, counting down.
CGGGGGCGGTCATCGCACCGGACCAGGTAGTTCCGCACCGCTACACCTATCCGGGGGGAGGAGACTGATATGTGCGGCATCGCCGGCATGGTGGCTTCCTCGAACGTGGCGCGGAAGCTTTTCAGCTCAATCGCCGCCCTCGAGTACAGGGGGTACGACTCCTGCGGGATGGCCGTACAGGCGAACGGCCACATCGATGTGCGAAAAAACGTGGGCACGGTCGAAAAGGTCAATCAGAACGAAAGGCTGACCGACATGAAAGGCCTCGCCGGAATCGCTCATACCCGGTGGGCGACGCACGGAGGGGTGACGCGGGAGAACGCCCACCCCCACATGGACACCGAGGGCCGCGTCGCGGTCGTCCATAACGGCATCATCTCGAATTACCGTCAAATCAGGGACCGGCTCCGGGCGTCGGGGGTCGTTTTCGTTTCCGAGACCGATTCCGAGGTTATCGCCCACCTGATAGGCCAGTATCTTGATCGATTTGGAGAGGATGTGGAGGCCGCCTTTGTTTCCGCCTTGCGGGAGATGGAGGGCACTTTTTCCCTGGCCGTCCTTTCGACGAAGGCCTCGGGCTATATCTACTGCGCCAAGAGAGAAAGCCCTCTCATCATCGGGCTGGGCGACGATGCAAATTACATCGGTTCGGATTTCAACGCCTTCATCGAGTTCACTCGCCAGGCCGTCATCATGGATGACGGCGAGTACGCCATCGTCTCCCGGCAGGGATACGTCGTTAAGGAGCTGCTCAGCCAGGATGTTGTGAACAAGGCGGTCACCGAAATCGAGTGGGATGTGGAAATGTCCCGCCGCGGCGGCTACCCGCACTACATGCTCAAGGAGATATACGACCAGCCCGCCACGATTCAGGCGGCGCTGAACATCCCCCGGGAGGGATTGGAGCCGCTCGCCCGGATGATCCACGAATCTCGCCAGTGTTTTCTGGGTGGAGTGGGGACGACATATTATATTGCCGCGATGGGACAGTATTTCTTCTCGAAATTCGCTGGGAGTTATCTCTCAGCCATCAGCACCGACGAATTTCCGCTTCTGGCCGAAGCCGGGCCGGAGGATTGCCTGATAGCGATCAGCCAGTCGGGGGAGACATACGACACCCTCACTGCTGTCCGCCACGCCAAGGCCGGGGGGGCAAGAACTGGCGCCATCGTCAACGTGATGGGGTCGAGTCTGGTTCGGGCGGTGGATGTGCCCATTCTCCAGGGCTCGGGCCCTGAAATTTGCGTCATCAGTACCAAGGCCGCGATGAGCCAGGCCGCCGTTCTCTTGCTGACCGCTCTCGAACTCGGAAAAATCGCGGGGCGAATCGAGGAAGCCGATGTCCTGCGGTACAGGGACGAGGTGTCTTCTCTATCGGTTGTGCTCTCGGACACGCTGAACGAGAGATCGGGTTTCTTGCACACCGCCGCGAGCCAGCATCAGAACATGAAAAATTGGCTCTACCTGGGGCGGGGGGTGTATTACCCGGCCGCCCTGGAGTGCGCCCTCAAGATGAAGGAGGTGACCTACCTCCACGCCGAGGGGATGAGCGCCGGATTTCTCAAGCACGGAACGATCTCCCTTATCGACGAAAGTAGGCACACCATCGTCCTCATGCCCCCTCCGGAAGAAGAGGAGCTCCACTCTCTGACGCGGAGCAGCGCCGAGGAGGTCCGTGCCCGGGGGGGGTTTGTCCTCGGGTTCCGCTTCGAGGGCGACGAAGGGGTGGAGGGTCTCTTCAGCGAGGAGATAGTTCTTCCGCGAGTCTCTCCGGTTCTCGCGCCATTTATTCACCTAGTTGCGGGCCAGCTCCTCGCCTACTTCCTCGCTGTCCAACTCAAGCGGGATGTCGATCGCCCGCGCGCCCTGGCCAAGTCGGTCACCGTCGCCTAGAGGTTGGCGGCTATTCCCGTTATGTCAGAACCCCGTCTTCAGGGAACCGACGGTGTGCGCGGGTTGGCGGCCGCCGCCGATCATCCGCTGGCCAGCGGGATGGACCCCCGAAAAGCCTATCTCGAACGCGGGGTGTTCACCGAGGAGTTCGCCGAACTCTACGCCTTCGCCGCGGCGAAGTGGCTCCTCGAAAGCGCACCCGAGGGCATCATTTCCCCGAATGCTATCGTGGTGGCCTGGGACCCCCGCGACTCAGAAGGGCGGTTCTATGGGGCGATTGTCCGCGCTGTCGTCCGCGCGGGGGCGCACGCGCTGGTGACGGGGGTTTTGCCGACGCCGGCGGCGGCGGTGTATATGGCCTCGGTGGGTGCGGCGGGCGCCGTTGTTTTAACCGCTTCGCATAATCCCGCCGATCAAAACGGGATCAAAATTTTTTTGGGTCCGGGAGCGATGAAACCCCTGCCGGCGGACGATGAAGCCTTGAGCGCCCGGGTTTGGGAAACGGTCCGGGGGGAAAGCGCATCGGCCGCCGGGGCGGGGGAGTGTTCCGACACGGCCGCCGAGGCGAGGGCTGTATACTCGGGTTATATCCGCCAGCTTTCGAACTGCTGGCTGGGCGCAGCGGATATTGAGGGGTGGGACCTTTCGCTGGATACGGCCGGTGGGGCATGGAACGGTTTTGCTCTTGAAATTTTGGATGAACTCATGCCGGGCTGTGCCGCCGAGACGGGTTATTATGCAAATTGCCGCGTTAATGAGGGCGGCGGTGTCGTCGCCCTTGAGGGCAGGTCGGAAGTCGGCGGCGGCGAGGAGGAGATCATCCGGGGCCACGCCGGGTTGCGCCGCCTTTTCGAGGCCGGCCGGACAAGGGCCGCCGACCTGCGCGCGGGCCGGGGATTCGCGGTTTGCGGAGTGTTCGACGCCGACGGAGATCGCGCCTATACACTGGTATACGATCCTTTTCATGACTCGGCCCTCGTCTTGGGGGGTGATGAGGCGATCGTCCTTCAGGCGCGATTTTTGAAATCCGAGGAGGAGCTTCCGACGGACGCCGTGGCGGCTGTGACCATCGAGAGCGATGTGGGCGCGGCCACCGCGCTATCTGAGCTGGGTCTTGATGTCCGGTTCTTGCCGGTGGGCGACAAGTGGATACTTCACGCGGCCTCGGATCCGGCGGGAATTTTCGCCCTGGGAGGTGAGGAGTCGGGCCATACGATTGTCCCCGGCAGATTGTCCGATGCCTATGGCGCCTCGCGTCTTCTGGCGGTGGGGGACGGGTTCAAGAGTTTTTTGAACACCTGTGCCTCAATTCACAAGCTCTCGCAGGGCAAGGAGCCTCAAAAAGCCTACGCTGAATTGGCCGAGCCCTTTCCCCGAGGTTTCAAGAAAACGCTTTACGGCTTTCATGTGGATCGGAGATTGTTTTCACCTCGGACGAAGGCCTGGGAGGCGGCCCAAATCGCCCTCGTTGCGGCGGCGGGCGGATTTTCCGCTGGTGTGGTTTCACGTTGGGCGCCTCTCGATGATGACCCTTCGGTCCTTTATCTTGCGCTGGAAGAGCCCGTGGGTTGTCCCCGCGCTTCGATTTTTGTGCGTAATTCGGGAACGGAGCGTAAGACAGGGGTCACTCTTCGCGGCCCAATGGAGTGGAAAGCCAAGCTTCTGGTGGCGGGCGAGGCGGTGGTTCGCGAAATATTGATTCACTTAAAGGACAGGAGCGACCCCAATACCCTGGCGGAGGAGGCGGCTCTCCGCGGGTTGGAGGGAGGGCCGGTCTCCACCGAGGGGTTTGAGGATATGCTCGAAAAAATCCCCGAAAGTGAGTTTGGTGCGGAGATAAGCCCTGGCAGGATCCGCAAGGAAGCCATACGGGGCGGGTTGGTGTCCTCCGAGGGTGGCCGGCTGGCCTTGACCGGGCTGGGCCGCTGGTATTTGGGTTTGTGTCTAGAAAACGGGAAATAAAAATGACATCTCCAAAAGATTATTTTCCGCGTCTCGGTTCATTTAAATATTCCGCGCTTTTCGCAGGGCTGGGGCATGTATGGGATGCCGTTGGCGCGCTGGAGGAATATATCCGGTCGGTGCTTGAAGAGGCGGAGGCGCCGGAAGGACTGGAGGGTGATCTAAAGGGATTGCGTCTGGAGGAGGGATTGATCTCGAGTGAAGGGCTCTTTGTGGCCTTGAGGACCTCTATGGTCGGGAGCGCGGGAGTACTGATCGAAAAGGGGGTGCGCATCGAGCCGGGGGTCGTGATAAAGGGGCCGACGGTTTTGTGTGAGGGAGCCGAGCTCCGGCATGGCGCCTATCTCAGGGGGAGCTGTTTGATCGGCCCGGACGCCGTTGTGGGCCACGCCACCGAGGTCAAGAATTCCTTGTTTTTGAATCACGCGGAAGCCGGCCATTTTGCTTATGTGGGTGACAGCCTCCTCGGCGCGGATTCGAATCTTGGCGCGGGAACAAAGCTCGCCAACCTGCAATTTCGTAGTGAAGAAGAGAAGCGAGATCGAAATTTTCGCCCTATTAGTATCCGAATTGACGGCGAGGCGATCGATACCGGCCTTCGTAAATTCGGCGCTGTAATCGGAGAGCACTGCGAGGTGGGCTGTAACGTGGTTACTTCCCCGGGCACACTGCTGGGGTCCGGTTGCTGGGTGGTGCCCAACACGACGGTTCCCAAGGGAGCCTATCCGGCCCGCTCCATGATTAAGGTGGCTGGGGGAAATTTAAAGGTGTCCCCCCGAAAATCATGAATCAGCCCGAATCTTTTCCAGAAGCGTCTACCGCTTATCTCGATGACCTGAATCCCCAACAACTCGAAGCGGTCACCGCTCCGCCGGGGCCCGCCCTTGTCCTTGCAGGGGCCGGTTCCGGAAAAACCCGTGTTATCGTCCGGCGAATTATTCATCTTCTCTCCCAGGGAACTCCGGCCTCCGGTGTTCTTGCCCTCACATTTACGAATAAGGCGGCCGGTGAGATGAAAGCGCGTCTATCGAGCGCCCTCGGTGCCGCTTTGAGAGGCCTTTGGGTGGGGACGTTTCATGCCACCGGGGCTCGGATTCTCAGAGCTGAAAAGGATTTGGCGGATGCTCCCCTTAATTTTACCGTGATGAGCCGGAGCGAGTGCCTTACGCTTATCAAAAGGGTGATGAAAAAAGAGGGAATCAACCCTGAACGCTATCCACCGAGGGACATCCTTGAGCGAATCGGCCGCATGAAAACGGCACGAACGCCGGGAGGGAAGGAACCAGGCGGAGAATCCTTTGTCCACAGTATTGAGGCGGTGGCAGGCCACCTGGCAAAACCGTATGAGAAAATCCTCCGTGCTTCGGGAGGCCTCGATTTTGACGACTTGCTCGCCTTGCCGCTACGGCTGTTTCGGAACCATCCGGATGTTCTAGCCCGCTACCACGAGCAGTTCACTGAAATCCTCGTGGATGAGTATCAGGACACCAATGCTGTTCAGAATCAAATGGTTCGTTTGATGTCGGGTAAAAATAATCGCGTATTCGCGGTGGGCGATGATGATCAGAGTATCTACCGGTGGCGCGGAGCCGAGGTGGAAAATATCCACCGATTCGAGGCGGAGTTTCGGGGAGCGCGGATATATCGGCTCGAGGAGAACTATAGGTGCTCCGGGAGAATTCTATCCGCCGCCGCCGGTGTTATGCGTCAGGCAAGCGGCCGGTGGAAGAAGCGCCTTTTCACGAACAATCCCACCGGTGAACCAGTGGTCTACTTTTCGGGGGCGGACCCACAGGTGGAGGCGCAAATGATCTTTCAGCGAATGGCGAAAGCCAGAGCGGGGGACGCTTTTCCGTGGGGCGAGGTGGCTGTCTTTTTCCGGACCAATACCCAATCGCGCGCCCTTGAAGAAGAGGCCCGCCGCAGGAAGATTCCCTATCAGGTGGTGAAGGGACAGCGTTTCTATGATCGCACCGAAGTGCAGGATCTCTCGGCCTACCTTCGTGTCGTCGCGAACCCGGAGGATACCGCCGCTTTTACCCGAATTATCAACCGGCCCT
>JAVEPB010000005.1 GCA_030922375.1 bacterium | reverse complement strand
GTCGATTTTTCCGTCAACGAGGGCCCGCGTCGCCGGGCCCCAGCTCATCGCATCGGCCTGGATTTTCTTTTTGATGCCCATCCAGCCGACAATCTTGTTGGCCATGAAGTAGGCGCCGCTTCCCTTTTTGCCCAGGTTGATCCGCTTCCCGACGATATCGTTGTAACTTTTGATCGGGCTTTTGGCCGGAACCGTGAGCTGGAACCACGAGGTGGCGACGGGCCCGATGGCCCGGATCCCGTTGAGCGGCTTCTTATCTTTCTTGAAGGGGCCTTTTTGGGTGCGGACAAAGTCGAGAAAGACAGTGCTCGTCATCGCGAACTGGGTTCGTCCGGTGCCGATGATGCGGGTGTTGGCAACGAAGCCCCCGGTGGGCTGGACCGTCACGTTCACCTTGTCGCTCACGCGGTTCACCGCCTCGGCGAGCCCGCCCGAGAGGCGGTAACCGCCCGAGCCCTTCCCGCCGCCGGCGATGGTCATGTTCGCCTTGGCCGCCTCGAGATCCGATCCGGCGAAGAGCCCGGCCACAAGCAAAGCGGCGACGCTGATAACTGATTTCAACAATCTCGACATTTCTAAGCCTCCGTTAGAGAGTGAGATGAAGAGTGGACGTTCCTTCAAATCCGTTTCAGGCAAATGCAACGTTAAAAAAGCTCATCTGTTAATGGGAGGAAGGGCGACCTCCTCGGGGTTGTAGCCGTCCCGGCGGAGGCGGTCGGCGTGCCATGCGGGGTCCGCCTGATCGTCTTCGCCCATCTGCATGATGTCGCAGCAAATCTCGATCGCGTTTCCGTCGGGGTCGCAAAAATAAACGGCGCGGTTCTCGCCCGGGGAGCCGTCGCCCTCGGGGTGGGTCGGGCTGTGGAGCAGGGGGCCCCTGACGAACTCGACCTCCTTCGATTTCAGGTAGTCTACCCACTCGTTGAATTCGGTCTTGCCCTCCACGATGAAGGCGAAGTGGTGGAGCCCGTAATGGGTCAGCGACCGCGAGTTCTCGGGCGGCGGCTGATTCGGGGGGACGAACTCGGGCGCAATTTCGGTCAGGTTGACGACGTGGTGTTCGTTCGTGCAGGTGATGAAGCGCACCCGGCGGGTATAGCCGTAAGTGGTCTTGGCCGGGTCCTCCTGGTCGAGATGCTCGATGACCCTGAAGCCCAGGATGTCCCGGTAGAACTCAAGCGATTTGTTGAGGTCGCGGACCTTGAGGGCGATGTGCTGAAGGCGGTTCAGTTTCGGCGGCATGGTTCTCCTCTCGGCGCATAAAAAAAGTCCGGCGGCAGATCGTCCCCGGAACGAATATGGGCTCGCCTCGAAATCTCCGGCGCGCGCGCCGTCCGCGATGCTTCCGGTGGAAGCGGGAATAGTATCTCTTTGGAGGGGGGGGCGATCAAATTTCATTTATTTTAAAGATATTGTGGTCTTATACTATGATATTGATGATAAAACGTGCCCCGGAAAGATTCCTCCGGAGGCACGTTTTATTGTTCGTTTGCCGCAATCGGCGAGCCGGGGATGAGTAGAGGGTGAACTGACGGTGAGTTGAGGGCGCGATCAGTCGGCCGGCGGGTGGTAGTGCGGATCGTCAGCTTCGTTGCCGTTCAGCACCACCTTGAGGCCCACCCCGAGGAAGGAGCTCTCGTTGAGGCTCCAGCGCATGATTTTATATTCGCGGAGTCCTTTGATGTGAAACGGATCGGTGTCGGCGTGGGCAGCCGCCTCGGCCGCGTCGGCGCAGACGAGAAAATACATCCCCGCCACGGGGGGCCCGTCGCTATCGGGCTCAAAGACCGGCCCCGCTCCGAGGAGCTTGTCGGACGCCTGGTTTTCAAACTGCCAGAGAAGATGCTCCTTGCGGGCGGCCATTAAATCCTCGTGCGCCACGCCATTGACCGTCGTCGAATATACCCAAAATAGCGGCATGACTTCTCCTCCGTACGGGAAAAAAGGGGCCGCGGAATCTCCCGCAGCCCCTCTGGAATTTCTGGCTCCGGCGGTAGGACTCGAACCTACAACAAGTCGGTTAACAGCCGACTGCTCTGCCAATTGAGCTACGCCGGATCGCGTGTGGCGCCGCTCTCAGCCGAGAGACCGCGCCATCGCCTTATAGGTGGCCCCTCGCCGGGTTGTCAAGACTTCCCAGGCTGGGGGAGGCGGTTTCTCAATCCGGGGTGGCGGGCTCTTCCGGCGGCGGATGGAGCACCTTGTAGATGGCGGCCCCGACCACGGGCACGGAAAGCAGGGCGGATATGAGGAAAAGGGCCCCCGCCCAGCTCCACATCCCCAGCCGGATGCGCGAAACCCAGGCGGCGGGGCCGCTCAGGAGCCATCCCCCTATCAGGGCGAACAGGGCGTTGAAGGCGAAAACCCCGGCCGCGAGCCGTCCCGCGAGCAGCCGGCGGCGCGCCAGGCGGGTGGGCAGTGTGTGAGGGGGGAGGTAGGGCGTAGGATCTTCGGGCGCGCTCATACCTTCTCCGGGTGATTTCATTGGGCGGCGGTTATTCGGCAAGAAGGGTTTTGATCATCTTCTCGGTGGTTTGGTGATTTCCCTCGCCGATGGTCTTGAAGCGGACAACGCCCTTTTTATCAATAAGGTATTTCGTTGGCCAGTAACGGTTATGGAAAGCGCGCCAATTGACGTGATCGTTGTCCATCACCACCGGGTAGGGGACATTCAGCCGAACGAGCGATTTTCTGACGTTGGCCACCTCTTTTTCGAAATCGAATTCGGGGGCGTGGTTGCCGATGACGACCAGGCCCTTATCCTTGAAGCGCTCGTGCCACGAGCGAATCACCGGGAGTTCCCGGATGCAGTTAATTCAGCTGAAGGTCCACATGTCGATCATGACGACCTTCCCCCGCTGCTCCTTTAGCTTGAGGGGAGGGCTGTTCAGCCAGGGCCCGGCCGCGAGCTCGGGGGCGGGGGTTCCCGATTTCAGGCCCGCGCCGCCGCCGTGGAAAAAGCCCGCGGCGAAGGCGGCCAGGGCGGCAGCGGCCGCCAGCCGAAAAAATCGTTTATTCATGGGCGCTTGTCCTCCATTCCATTTTTGGATGCTCCCCCCGTGCCCGAAAGACTACCCGAAAATCGGGGCCGCCGCGATGAAAATCGGGCCGGGGGCGATCGCGGTGGGCAAAACATGCCCGCCGGGATAGGATCGGGAAAAGTGCCTTGTTGGAAACTTTATCGTTGTTTCGGATTCTTTTTGATATTTTCCCGAAAGGAGAGAAACGCCATGCAAGCCTACAACTGGAATGAGCTTCCCGGCCACAAGAAAGAGGATCGAATTCAGCGAGTGGTGGCGGGGCAGAACATAACCGTTCTTCAGCAGACGCTCCTGCCCAACATGAAGCCGAACCCGCACAGCCACCCCTGGGAGCAGATGAGCATCGTTCTCACGGGCAAGGCCAAGTTCACCTGCATGGGCAAGGAAGTCGTCATGGGTCCGGGCGGGATCGTCGTCTTTCCCCCGGACGAGGAGCACAGCACCGAGCTCGTAGACGGCGAGGTACTTTTCGTCGAGGAGATTTTCGCGCCCGGCGTCAAGGTATTGAACGAATTGGCGCCCTGGAAACCCTGAAGGCCGGCCACCGGGGCGCATTTACGGCGGGACAGGCAGATTGTGTCGAACCAGCTGACAATCTCGGGCTTGAAGAAATCCTTCGGCGAAGTGGTCGCCGTGGACGGGCTCTCCCTCGCCCTCGAGGCCGGCGAACTGATGGTCCTCGTCGGTCCCACCGGTTGCGGGAAGAGCACGCTCCTCCGGCTGATCGCGGGGCTCGAGCGCCCCGGCGCCGGGCATATCTACCTCGGCGGGGAGCGAATCAACGATCTGCCGGTGGGACAGCGGGGAATCCAGCTCGTTTTCCAGAGCTACGCCCTCTGGCCGCACATGCCGGTATTCAGCCTGCGCCGCTGGAGTAACATCGGCTTCGGCCCAAGGGTGCGGCGCTGGCTTCCCGAGAAAATCCTCGATCGGGTGCGCGAGGTGATGGGCCGGGTGGGCATCGAAGAGAGCCTCGCCGAGCGCCACCCGAACCAGCTCAGCTCCGGCCAGCAGCAAAAAGTCGCCGTCGGCCGGGCCATCGCCGTTCCGCCGCGCGTGTTTCTGCTCGACGAGCCGATGGCGAACATCGATCCGGTCTCGAAGCGCAAGGTGCGCGGCGAGCTTCGCCGGGTCCACGACGAAATGGGTGCGACGACCCTGCTCGTCACCCACGACCTGAACGACGCGAGCCTTCTCGCCGACCGCATCGCCGTCATGCGCGATGGGCGGATCCTCCAGGTGGACACTCTCGAGAACATCCTTCGCGCTCCGGCGGACGCTTTCGTCGCGGATTTTTTCGCCTCATTCGACTTCGGGCGGCCGCGTTTCAGAAAAAAAGCCGCGCCGCCGGAGGGGTGAGGACAGGAATTTTTCGCGGGCGCCTGCCGGTGGATTTTCGGGGCGATCGAAATTTTCGCGCTAGGGGCGCGAGGCGCCGCCTCCGGGCGAGGCGAGAAACTCCCGCCAGGCGTCCCAGTAGGAGGGTCCTCCCGCCCGGTAGGTGTCGTTGTGGCCCGCGCCGATGATGCTGAAGAAGCGCTTGGGCCGGGGGGCGAGGGAGAAGACGGCCTGCCCCTGCGAGAAGGGGATGATCTCGTCGGCGCTTCCGTGGAGTACGAAAACGGGCATTTCGATCGAGGGGATCAGCGCGGCGGAGTCGAATTTTTGGGAGATTATCCAGCCGACGGGAAGAATGGGAAACATTTTCTTGCCCATCGCGAGCAGGCTCTCGAACGCCGACTCGAGAATCAACCCTCGCGCTTCCACGCCCTCGGCGGCGAGCTTGACCATGACGGCGGCGCCGAGGGAGCGCCCGAAAAGAAATATACGCCCGGGGGAAGTCCGCCCCCGCAGCCAGGCGTAGGCGGCCCGGGCGTCGGCGTAGAGGCCTTCCTCGTCCGGGCTCCCCTCGCTCAGGCCGTAGCCTCGGTAGTCGAATAGAAAGACCCCGGCCCCGAGTTCGCGGCGGATGAAGGCGATGTTCTCGGCGCGGTGGGAGAGGTTGCCGGCGTTGCCGTGCGCCCAGAGGATAACGGGGCCACCGGCCCCGTTGCTCCCGCTGGGGTCGTCCGGGCCACCGGCCCTGTTGTTCACACTAGGGCCGCCCGGGTTTCCAGACCCAGTGGGCTTGTCGGACCCGCCGGAATTGCCGGGGCCGGCCCCCGTGGGGGGTTCGGGAGCGACATACCAACCGTGGAGTTTCACCCCGTCGGCGGTGGTGAAGCGGACCTCCTCGAAGGGGACGCCGTAGCTGGCGGGCGTCAACTCGATTGTCCGGAAGGGGTGGTAGAGAAGAAAGTTTTCGAGAAACGAGAGTAGGCTCATGAAAATGACCAGAAAAATTATATAAAAAATGATATGGCGGAGCCTGCCGAACCGATTCACATCGTTGTCCTCGTCCGCCGGGGAGCGTCCGATCCGCCGGTTGTGCGGGGGAATCGCGCCGAGGGCGTCTATTGAGCGCGGATTCGGAACGCGCCGTCCTTTTCGGATGAATTCTACAACGAGTCCCGCCTCGGGCTCCAATGTTATTGTCAGTTTTCGCCGGGCTCCGCTAGTATCTATCCTTCCGCCGGGTGGCGTACTCCATCGCCGGGTGGCGGGCACCGCAGCGCGGCGAATCGATCTTTTTAGCTGACAAATCGAATGTACGGAAAGGAAGATACCAAATGGCCGGAAGCGCCGTTATCGAAATATTCCACGAGTACCATTGACCCTGGGCCTATCTAGCCGCGGCGCGGCTTGATCATGTCATTGGCGAGTTCTCCGGCGGGGTCACCCTGCGCTGGCGCGCTTTTCCGCTCCAGCATATCAACAACCGCCCCGCTCCCCGCCACATCGTCGATCAGGAGTGGCCCCTCATCGCCGTCCAGGAGCCCCTTTGCCGGTGCAAGGGCTGGCCCCACGAGGAGTACCTGCGGACGACGCTTCCGGTGTTCGAGGCATATGAGAGCGCCTACCGCCAGGACGCCGAGAAGGCGCGGGTGTTCGACCTGGCCCTTCGCCGCGGATTCTTCTGGGAGGGCCGGCGCATCGACGAGAACCCGGTCATCTGCGAGATCGCCTCGGAGTCGGGCCTCGACCCCGCCCCCATCGCCGCCGATCTCGGGTCGCGGAAATACGAAGAGAGCGTCCTGGCCGACTACAAGGAGGCGATGCGCCGCAGGGACGAGGACGGACTTCCGATGACGAGCCCGACGTTTTTTCTTCTCTCCGGCGAGGTGATCTACAACCCTTACGCCTCCGAGAAGAAGATAGTCGACGGGAAGATCACCGAGGTCCATCCGCCTCCCGCCTACGGCGAGGAAGTCTACGAAGGGTTTCGGGAGATTTTGAAGCGGGCAATCGCCTAGGTGTTTTTGGGCCGGAGCGGGGGCCGGATGAACGGTAAGAAAAAAGGAGGCCGGAAGCATGCCGGATGATTTTGTCGAGGGCGTCTACGAGGAGGAGAAGGTTCTTACCGGCGGCCTGCGCGAGTCCATCAAATACTGGGTAAAACAGGACGGCGAGGCTTTTGTCCTCGAGTATTTAAGGCTTGACGGCGCCTCGACGGGAATGGAGGCCGAGAGGCTTTCCGCAGCGGACTTCGACAAACGATTTGAAAAAACCCAGGAACCCGAGCCCGAGGAAGAGAAATCTCCCGAGGAGGCCGTCCAGGAAAAACTCGTCCGCCAGGGCGAGATTCACATGGAGCGAGAGGAATTCCACAGCGCCGAATACGAGTTTAAGAACGCGCTGAAACTGAACGAGAACAACGTCAAGGCGAACTTCGGTCTCGGGCAGTCCTTCTCGGGCCAGTGCCGCACCGAGGAGGCGCGTGAGGTCTTCGCCAAGCTCGGGGACAACGATGATCTGTATAAAGAGGAAAACAAGCACACTTTCAACGAACTGGGCATCGCCCTCCGAAGGGAGGAGATGTACGACGATGCCGTAAAAAACTACCACCGCGCCATTCAGATCGATTCCGGTGACCCGGTTCTCTACTACAACATCTCGCTTGCCCTCTACCATTCGGGCCAGGTGGCCGCGGCAAAAAAATTTCTCACCACATCTATCGAGTTGGATGGTGGTTTCGAGGAAGCCATAAAACTGATGGTACTGGTCGAGAAAAACAGCTAGACGCATCCGCGAGCCGCTCAGTTTCCCGTTTCGGCGGCCGGCGGCGGATTTCTATAGCCTCATGTCGAGCCAGGTGTCGAGGTTCGTCATGTTGCCGGGCCAGCCGGATTTTCTGAGTTCGCCGGCCGCTTCTCCCGTTTCGTCCATGTGTCTCAGCGTGAGGTTCGTCCCGTTCCCGGCCACGGCCTTGAGTTCGAAGACAAGCTGGGTGGGCGCCTTCATGTCCTGGCCCTTCCATGACCACGCCATCCGGACGGGAGGGGCCATTTCGAGCAGTTGGCATTCTATTCGAAAATTTTCGCTGCTGGGGATCCGGCTCCAGAAAGCGAAACGCCGCCCCTCCTCGGGCACGAAATCCGTTTCCATCAGCCACTCCGAAAGCGCGTCCGGATCGGTTACCGCGGCCCATACCTTTTCGATGGGATGCGGATAATATTCCTTGAAAATGAGAGAGAAGTTCATTTATGCGGGTCCATTGATAAGTTGGATGAAAGGATGGCCATTCTTAAGAAAGGCGTATCGTTTATTCTTTCGAGTCCAGGTATTCGCCGAGTTTCCCGAGACGGCGCTTCCAGAATTTCTCGTATCTCGAAGTCCATTGATGAACTTCCCTGAGCGCGTCCGGCCGGGTCTGATAGAGGCGGAGAGGCCCTGCGGTTCGTTTCGAAACCAGGTTGGCGTTCAAAAGGACTTTCAGGTGTTGGGAGACGGCAGGCATGGAGATATCGAAATGGGAGGCGATCTCCTTCACCGGCAATTCATCGCCGCTGAGTAAATCGAGCAGTTTGCGGCGGTTTTTGTCGGCGATAGCATGAAATACATCGGGTTCTTTATAGGTGGTTATCATTAGGTTAATATATTTAAGTGAACACTTAAATGTCAAGCAGCTTTGACGGGAATCGAGAATTGGAAAAAGGGGACCGAATCGGAGGATAATTCTCCGAAGACCGGTTTCGCCGGGCCCGAGTCTTCAGCTACTATCCAGCCCGGGCGGGCAGGGCGCGGGAAACCGTCCGCAAAGGAGAGTGAGGCATGGAATACCGCACGCTCGGCCGGACCGGGCTCCGGGTCAGCGAACTGGGGATGGGAACCTGGCAGACCTTCGACGTCAGGGGTAGGGCCGCCGTGGGCCATTGCGGCCGGATCGCCGGCGAGGCGCTCGGGCTCGGCGTCAACTTTTTCGATACCGCACCGATGTACGGGGAGGCCGAGCGGGTCCTGGGCAAGGCGCTCAAGGGGGCCGGCGAGGCCGTCATCGCCACCAAGGTGCTCGAGCACAGCGAGGCGGCGGCCCGGACGAGCATCGAGCGCTCCTTCAAGCTCCTCCGGACCGATGTCATCGATCTCGTCCAGATACACAACCTCGCGTCGTGGCGGATGGCGGCGGAGGTGCTCAAGAGCTATCAGCGGGAAGGCCGTATCCGATACATCGGAATCACCGACTACAGCGTGGCCAAATATCCCGAGATGATCGAGGCGATGCGGACGGGCGATTTCGACACCGTTCAGATTCCCTATAACCTGGGCGAGCGGACCTGCCGCGGGGAGATTCTCCCCCTGGCGCGCGAACTCGATATGGGGGTGATCGTGATGACCCCGGTCGCCCCGCTCTTCAACAGCAACCTTTTGCTCGGCTCCCTCGCCCGCGCGGACCTCTCGTTTCTCGAGCCCTACGGGGTGCGCACGCCGGGCCAGGCGCTTCTCAAATACCTCCTTTCGGACCCCGCCGTCTCCACCGTCATTCCGGCGACAAGCAAGGTCGAGCGCGTGGCCGAGAACGCCGCCGTATCGACGGGCGAGTCCCTGCCGCCGGAAATCTGCGAACGACTCGAGAGTTTGATTTAAATTTTTTTTTCCGGAACTCCACTATCACTTTTTCTCTTTATGCAATAAGTTTGCTAGTGTCTGAACCCGAAAACCGCGTATGAATTTTTCTAAAACCATGAAAGGGGAGTTACGCATGAAAGTTGCGTACGTTTTTGCGACCTCGGGCCATACGGCCAGCTACAAACTCGGAAAAATGATCCTGCCCCAACTTGAGGCCGGCGTGCACGGCGTCGAGGTGGTGGGGATGATGTTTTTCGACGACAACAACTACATTCTCCGTAAGGGAGATCCCATCGGCGAGCGCCTTTCTAAGGTGGCTAAAGAGCAAAACATTTTGCTGATGATGTGCGATCAGTGTGCCTTGGAGCGCGGTCTCGCTACCGGCGAGCCGGGCGACTGCCAGGTGAGCGGCACCGTCGATGGGGTGCACGTCGGATGCTTCCCGAACCTTTATGGTGCGCTGGCGGGCAATCCGCCCGATCAGGTAATCACGCTCTAGGGAGCTTGAATTTATTTGTCGAGCGGGTAGAGCCGTTCGATCCGGAGCCGGATGAGGTGGCGCCCGTCGCGGGCCATCGCTTCAAGATACTCGTCCACGTCATCGGGGTCTCCTCCCGTGATGCGCCGGTAGAGGTCGAGGTTGAGTCGGCCGCCGGGGTCCTCTAGCAATTCGCACACTCCCTCGGCGGTGATGTAGGGATACCACCCGTTTTCGGGCAGGACGCAGAGGTTGGCCCGCGGGTCGCGCTCGAGGTTCCGGGTTTTTACGCGGTCCCAGGTCGCCGAGATCTCGACGGCGCCGCCCGAGGCGGCATAGACAATGGGGGCGGAATGCGGCCTGCCGTCCTTGAGTATGGTGGTCAGGACACCGTTTTTTTGTTTTTCGATGAATTCTATCGCTTCGGTGCGCGTCAATTTTCACCTCCTGGGGCCGATTCGCCGCCTGGTGTCGATTCGAGAAATCCCTCGAGCCCGGCCAGAAAATCCTCCGCCGCGTCGAGCATCGGGTAGTGCCCGCAGTTGGATATGACCGCCCGGGTGCACGAGGCGATGCTTTCCTCGCAAAGCTCATTGAAGGCCATCGGCCCCGCGTCGGTCTCGCCCGTGCAGGCCCAGACGGGAGCGTCGATCTCGCCCAGCCGCCCCCTGAGGTCGGGCATCGTGAGGACGGCGTCGGCGGCGGCGCAAAACCCCTCGGGCGTGTTCTTGAGAAAGCGCTCGCGGGCTCCGGCCGGGTCTTTTTTCCAGGCCTCGGGCAGGGCGAAGCTGAAAAGATCGCTTTCGAACACCGCCGCCATTCCCTCTTCGAGAGCCAGTTTCTTGAGAGTCTCGAACCGCTCTCCGGGGGCGCCCTCGGGCGCGGCGCCGGAGGCGCCGACCAGGAGAAGGCGGTTCAGCCGGTCCGAATGGTTGAGGGCGAAAAGCAGGGCGGTGCGCCCGCCCATGCTGTGGCCCACGAGGTCCACTCGTTCGAGGCCCAGGTAGTTGAGCAGCGCGGCGAGGTCGTCAACGTAGTCCTGAATCCGGTAGGGGCCCGGCGGTTTGGAGGAGTCGCAGTGGCCCCGGTGGTCATGGCGCACCACCTGGAAGCGCTCCCGGAGGCGGCTGGCGGTGGCGTCCCAGACGTAGTGGCCGGTCGAAAAACCGTGCGCCAGTACAATCGGGGGGCCCTCGCCCTCGATCCGGTAATTGAGGTGCACTCCGTTGACGGTGGCGGTGGGCAAGGGAGCCCCCTTTCGGGTGGTGACCGGGCGGCCGAGCGTTCACTCAGCCACCTCTGCGCTTCTTGGGATTCCCGCTGTAACGCGGTATCCTAGCCCAACTGGCGCGCCCGGGCGACCGGGCCGCCCTTTGATTTTTTGGGAAACTTCGATTTATTGGGGAAACCTTGGTGGCGCATCCCACGGGACAGCTCAAGGTCAGGACCGGCCCCCTTCGCACGCTTCAGCGATGGGACTGGGACCGCTCGGGTGAGGAAGTCACCCTGAAGGGCTTGATCGTGTTCGTGGGCGACCCCCCCTCCGAGGAGCTTTGGCTGGCGGTCGAGCTATTCGATCAGCGGCGAACCCCGCTGGCCGCAGCCGCTATCCAGATCAACTCGCACGATCTCGAGGGCTGGGGGGTGGCATCGGTCCAGGCGTCGCTGGAGACCGCCGTCGATCCCCCCTACCGACTCCGGGTGCGCTACCTCGAAAAGAGCCTGCCCGCGCTGGCCGAGTGGACGCTCGGGCCGAACCCTTCGGAAATCAAGCCTTGGAATCAAAAAGAGTTGCGGTCGTCCTCCTGAGCGGAGGGATGGATTCCGCCGTCGTCCTCGCCATCGCCCGCTCTCAGGGTTTCGGTTGCGAGGCGCTCAGCTTCGATTACGGCCAGCGTCACCGCTACGAGCTCGATTCGGCCCGCCGCGTCGCGGACTCGCTGGGCGCGCGCGGACACACCCTCCTGCCCATCGACATGCGGGCCATCGGCGGCAGCGCGCTGACCGACGACATCGAAGTTCCCAAGGACCGCTCCGACATCGGCGAGGGTATCCCGGTCACCTACGTCCCGGCGCGAAATACGGTTTTTCTGAGCTACGCTCTCGCGCTGGCCGAGGTGAAGAGGGCGTGGGACATTTTCATCGGGGTGAACGCGCTCGACTACTCGGGGTATCCCGATTGCCGGCCCGAGTACATCGAGGCTTTCGAGCGGATGGCGAACCTGGCGACGAAGGCCTCGGTGGAGTCGAGGGCCTCGTTCCGGATTCACTCTCCGCTGGCCCAAATGCGGAAGGTGGACATTGTGCGGAAGGGGGCCGAGCTCGGCGTGGATTTCGCCCTGACGCACTCGTGCTACGACCCGGGGGCGGAGGGTCGCTCCTGCGGGCGCTGCGACGCCTGCCGGCTCAGGCTCAAGGGCTTCGATGAGGCCGGGATGAAGGACCCGCTTCCCTATTCGGTGTAATTTTTTTTAAAGTCGAATCCGCTCTCCGGAGGCCCCGGGATATTGACAGGGCGGGCGGGGAACGCTACTCAAATGAGTTGTTTCGACCCACTTTTCCGGATTTGAAGTTCGCCCGGCGGCTTCGGGCGCATTTATTCGGCATCATTCCCAGGGAGATCATAGATGCAATATCCATTTACCGAAGAGCAACTGGCGCTGTCCGACATGGTGGGCGACTTCATGGAGCGCGAGGTCGCCCCCGTCGCCGCCGAGCTCGACCGCCAGCCGGACCCGAAGGACTGCTACCCGGGCGAGCTGATCAACAAGGCCTCGAAGCTGGGCATCCGGACGATGGCCGTTCCCGAGGAGTGGGGCGGGGCCGGGGCCGATACGGCGACCAAGGCGCTGTGCCTTTGGCGGGGCGGACAGACCGAGATCGGGGTCATCAAGTGCCTGAGCCAGTGCTGGAAGGTTTCGACCGCCATCGCCAAGCGCGGAACCGAGGCGCAAAAAGAAAAATGGCTCAAGATGTTCGTCGAGGACGACGATTGCGTCGGCTCGTTTCTGATGACCGAGCCCGACTACGGCTCGGACAACCTCTACCGCCAGCCGGGCGCGCACCTCGGGCTGAAGACCTCGGGCGTCCGGGACGGGGACTACTGGATATTAAACGGGGCGAAGCGGTTCACCTCGCTGACGAGCTGGGCCAAAATCCTCGTCGTCTTCGTGCGCACCGACCCGAACGCCGACCTCCAGCAGGGGACGACCTGCTTCCTCGTTCCCAGGGACCAGGAGGGGCTCTCCTATGGCCGGGTGCACGACAAGATGGGCTATCGTCTCTACCCGAACGCCGAGAGTTTTTTCGACAACGTCCGGGTTCACAAGGACGACATTCTCGGAGAGGTGAACCAGGGCTATCACGTCCAGGCTACGATTTTCCGGGGAAGCGCCGAGCTGGCCGCCTGCAACACCGGGGTCGCGCGGGGGATATTTAATTTCTGCAACCAACACGTCAAGGACCGCGTCCAGGGCGGGGTGCCCATCATCCAGCACCCCACTGTCCAGCACATGATGGCCGAGATGCTCATGAACATCGAGGTCGCCGAGCAGTTCATGTGGCGCATCTGCTGGGGCGTCGATAACGATGAGACCTACAACTCGCGCTTCACCCGCTACGGCAAGGTGTTCAGCGACCAGATGGCGCTCAAGACCATCGCCCTGGCGACCGACATCCTCGGCGGCATCGGCATTATGAAGGACAACCCGGTCGAAAAGATGATCCGCGACCTGCTCACCTTCCTGCACGGCGACGGCACCGACTCGCTCACTCTGCTCCGCGCCGCGCAGACGCTCGACGAGCCGGTCTAACCGGGAGGGGAGGGCTCATGGACCTGATGCTTCAGGACAAGGTGGCGATGGTCTCGGGCGGGAGCCGGGGCATCGGCTTTCACATCGCGCGCGATCTGGCCGCCGAGGGCTGCCACGTCATCATCGGCGGCCGCGGCGAGAAGGACCTCAAGGACGCCCTCGACGAGATCGGCGGCCAGGCGAGCAGCAGCCGCGCCGCCTCCTTCCGGGGGGACATCACCGAGAAGGGCGTTCCCGAGAAATTCCTGAACGAGGCGCTCGATTTCTTCGGCGGGGTGGATATTCTCGTCAACAACGTCGGCGGAGGAAACCCCAAGACCCTCCTCGAGTCCACCGACGAGGACTGGGCCCAGGCGTTCGAGTTCAATCTTTTTCACTCCGTCCGGATGTCGCGTCTCGTGATTCCCGAGATGAAAAAGCGCGGGGGCGGCTCGATCCTCAACGTCGCCTCGATCTACGGGCGCGAGTCGAAGGGGGCGATGACCTACAACGCCTCGAAAGCGGCCCTGATCGGTTTTACGAAATCCCTCTCCAGGGAAACGGCCGGGGACAATATCCGCGTCAACTCGATTTGCCCGGGCGGGATACTTTTTCCCGGCGGTACGTGGGAGCGCCGGATCGCCGAGGCGCCCGACGGTCTTCAAGGCTACCTCGACTCGGATTTCCCCCTGGGCCGGTTCGGCCGCCCCGAGGAAGTCTCATCGGTCGCCGTCCTGATGTCGAGCCCTCGGGCGAGTCTCGTCCACGGCGCCTGCTGGACGGTGGACGGCTGCCAGAGCCGCTCGAATATTTAGGTCATTTTCTTTCGTATAAAGGATTCGAAATGGACTTCATGCTAGAGGACAAAGTCGCCATGATCTCGGGCGGCAGCAAGGGGATCGGATTCAACATCGCCCGCGATCTGGCCGGAGAGGGGTGCCACGTCGCTATAAGCGGCCGTACCCAGGCCGACATCGACGAGTCTTCGGGCGCGATCGCCGCGCTGAGCCGTGGCCGCGCGCTCGCCTTTCGCGGGGACATGACCCAAAAAGAGGATTGCGAGGGGTTCTTTAAAGCGGCTGTGGATGAATTCGGCGGGGTGGATATTCTGGTGAACAACGTCGGGGGCAGCGACCCGAAGACCCTGCTCGAGACGGACGACGAAGACTGGGCGACAGCCTTCGATTTTAATCTCCATAATGCCGTCCGCCTCTCGCGGTTCGTGATCCCCGAGATGAAAAAGCGCGGCGGGGGCTCAATCCTCAACATCGCCTCCATCGCGGGGCGCGAATCGGGCTCTGCGATGACCTACAACGCGTCGAAGGCGGCGATGATCAGTTTTTCGAAGGCGCTGGCGCAGCAGGTCGCCAAGGACAACATCCGCGTCAACTCGCTCGCGCCGGGCAGCGTCCTTTTCCCCGGTGGGGTGTGGGAGCGGCGGATCGCCGCCTCGCCCGACGGCCTCAAGGGCTGGATGGAGTCGGCGATGCCTTTTGGGCGTTTTGGGCGTCCCGAGGAGATATCCTCGGTCGCCACCTTCATGGTCAGCCCCCGGGCCAGCCTGGTGCATGGCGCCTGCTGGGCTGTGGACGGCTGCCAGAGCCGCTCGAACATATAGCCGCCGCCTGCCCGCGCCGACTCAGTCGACTTGGCCTTCGCCTATGAAAATAAAGGAGTTATCCCCCTCGGCTGGGGGCGCTTCGGCCTTCTCTTCGGCGAGGGGCACTTCCTCCTTAACATCAGGAGGAGTCTCCTTGTCTTCGGGGGATTTCTCCTCGGGCTCTCCTGATTG
>JAVEPB010000004.1 GCA_030922375.1 bacterium | reverse complement strand
TGACGCCGACAGCCAGTTGTTTGGAGACCACACGAAACCAGGCGTTAGGACTCACGCTCCCGGTGGCCAGCCCCCGGACGATAATGGTCGAGCTCTGCGTCCCTACGTTTCCCGCCATCCCGATGATCACGGGCATGAAGGCGGCCAGGGCTATCACCTGGCTTAACTCCTCCTCGAACTCTCCGATCAACCAGGCCGCGGCGACGCCCCCCACCCAACTCACGAAAAGCCAGGGGAAGCGAATCCAGGCCATGCGGCCGACCGAGAGGCCGGTGACCTCCTCGGCGTTCGTTCCCGCCATCTTGAGGATGTCCTCGGTCGCCTCCTCCCTGAGAACGTCGATTACATCGTCCACGGTGACCACGCCCACCATGGCGCCCGAATCGTCCACGACCGGGATGGCCAAAATGTTGTATCGGGAGACCTGCCGGGCCACGTCCTCTTGATCCGCATGCACGTTGACGCTCCAGACGCTCGACGTCATCACCTCGGAGAGACGCTTGGCGGGCTCCGAGAGCAGGAGCTGGCGAAGGCTGATCACCCCTGTCAGCCTCCGGTCCTTGTCGAGTGCGTACACATAGAATACGTAATCGACCTCGTTCGCCTTCCGAACCTCGCCAATGACCTCCTCGACGGTCGTCTGCTCATAGAAGGCAGCGAAGGAATCGGACATGATGCTGCCCGCCGAATCGGGGGCGTAGGCCATGATGTCTTCGATGGCGAACGATTCATGAACGTCCATCTGCTCGACCACCTGGCCGGCCCGTTCCTCGGGAAGCGCCTCGAGAATATGACGGGCGTCGTCGCTGCCGATCTCCTTGAGGAGGGAGACAATCTCCGCGTCGGACATCGGTTCGAGCAGTTCGCTGACGATGTGGTCGTCACACTCGGCGAGAATCTCGGCCCGCTGCTCATCGTCGGCGATGACCGCGAAGGCCCCCTGCCTTTCCTCGGTTTCGAGGTTGCGGAAAATCTGGGCCGCCTCGGCGGGATGGACTTTCGCGAGGGCGTTGCTCAGGTGGACATCCGCCTTTCTCCGGAAAAGGCGACGGATCATATCCTCGATTTGAAAAAGCCGGGTGTCGCGCTCCTGAACCATGACGCTCTCCGCAAAAAGGCTGCCACCTGATCCCTAAAACCCATTGAAAATACATCGGATCGACCGAAAGGCACTGCACTCTATTTTACGCCCGCGCCGGCTGTCAAACACAGGGCTTCCCGGAGGATCATCGTCCTCGGCCCACCTTGCGGCGTTCCGGGCGAGACACTAATATTACAGAATAGTACCGCCGGTATACTCTGTTCGCCCCAAAAAGGAGAGCGGCCCTATCGCCAAACTGCACGGCCGGATGACAGGCCTGAAATCCAAGCAGATTCGCGCCCTTGAGCGCCTCTACCGCCGGAAAATACCCGCCAGCCAGCTGGTTCATCTCGACCTGGGGCGGGAACTCGCCGCCCTTTCCTTTGAAATCGCACGCCAGATCGGAATTCTCGTTGACCGCCAGGGAGTGGTCCGCCACGTTATCGTGGGCGACGCCCGCGGAATCGAGATTCCGGAGCTGGGCCGCGCCCGAGCCGGGACCACCCGCCTTCGGGGCCTGAGATGCATCCACACCCACCTCAAACCCTCCCCGCTCTCCCAGGAGGACTTGACCGACATGGCGCTTCTTCGTCTGGACGCGATGGCCGCCATCGAGGCTCTCGGCGAGGAGGAGACGGGCCGCGTTCATGTCGCCCATATACTCCCCGCCGCGGGTGGAGACATTGACCCCGCCCCCGACCAGGGAAGGGAAGCCGAGCAGAACGGCGCAGCGCCGCCTTGGGAGCAACTGGTCTTCCCCGACATGGGGCGGCTCGATCTCGATATCGCCGCTCTGATCGCCTCAATCGAGGAGGAATTCGCCCGGCTCCAGCGCGATTCGACCCAGTTCGAAACGGGCGAGCGCGCCCTGCTCGTGCTCGTTGATCTGGGAAACCGCGAGGGCTGGGGGGTGGACGCCGAGCTGACCGAACTCGAAACTCTCGCGGAGAGCGCCGGATTCATCCCCTGCGGAAGGGTGATACAGCGCCGCAAGGCGGCCGACCCCCGCTTTGTCATCGGGCAGGGCCGACTCGCCGATGTTCTGATGCGCTCGATGCTAACCGGAGCCGAGGCACTCGTCTTCGCGCAGGAACTCTCCCCCTCCCAGGTTCGGAGTCTCGCCGATTTCACGGATCTGAAAATTCTCGACCGAACCCAAATCATTCTCGACATATTCGCCCAACGTGCGAGGAGCCGCGTGGGCAAGCTCCAGGTCGAACTCGCTCAGCTTCGCTACATGCTCCCCCGCCTATCGGCCAAGCACACGGCGATGAGCCGCCTAACGGGCGGCATCGGAGGGCGCGGCCCCGGGGAAACCAAGCTCGAAGTCTCCCGTCGGCGCGCCAACGAGCGGATTCGCCGCCTCGAGCGCGAACTCGATCAACTTCAGCGGAAACGCGCCCAGGGGCGGCGTCTCAGGAACCGCCGCAGGGTGCCGATCCTCTCGCTGGTCGGCTACACGAACGCCGGAAAATCCACCCTGGTCAACGCCCTGACCAAGAGCGAGGTTTCGGTGGCCGATCAGCTTTTCGAAACCCTCGACACCTCTAGCCGAAGGCTTCGACTTCCGCGGGAGCGGGAGGTCCTCATCACCGACACGGTCGGCTTTATTCACGATCTGCCCAAGGATCTGGTCGGTGCGTTCAAGTCCACGCTTGAGGAACTCAAGGACGCCGACATGCTGCTCCACGTAGTGGACGCCTCCGACCCGGGCTGCGAGGAAAAACTGGCCGCCGTGGAGCGGCTCCTCGTCGAAATCGGACTGGGCAGCACGCCAATTCTCCATATCTTCAATAAAATGGATCGGACCGGCGATATTCAGCTCGCCAATTTGTCCCGCCGCCATAACGGGGTGGGCGTCAGCGGAATCGATCCGGGAAGCCTTCCTCCCCTGATCGAGGAAGCCTCGCGCCGCCTCGGAGAGTTGGGCGACACCCAAGAGGAAACCGAATACGAACAGGCCGCCATCTAAGCGCCCTCTCGCACCCCTTCCCCGCCCGGTTTGGATTCGATATGTGGCTACGAAACCATCGACGCAATCTCGTTTTCACCGTCTCGCTCATCTTCCTCGCGGGATGCGCCAGCGGCGCAGGGGGCAATTCCCTTTCGGGCTTTTGGGAGCGCACCCGGCAAACCGTGAGCTCGGCCTACGAGACCACCAAGAACACCGTATCGTCGGCCTTCAGGAAGATGTCCGTTTCTTCGGATGAAAAGGTGACGGTCAAGACCACCTCCTCGAATGATCGGGCGTCCTCGCAGGACCCGGCGTCCTCGCAGGACCCGGTCCAAGAAGCCTTCGCCCCGCGCTCCTCCGCCGGTTTCGAGGAGGACATCAAATCCGGCCGCCTCAAGCCCATCACCGAGCCCCAGATTCGCGGCAGCGGGGACAAAAAATTTCGCGTCGTCCCCCGCAAGAAGTCCGCCGGTGAATTGGGCAGCCAGGTTGCCGAACTTGATCGTCAAATCGCCGGAGAGCGCAACCCACGACGGAAAGAATCTCTCATCAAGAAGCGCCGCCGCCTCGCCCGGGCACGCGCCATCGCCCTCAAGGAGGAATCCCTCGCCCACGCGGTGGACAAAGAGCGGGCAAAGCTCAGGAAAATGGAGAAGGAACTCGAGAACATGAGGAAATTCGGCAGGTGAGCCGGACCTCCCGAAATGACCTTCCCGAAATTATCTTGAGGCGCGCCTTCTTCTCCGGCCCCTGATCGGCGGGCCGAGCCGGACCATCGCCCCCTTTTCGGGCGCGATAAAGGTCCGTGCCGCGGCGAGGACATCTTCAGTCCTCACCGCCTGAATTTTTTTCCGGAACGCGTCGGGCCCTTCCCTCTCCAATCCATAGAGCGCATCAAAAGCAGCCTCCGCGGCCCTTGCTCCGGCGCGCTGGAGCGAACGCAGGTGCTCGCCGATCAGAAAGGCCTTGGCACGATCGAACTCCTCTTGGCCGAGGCCGCTCTCGCGCACCCTGGCCAGTTCACTGTGGATGACCTCGACGGCCTCCTCTTCGGCCTCGGGCGCGGTGGCCGCGTAAAATGAGACCGGCCCGGGGTCAATCCCCTCTTCGGAGGAGGCGAACACCGCGTAGGCAAGCCCCCGCCGCTCCCGGAGTTCCCAGAACAAGCCGCCCCCTTGGCTACCCAGCGCGGTCGTCAGCACCGACAGGGCATATCGCCTGGGGTCGGAGAAATTCGCCCCAAGAAAAGCGAGTTGAATATGGCTCTGGGAGGCTCCTTCCACCACCTGGCGCCGGCTGCGCCCCCGAGCGGGAACCACCGGAGGGGGGGGCGGGAGCGGGGGCCGCCAGGCAAAAGACCTGCCCGCCCATCCTTTCAACAACCGCCCCAGTTTTTTCGAGATCGCCGCCGGATCGACATCTCCCGCCACGCTGAGAACCAGGTTCTCCGGAACGACGCATCTGCGCCAGGCTCGCCGGAGAGTGCGGGGGTCGATGCGGGAGAGCGCGCGGGGATCGCCCAACGGGTGGCGGCCAAAGGGGTGATCGCCATAAAGCAGCGCCATCGCCCGAAGCCGGGAGACGTCCGAAAGATCGTCCATGTCGCTCCGCCGCTCGGCCCTGATCTCCCGGAGCGTGAGTGAAAGGTCTCCCTGGGAAAAGGCGGGCTCGGTGAGAACCCCGATGAAAATCTCGACCAGCTCGTCCGAGACCGGTGAGATACATGAGCCCGAGAGACCGATGCTGTTGCGGCCCGAGAAACCCTCGAGCACCGCCCCCAAACCGTCGATTCGGCCCGCTAGTTTGTCCGAGTCCATCGAGCGGGTGGCCTGAGCCGCCAGGTTACTCATCAGGTAGTGGAGCCCCGCCCGTTTTTTATCCTCAAGCCGCTTGCCGCCCAGGCAGACCGCACTGATCGCGAAAACACGGGCCACCCCGCCCGGCTGGACGATCAGCCGCGCCCCGCCGGGAAGGCGGAACACGACCTCCCGCTCCACTCTCCTGATACGCTTCGGCCCCCGCCGCCCCAGCCTCGAGGCGAGAGCCTCGCCCCGCTCTCCGGCCGCCGTCGCCGTCTTTTTTCTTGTCCCGGTGGGGCCTGCCCCGGCGGGAGCGGGGGGCCCCGAAGTTTCCTCGGAAAAACCCCGCAGGATTCCGCGCAGCAGTTCCTTTCGGGTGGCGCCGCCACCCGCGTTCTGGGGGATCAGGACGCCGGAGGTCACTCCCTCCGGGCGCAAATACCGCTCCGCCACCCGGGAGACCTCCTTCGCCCCCACCTTCATCAGGCGATTCAGGTAAAATTCGGCGAAGCGCGCGTCCCCCGCCAATAGCTCCGCGTAGCCGGCAATCCTGGCATAGCCGCTCAATCCCTCGCGCCGGAACTCCATGTCGGAGAGGAAATTGAGGCGGACGCGCTCGAGTTCCTCCGGCGTCGCGGGCGAGGTCCGCACAATCTCCCTTCCGATCCGGACGATCATTTCGGCGGCTGCGGCGGCCTGGCCCGGAGCGGCCGTCCCCCCCAGGAACAAAAGCCCCGCACCGAGCGAAAAAAAGTTCTCCGCCGACACCTCGTGCATCAGGGAGGTCTCGACACACATTTTCTTGTAGAGCCGCGAGCTCTCCCCCATTCCCAGGATCATGGCGAGGACTTCAAGAGCGGGCGCGTCGGTGTCGGCGAAGGAGGGAATTTCATAGGCGACCTCAAGATGGGCGAGGCCCGAGCGCTCCCTTAATATGGACAGCCGGGGCGCCGCTCCCACGGGCCGGGGGGCGGGGACCCGGACTCGCCTGCTTCTTCTCACTGATGAAGGAAGCTTCCCCTCGGCGCGGAATTTTTCCCGGAGAACACCGCGTATCGCGGGCATGTCCACCCGTCCCGAGACGGCGACGATGCTGCGCGAGGGCGCGTAGCAGCGGCGGTGAAAACGCTTGAGCTCCCGGCGGCCGAACCCGCTCACCGCCCGGCGGGAGCCCATGATGGGCCAGCCGTAGGGATGGTCTTTTCCGTAGGCTTTCTCGAAGAGGCGATGCTGGAGCACCTGATCGGGCTGGTCCATCGACCGGTCGATCTCGGCGAGGATAACGCCCCGCTCCCGGTCGGCCTCGGACTGATCGAGCCGGGGCCACCAGACGGCGTCAGCCAGCATCTCCAGGCAAGCCTCCGCCGTCTCGGGGAGGCAGGCGAGGTAGTAATAGGTTGCGTCGCTCATCGTGTAGGCGTTGATGTCCCCCCCGGCGGCCTCGACCCTCGAGGCCAACTCGCCGACGCCCAGATTCCTCGAGCCCTTGAAGATCATATGCTCGAGAAAATGGGCCAACCCCGCCTCGCCCTTTTTCTCGGCCGAGGTGCCGGCGGGGAGCCATATCTGAATCGAAACCGTCGAGGCGTTTTCGTCCGGAAGACAGATCAGCTTGGGGCCCTCCGGGAGACGCCGCCGCCGGAGGGTTTTGAAAAGGGAGATTTTACTCTGCATAGAGGGCAAAGGCCGGAGACCTGCTTGCGTTACAAAAGCAGCGTGGGCATCACGATGCTTTCCCGAAAAACTTCCTTGACTTCAACCGGCCCGAGGTTATCATTTGCCTCTGGCAAAGTCATCCGAAAGGAATGATCGCCTTCGCTCATTCGCCTCAAGAAGGGGGAGTCCTCTTCCGCGAAGCGGGCCTGGCAGGCCCGGCGGAAAATTTATCCCCCTATCACCAAGAGCCGCTCCACAGTGGATTCACCGGACCGCTCGCATAATCGAAAGGTGCCTCATGGAACACATCAAGCGTCATGTTTTCGTCTGCATCAACCAGCGCCAGCCGGGCCACCCGATGGGCTGTTGTCAATCGAAGGGAAGTATCGAAATCCTCCAGGCGTTCGGCGAGGCCGTCAACTCGAGCGATCTGGCCGCCACGACCGCCGTCTCGGGCGCGACCTGCCTCGGCCCCTGTACGCTGGGGCCCTCCGTCGTGGTCTACCCCGAGGGCGTCTGGTACCAGGGCCTCAAGGCCTCGGACGTTTCCGAGATCGTCGAAAGCCATCTCAACGGCGGGGAGCCCGTCGAGCGGCTCCGCCTGCGTCTGCCCACAGTCGAGTAGATCGCGCCCCGGCCAGCGCATCGCTCCGAAAGTTTCGCCGTGAAATCATCGAACCTGCTCATCATCATGGACGATGAACACAGCCAACGGACACTCGGCTGCTATAGCCATCCGGCGGCCCTGACCCCGAACATCGACCGCCTCGCCGCCTCGGGCACCCGGTTCGAGGCCGCCTACACCAACTGTCCGATCTGCATCCCCTCGCGGGCGAGCTTCGCCACCGGGCGCTATGTCCACGAAATCGGCGCCTGGGACAACGCCTTCCCCTACGAGGGGAACCCGCCCGGCTGGGGACACCGCCTCACCGCCGCCGGCCGCCGCTACACTTCGATCGGAAAACTCCACTACCGGAACGCCGAGGCGCCCACCGGAATCGGCGAGCAGATCATCCCCCTCCATGCGCCGAACGGCGGGGTCGGTGATATCTTCGCCTCCGTGAGGGGCGGCGAGGGCCTCCCTGTCCGCCTGAACAACGAGCGGATGTCGAGCGAGATTGGGCCGGGCGAGTCGAGCTACACCAGGTACGACCGCGAGATCACCGAGCGCGCCCGCCGCTGGCTCGGGGAGGAAGCCCTCCAACTCGCCGATCGGCCCTGGACGCTTTTCGTCTCGCTCACCTGCCCCCATTTTCCCTTCATCGCCCCGCCCGAGTTTTACGAGATGTACCCGCTCGATGAAATCCCCATGCCCGGGGAACACCCCTCGGGCGGGAGGGCCTGGCACCCCTGGATCAAATGCCTCGACGATTGCGCGCCGTATGAGGATTATTTCGACGACCACAAAAAGCGGGTCGCCATCGCTTCCTACCTGGGAATGTGCTCCTACGTCGATTCGAACGTCGGGAAGATTCTCGCGGCGCTGGACGAGGCCGGGCTCACCGGCGAAACGCGGGTAATCTTCGCCAGCGACCACGGCGACAACCTCGGCGCGAGGGGCCTATGGGGAAAGTCCACGATGTACGAGGAGTCGGCCGCCGTTCCGCTGATCATCTCGGGGCCCGGGGTTCCCGCGGGGAAAGTCTCGAAAACTCCGGTGTCGCTGGTGGATCTTTACCCCTCCGCGCTCGATTGCGCCGGCCTCCCGCCCAACGAAGAGGAAGCCTCTCTGCCGGGAGAGTCCTTATTTAAGATTGCCAGTGCGCCCGATGAGCCCGTGCGCGAAATTTTCAGTGAATTTCATGCGCTCGGCGCGGTCTCGGCGCTGTTCATGATTCGCCGGGGAAGATTCAAGTACATCCACTACACGGGCTTTGCGCCCGAGCTTTTCGACCTCGAGACCGACCCCGGAGAGATGAACGATCTCGCCGGCGACCCGGCGCACCAGGGCATCCTCAGGGAATGCGAGGCCGCCCTCCGGGCACGGCTCGACCCCGAGGAGGTGGACCGCCGCGCTAAGGCGGATCAGGTCGCCCTCGTCGAGCATCACGGTGGCCGGGAGGCCGTCATCGCCCGGGGCAACTCCTTCGCCTCCCCCCCGCCCGGCGAGAAAGAGTGAAGGGGGCGTTTTTGGAGGAGTTCTTTATTACATTTCTCGAGAGGATGGAGATTTCTAGCCGAGGTTTCTACTTGAGGGCGGCGATAATCGCGTTCCAGACAAACGGAACCACGTAATAGCTGAACACCAGGAAAATGGCGAGGTTGACATACCCCTTCAACCACCCCCGCCCCTTGCCCATGTATTGGCGGGTCGTCTGCTCCATCATGCGGATGTTTTTTCGGGATTCCTTGGTTACATAGGCTCCGTCATTGCTTCCGAACAGCACCGCTCATCCTCCTTGAAAAATCCGGACCGCCTCTCCGGAACAGGGTCTCACATCTGGCGGCGGAGCTTCAGTTTACTTTATTGAGAAGATAGGTGCCAAAATCGCCGTTTCTCCCGAGGAGTATGGGCTTTCCGCCTGAAAAACCCCGGTAGAACGAGACGCCGCGCAACAGACCCTCCAGCCGCAAAAGCACCTTTCCCCTCTCGAGGACAACGACCCCCTTGGTGGACCTGTGAACGGAGTCGAACACATAGCCACCGTCCGGGCGGATCGATAGCGAGATCGGGTAGCTCCTCGACTGATCGGGCCATGTGAACCGCCCCTTCCAAATACCCGCCACATTTTTCATGTGCTTGACCCCGTCCGTGAGCCGGGGCGGAAACGTCACGGCCATCAGCGCCACGAGCAGAGGCGCGGCCGCGAGGTAAACCCCGTTTCGCGCAAGCCATTTCCAGAACATCCCTCACCTCCCGATGGAGTTTCCGGGAAAAGCCCATTATAACCCATGACGGCCTGGGAGAGGGGGTTAGGATGGGGAGAGGTTTTTCCCGCCAAAGAAGGTTCTGCTAGAATCCACCCCGAAATTTTTCATTTTCCCCTCTATCGGGAGCGGCGTCATGCGTTTCGGGATTCAGATCAGTTCGTTCAGGGAGTTTCCGCCGATCGATGAGTTTCTGGACTTCGTGAGGGAGGCCGAGGCGCTCGGAATCGACCCGATCACGCTGGCGGACTCGGTTTCGACCTCAAGGCTTCACAGCCGGGATATTTACGTGATGCTCGCCCTCATGGCACGGGAGACGAAGCGGGCCCAAATCGGCACATCGGTGACGAATTTCGTGACGCGCCACATCATGACGACGGTGAACGCGATGGCCTCGGTGGACGATCTGGCCGAGGGGCGCGTGATGATCGGATTCGGAGCGGGGGATACACCACTGTACTCGGTGGGGCTGAAAAGCTCGAATCTAAATGCGATGAGGGAAGGACTCCTCGCGGCGCGGGCGCTCCTGAACGGGGAGCCGGTCGAGCTCGGGGGGACACCGGTGACCTCGAACTGGCGGAAGCCGCACCTGCCGATCTTCCTGGCGGCGGACGGGCCGCGGACGCTCGAGCTCGCCGGAGAGCTGGCGGACGGAGTAATCCTCGGGTCGGGAATCACGCCCGAGGTGGTGAGCTGGGCGCGGGGGCACATCGCCGCTGGGGCGGAGCGCGCGGGACGGCGGCCCGAGGAGATCGAACTCTGGTTGAATGCGATTGTCCACATCGAGGAGGACGGGGCGGCGGCGCGCGAGACGGTCAGGCCCAGGCTCTGCACCCGGGCGAATCATAATTTCCGGCTGGGGATGAACGCGGTGCCCGAGGAGGAGCGCGAGGGGGTCGAGCGCTTCCGGGCGAATTACGATGAGCTGAACATCGGCGCGGGGAGCCCAAACGCGAAGTTTATTACGGACTACATGATCGACCGGTTCGCGGTGGTGGGCTCACCGGACGAATGTCTGGAGCGGTTCCGGGAGATTGCCGGACTCGGGGCGAAAACGTTTGTGTTCGCGATGTCATACACCCTTGAGGCGCGTCGGCAAATTGTCCGCTTCGTGGGGGAACGGGCGTTGCCCGAGCTGGGGGGCTGAATAATGGGTCCGTCCCGGATGGGCACGGGCAGAGCGATTATGGGAGCCCGGTAATTCGCCGAAACCCCGGAGCCTGAAATTCGCGGAGCCGCGGGGTAATTAGGAGAATATCAGGCGCATTTCGTCAACAGTGTCTAGAAGCCCAGCGACACCATCAAGCGGTTCCACATGTTGATGACCCCGATCACGCCGAGAAGCTCGACGACCTCCGCCTCCGAGTAATGAGACCTTGCTCTCTCGAACGTAGCGTCCGACACCTTAACGCCCTGTGTACTCTCCTCGCATAGCGCCAGCGCGGCTTTTTCCCTTTCATCGAAAACCCCGCTGGCAGAGCCCTCCTTCGCGCCCTCGATTTTCTCGGCCGGAACCTTGTGCATCCCCGCCATCTTCGAATGCATTCCGGTGCAATACCCACAACCGTTCAACACCGAGGCGCGGATATTCAACACCTCCTTGAATCCCGGGTCGATATCGCCCGGACCGTCCGCCACCGTGGTCAGACTCAGAAGAGAGCGCAAAAAATCGGGTTTGTGCGCCAACGCCTTGACCGGGTCGATTACCACCCCGAATTGTTTTTGAAGATTATCCATTATCCTTTTGGCGCTTGCCTCGGCCATATCACTTTCAATCAATGAAATTCGGGGCATCCGGCACCCTCCTTGCTAAATACTGCGAAACGATGTTCTAGAAATGAATCAGACAGTAGCGCATTTATTCCTTTTCCCTTGCGCTTCGAGATAATTTTACACGGAAGCAATGACTTCACACTCATTGGCTCGATCATACAGTCAATTTTACCTACTGGCATTACCGTTTTCATGAAGATATCAACCCCGAAGAGGCCTAGTCGTCATCCTCAAAATAGAGCCAAAGATTCCTCATTTACATTAAAAAGCCCATGCTCCTTGTAGAAAAAAGACAGACGACTTTAAATGAGGAGAGACCATCACTTACACTTTTTTAAATATTACGGGGCAAAATTGCCTCTAAATTATTTGAATTTCTTTCTTTATTGACCTAAAAGCCATTGCGCACAGTGGTATATAAGCGTCAAATCACTTGTTTTTTCATAGGTTTCAGTGACTTTCAATGGATAGGAATACGGGCTCAAAATATATTTTTCCTTTCCGGTTTTCTTCTTGTTTATAAGATGTTAATTTCCCCAATTGTGAGTGGAATTATGGATACTTA
>JAVEPB010000003.1 GCA_030922375.1 bacterium | reverse complement strand
ATCGCACCGCCTTCTATTGAAGACTGCCTGGATGGAATGAAAGTCTGGGGGGCCGTCAGCAATTGCACGGCGGCTTTCAGCACAATCGGCAACCCAACGCTCCAGATTCCTTGTGGCTTTACAAAGGCAGGCCTGCCCGTGGGCCTTCAGATAGCCGGAAGGTGGGGGGAGGAGGCTTTGATCTTGGGGGCGGGCGCCGCCTTTGAAAAATCGAAGCCTTTATGGAGCAAGCGCCCGCCGCTGGAGGACAAGGCGCAGGGGCAAGATAAATTCTCACCCGTTTCGTCCGCTCCGGGAGGGGATAGCGGCCCTGCCGAGATCTCCGCCGATGACATTGAAAAAATCGCCAGCAGGCTCGGCCACCGGGTTGACCCGGACCGCCTCGATGGCCTGGCGGCCGGAGTAAGCCTCCTGATGCGCCAGCTCGATGAGCTGGATAATCTCGATATCTCCGGGTGTGAGCGGGCCGAGACAATGAACCTTCTTGAGTTGAAAGCAGAGGATATATTGGGCACCTGATCTCGTCGCGGCGCCACTTCTTGTGGCTCCGAGAATTAAAAAATACTCTCCTTGATATCACCTGCCGCCTGTACTCAAATCGAAGTGACCGACCAATCAAGCAAATAAGAGAAATTTTCGTGCAAGTCACATTGCCGAAATCTGTTTCAAACACCAATCGCCGCTTGAGTAGGAATTCGCCATTCACAGGCGGATCAAGAATCCCGCTCTTGGAAAATCTCGCGTTCTTTCATTCGCAGGATGAGCGTTTTGATTCTGTTATCCAGCGTTTTTTTCGCCGAATCCTCGTCCCAGCGATAAAACCCTCGGCCGCTCTTGATTCCCAGTTCCCCTTTTTCCACTTTTTCCCTCAAAAGCGGAGAAGGAGTGTCCCTGTTGTCCAGGTCCCCTTGAAGATATCCATGGATATTCATAAAGACATCTAGGCCGGAGGCGTCCATCCCGGCAAAAACCGGCAGAATCCCGAAAATTCCGGCCACCTTGTCAATGTCCTCGGGCGAGGCGATTCCCCTCTCCAGCATGTAAATCGCCTCTCGCCTGATAGCTGTCGAAATTCTCACCCCGATATGACCAAGGGTCTCCTTGACCAAAACGACATCCTTGCCTATTCCTTCCAAAAGTTTTTTGGTGAGTCGATAAGTCTCCTCGGAGGTTTCCGCTCCCCTGACGACTTCCACCACCGGCCTGAGGGGAGTGGGCGTATAATGATGAACGACTATCAACTTGTCCTTTCTTCCGGTGTTTTTCCCGATTTCCGATAGGCGGAGGCCGGATGTGTCCGAGGCGAGGATGGCATGGGGCGGACAAAGAGCGTCAAGCCTTTCGAAAATCTCCTGTTTCAGCGGAAGATCCTCCGATACGGATTCCATGACATAGTCTACTGCCGAGACAGCTTCCTCGAAGTCAATCACCGGATGGATTCGGGAGAGCGCTTCTTGAGCCTCCTTGCCTGTATACAGTCCATTCTCTTCGAACAGATCAAGATAGAAACGAACTCTCTCCATCGCCGAGGAGGAACTTTGCCGCGACCTGTTGTAGATGGATACCCGATAGCCTCCACGGGCAAACTGGATCGCCAGCCCCTGGCCCACGTATCCGCCGCCAATGACGGCTATATGTTTGATCCCAGCCATCTTTCCTCCCTCTATAAAACCGCGACTCCCCTTCCAAACACCTGGTTCAGCTCGAGCTTGTCGAGAACCTCGTTCACCTCCGACAAAGGGAACGAAAACGAAACCACAGGCTCGATTTTCCCGGCCCTGACCAACTCGAGCGACTTGTTGAATTCCTCCTTGGTGTTGTAGCGGCAACCGGTGAGGACTACTTCCTTCATCGTGAGAGCCTCTGGATCGATCTCCAGCCGATCGCCGACCCTGGATCCGATGCGTACCAGTGTTCCCGCGGTGTCGAGACACCGATAGCATGCCGCGAGAGATTTGGATGAGCCATAAAGATCAATGGCCACTTGCACTCCAGTCCCCCCGGCGGCCTCTGTGACCGCCTCGTCAAAAGAAGCATCAAAAGACCTCTCAGAGGTGTTGATGACGGCTTCGGCTCCGTATTTCTTTGTCTTTTCGATTTTTTCGACGGAAACATCCGCGCCGATGACCCTTGCTCCAAATAGCCGCGCCATCTGCACCATATGGATACCCACGCCGCCCGCCGCGCCAACGATGAGCACATTGTCTCCGGGAGAAACCCTGGCTCGCTCTCTCAGGGCATGGAGAGAAGTGGAGACCGGGCTCACGAGTGTCGTCGCAGCTTCGTCCGAGACATCCGGGGGGATGGGCAGCACATTTCTTCCGGGGACCTTCACGTAATCGGCGAATCCTCCGTCAATCGCCAACCCTACGATTCCTTTGTTGTTCCTGCACAGCGTCTCCCGGCCATTCCAACAAAACTCGCAGGCGCCGCAGTTCAAGTAATCGTAAACGGCAACCCTGTCCCCCACACGAACATTCTTAACCGATGCACCGGCCTCGGCCACCTCTCCGGCAATTTCGTGACCCAGGATACGGGGAAGCGTGACATTCGACTGCCCGGCCCGCGTTTTGACATCGAGCATGTCCGGAGCGCAGGCCTTTACTTTCACCACCACCTCATCCAGTCCGGCCCGAGGATCGGGAACATTCTCCATCCGGAGAGGAGATGAAAACTGATGAAGCACCATCGCGCGCACGGTATCACCCCCCTCAGATATGATCGGTTTCCATGAGCCTGCCGAGCTTTAATCGGGCCGTGTCGTGTGTCTCGCCGTGGAAGAGACACATGAGCGCGTCCCGCCAGTATTTTTGAACCGGGTAATCGCGCATAAAGCCGTACCCCCCAAAAAGCTGGATGGCCATATCGCATACCCGTGGCGCCATCTGAGAGGCGAAAAGAACGGAAGTAAGCCCGAGCCTGGGATCGTAGTCTCGTTGATCGTCCGAATGGCAGGCGGCCCTCCAAACCAAATCGCGTGCCACATCGACATCGACTTTCATCTCCGCGAGCCGGAAGGAAACAACATCGTGCTCGAAGATGGGCTTTCCGCCCTGGACCCGCTCCAGCGTGTGTTCGATGGACTTCTCAAGAGCGGCCCGGGCGATACCGACTCCAAATGCGCCCAACGTAGGCGCGATTTTCGCGAAATACCGGCTCTTCGCGCCCGAGCCGTTTCCTCCGCCATCGGAGAGCAGGTCTTCCCCGGGAATCCGGCATTTCTCAAAATCCAGTTCGGATTCAAGAAAAAGTCTTGTCCCCATTTTGTCGTGAACCTCTCCCAGCCTCACACCCGAGGTTTCTTTCGGAACGATACAGGTGATTGTCTCTCCCATACCGCCGGCCGCGCCGGCCACTTTCGCATCGACGACGAAGAGTTTTGCCAGCGGTCCACAGGCCACGAATCGTTTTTTCCCGTCGAGCACCCAGCCGGAGCCTTCCCGCGTAGCGGCCAGGCGAAGATCATCCGGCGATGAAATCGGACCCAGCGTTCCGTCTCCCATTAAGAAGGTATCGTCTTGTGAAAACATGGAAATGTATTTTGATACTTGCTCTTCCGTTCCGCACTCGGCGACAAGACCCGCCAACTTCCACGACTGGTGTACGGCGGCGGCGAAACCGGCCTCCGCGGCCATGAGTTCTTCCAGTAAAACACAGTGGGTAAGCACGCCCATGTCCGCCCCTCCCCATTTCTCGGGAAGCGGCAAATTCTTGAGCCCCAGAGATGAAAACTCCTTTAAGACACCCCAGGGAAACGGCCCCTCGGGGTCCTCGCCCGCTTTTTTGTCGAGTTCGTCCGCAATCGGTTGGAGCTGCTGCTCTCCAAAATTACGGCACAACTCTTTCAGGGCGGCCTGTTCCTCGGTAAGAATAAAATCCACCATGACGAAAGCTCCCTTCCCTGTGAAGGAGAAATATTTTCAATTTTTTAAAGTGAGGAAACAAGCTCGCCGGCAAGAGATCTGCCGATTTTCAACAGTCTGACATCGACCGTGTTGTTAATGTGGTTTGTCATAAGCGCATCCCGAAGAAATTTTTCCGCGGGGAATTTGCGCGTATAACCGTCTTTTCCGAAAATTTGCATGGCGTTTTCGCACACCGACCTCGCGCAAACAGTGCTGAAATAACTTGCGATGGCTGAGTCCCGCTGAAGGTAGTATTCCCGGTTGTCCACCGCCCATGCCGCCCTCCAAATCGCGCTTCTCGTCGCTTCGATCAGCATGAGCATGTCGGCCAGTCGCATGGCGATTGCATCGTTTTGGATGAGGGGCTTCCCGTGCCGGCTCGTCTCGCGTGCATAGGAAAGAGCCGCCTCGTAAGCCCCCCTGGCAGTTCCCAAGCCGAAAGTGGCGACCATCGGGGCGCCTCTCCCGTGGTGTCTCGCCTTGTCGGAAAAACCCTCGTTTAC
>JAVEPB010000002.1 GCA_030922375.1 bacterium | reverse complement strand
GGGGTGAGCTACACGGACGCGACGGCGATCCCCAACGCCATCTCGACGCCCCTCCGTGCCATCAAGGGACGTGCCGGCGTTCGGGCCGGGGATGATATCGTGATCGTGGGCGCGTGCGGCGGAGTGGGAATTCACGGTGTCCAGATCGCGAAGGTGTGCGGGGCGCGCGTCATCGCGGTGGACATCGACGATGAAAGGCTCAAGGCGGCAAAAGAGCTGGGCGCCGATCTGGTTGTAAACGGAATGAAAGAAGATTTCTCCGAGGCGGTGATGGATTTCACCGACGGAAAGGGCGCCGAGGTGGTGATGGAATTCGTCGCCAATGATGCAACCATGCAGAAAAGTTTCGACTCTCTGGCCACGGCGGGAACACTCGTTTTCGTGGGCACCCAGCCCGGCTCCGCGTTTTCACCAAACCCGCTTAAATTCGTGAGCGACGAATATGTTGTCACTGGCTCCCGGCACGTCAATCGGGCGGAACTCCAAGAGGCCGCCTCCTGGCTGGCGGAGGGTAGGGTGAAGCCCATTATCTCGGGCACCTATCCGTTGGAGGAAGGTGAAAAAGCGCTCACCGCCGTCGCCGAAAACCGTGTGTTGGGACGTGCGCCCATCCTCCCGGCCCACCCCTGATTGAAGCGCCACTTTCATTCAGATTCCTGGGATCATGGCCGGGGGGAGAAGTCCAGGAGGCTGCATTAAGCTGATACTGTGGACAGTATTACATAGTCGGTCGGCAGGAAGGCGGCAATCCCTCCGAGAAAAAAGCGCTCGCATGTATTTGAAAAAATTGGCGGGAATGCGTGGGAGTCGAACCCACCTGCGAAGTGTCTAGCCCCGCACACTGGATTTGAAGTCCAAAAAGGCCTAAATCCCAACCCCTCAAAAAACAACGAAAAAAGCCATAATCCCTTGAAAGGGTTTTTCTTTTCGTTCAGCCTGTTTCTGGGTATTTCAGTCTGTTTTGGTTTGTTTGAGGGTAGTTTGGTCACAATATGGCCACAAATTTTTTTGAGGCTGTGAGGCATTGAGAAGGAGGAATGTCAGGTGAGTGGTGAAGTTTGGGGTCACCAATGATGGTGCCTCGTTTCTTTATTGCCGGACCGAACGGATAGAAGTAGCCCCATTCCCATTCTCTCGTCGCCACTCCCAAGGCATCGCCGGAGTAGGGGAGACCGATAACATTCCTCTTGCACTACACACCCGCACCGACCGCCACTGTCTCCTCAAACGCGGTTCTGGATCTGTTGGGTGGTGAATTAGTCATTCGCCGTGGTCAGGCCGGAGACCGGACCGTTCACCGGGCAGATCGGGGTTTTGATGAATGCCTAGCTCTGATCCTTCCCCTCGTACACCTCAAGGACGCGGCTGGCGTCGTCCTTGCCCCAGCCGGCGGCTTCGGCCCGCTGGAACATCTTCCGCGCCGCGGGAACGACGGCAAGATCGACTCCGAGTTCATTGGCGAATTCGATGGCGAGGCCCATGTCTTTCACGAAAATTTCCACCGCGCCGCGCGGGGCGAAATCTCTCTCGAACATTCTCGGAGCCGTCTGGGAAAGCATGGAACCCTGCACTGAGCCCTTCGCGAGGCAATGCTTCATGATCTCGTGAGAAAGACCCGCGCGCTCTCCCACCACGATCATCTCGGCAAATAGCGCCGTGCATGAGTTCACAAAAAGATTGGTCACAACTTTCATGGTAGCGCCGGTTCCGCTCGGCCCGGTGTGCGCTGCGTCCGCCGCCAGCGGTTCAATGATTGTTTTTACCCGCTCGAATACTTCTTTCTTGCCGCCCACCATGAAGGAGATGGTGCGGGTATCAACCCTGTTGTGTGAGCCCGATATCGGCGCGTCCAACATCTCAATGCCCTCGGCGGCGAGCCGCGTTGCCAGATCGGCCTGAAAAGAAGGTGCCATGGTACTCATCTCAACATGAATAAGGCCCTTTTTTCCGGCGGCGACAATGCCTTCCGGACCGAACGTATTTTCCTCGATGTGTTCGGGCGCAAGGAGAATGCTGAAAGTTATGTCGCTATTTTCGGCCACTTCCTTTGCCGAGGCGGCGGGGCGGCCGCCTTCCTCCACGAGCATCTTCATCCGAGCGGGGTCGATATCGTATCCGACGATCTCATGGCCATCCGCCATCATCTGGCGCGAGAGCGGGAGGCCCATCTTTCCCAGTCCGATCATTCCCAGCTTTTCACCCATGATATTCTCCTGTGATCATAATGATTTGACCCCTCCGATTACCGGGAATTTGCGCGGTGAATTAGGGGAGTATTAGCAAGGTATTAGAAAATAAAACTAATTTCGCCTGAACTTGCCCAAAACTTCCAGTACATGATCCGGGGTGACCGGGATGCGGGTGACGCGGGCACCGATGGCCTGGCTGACGGCACATGCGACGGCGGCGGCAGCAGCGGTGCAGGGAGGCTCGCCGATGCCCTTCGCGCCGTAGGGACCGAGACCTTCGCACGACTCGGCGATCACGTTTCCCCACTCGGGAGTATCCGCTGCAGTCGGGATGAGGTAACTGTGAAATTCGTTGGACACGATGCCGCCACGGACTGTCTGAAGCTCTTCGGTAAGACCGTGGCCGATGCCCATCATAGCGCCGCCCTCGAACTGGCCTTCGACGTGTTGGGGGTGGATGGCCTGGCCGACGTCGTGGCCCGCCCAGTAGTTAAGAAGCCGCACCTCACCGGTTTCGGTATTCACCTCGACCTCGGCTGCATGCATGCCGAAGACGTAATCCATCCAGCCGACCGCGTCGCCGTATTTTTCATGGCCCTCGAATTCATGTGAGCCGAGTTGAACTTTTCCGGTCTCATGAAGCGAGAGGCCCATCGATTTGCACTTGGCGACGGCTTCGATGATGTTCACAGAGCGGTCCTCCGCACCTCGCACAAAGATGTTTCCTTCCTGAATGCCGAGGTCTCCCGGAGCGGCCTCAAGCAATTCAGCCGCACCTTGAAGGAGGCGTTCTTTTAGTTTTTCGCCGGCATGCATGGTCGCTCCGCCGCTGATAAGAGTTTGCCGGCTGCCCGCCGTCATGCCGACAATGGGCGTCACATGTGAGTCGGACATAGTGACTGTGACATTCTCCAACGGAACCCCCACAGCCTCGGCGGCGATCTGGCGGTAGGTATGGGTCTGTGCTGCTCCGAGGTCGCATGCGCCACAACGAAGGTTCACGCTGCCGTCGTCTTCGATGGACATA
The DNA here is from genome assembly GCA_030922375.1 of bacterium. Lineage (GTDB taxonomy): Bacteria > UBA8248 > UBA8248 > UBA8248 > UBA8248 > UBA8248. Next base: position 4,636 of record JAVEPB010000002.1, on the reverse strand, counting down.
TAGGCCTCGCCGTCGTTTCGTGGGCGGCCGTAACCGGCTAAATTGGCGGCGTAGCCCACCCCTTTACGCCAGGGGTCTCCTCTTTCGCCTGGAGAAGACTCCGCCGGTCGTCCAATAGTTTTTTCGAGTCGATCAGAAATCTCGGGGAGCATCACCCGCGTGGGTACGGGCTGATTTTGAATGAGGGTCTGCCCTTTTTTGATGAAATTTCGGCGGCGAAACTCAAGGGGGTCTAAACCAAGCCGTTTCGCCACCTCGTCCATCTGGGACTCGTAAGCGAAGCAAACCTGGTTGGCCCCAACGCCTCGCATGGCCTCGGTGAAGGGATTGTTCGTCAGGACGGCGCGGGAGCCCCCTCGCGCGTTCGGAATTTCATAGGGCCCGCCGCTGACGCACAGCGCCCCAAGAATGAGCCCCTTGCTGTTCGAGGGGTAGGCCCCCGCGTCGGCGATGATATCCACCTCGAGGGCGGTGAGCTTTCCCGCACTTGTCGCGCCGGTCTTGTAGCGCATGATGAAGGGATGTTTTTTACAGCACTGGGCCATGGATTCTTCTCGGGTATAGGCGATGCGAATGGGGCGGCCCGTCTTCACCGCAAGGAGCCCAAGATAAGCGCCGAGAAGAGGGTGTTCCTTGCCGCCGAAAGCGCCGCCCAGCATAGGACAGTCGTAGCGAACCCGGCTGGCGGGAAGGCCTAGCACTTTGGCGACGGCCTGATAGTTCTCAATAGTTTGGGTGGGGACCCGGATGTTCACAACGCCGCGCTCGTCAACCCAGCCGACCCCGCCTTCGGGCTCGATGAAGGCGTGATCCACACTGGTGGCGAAGTAGACGTTTTCGACGACAACGTCCGATTCCTGGAAACCCGATTCTATATCGCCTTTTTCTATTTTCCAGTCGCAAAGAACCTCGCCCTCGAGATTCCTGAATTCGTAGATCCCGGGCAGCGGTTCGTAATCGATTTTGACAAGTCGGGCCGCCTCCTCGGCGAGATCTATCGTCTCCGCCGCGACGAGCGCCACGGCGTCACCCGTGAAGCGGACCTCCCGCTCGGCCAGAACGGGATAGTAGGGATACCGCCCCGCGTTTTGTCCGGGAATGTCCTTGGCGGTCAGGACGCAATGAACCCCCGGAAGCGCGACGGCTTTCGAGGCGTCGATCTTCTTGAAGCGCGCGGGTATTTTCCCGGCGCGAATCACCTTGCCGTGAAGTTCGCCCGGCAGATGAAGGTCATCGCCGTAAATGGTGTCTCCCACCGCTTTGGCGAGGGCGTCTTCCTTCGCTTGAGAGCGGCCAACATAAACCATTTTAGGCATATATATACCCACCCATTGATTTGAGATCGATCTTGGGGTGGGGTAATTTCCCCACGCTATTCTATTTTAACCGCGGAACTTGGAAACTTCGACCACCTGATCCGTCTCCGAACTCTCCACAACGGCTTCGAGGACAGCCACGACTTCAATGCCCTCGGGGCCGCCCGTCTCGGGTGGGATACCCTCGCGGATACACTTGGCGAATTCCGCCATCTGCTCGGCCATGCAGTCGCCCGCTTCGCAGGGCAATTCCTCGCGAGCCTGCTTGTCCACCTTCTGGAAGTATAGCTTCGAGCCCTCCTCCTCGGTCCAAGCGTTGGCCTCTGTGCCGAAGACGGCGTTCGTGCAAATCTTCGGTATCACGAAGGTCGAATTGATGTAGCCAAGCGGGCCGCTCTCGAATTCGAGAATGATGGACGTTACATCGTTGAGGTTTCCCTTGCCGAGCAGTTTTTTGCTGAATGCACTGACCCGCTTAACGGGACCGGCCAGGTAGTGAAGGTTGTCCACCATGTGGACGCCCAGACCCGTCATGGCGCCCGCAGGGCATTCGGTGACATCGTTCCGCCAGCCTTGGCGAGGATTCTGCCCTCCGGCCAAGGAGAGGTTTCCCTCCACCTGATGAATCATCCCCAGCTCGTCATTGTCGATCATCTCGCGGAGGCGGCGGTTGCCCCCCTGTTTGCGTCGGTTATGGCCGATCTGAAGGGTGACGCCGGCCTTCTGGGTCGCCTCGTAGGCCTTTCGTCCGTCGGCGGCTGTCAGCGTAAGAGGCTTTTCAACAAACACATGCTTCCCGGCGGAAGCCGCCTGGCAAATAATATCCACGTGGGTGGAGTGCGGAGTCGCGAGCAGGATCCCCTCCACCTCGGAATCTCTCAACAATTCATCCAGGCTTGCCGCCTGGCGGCAGCCGACTTTATCTGCAAATTCTTTGCGTCCTTCCTCGCTTCGGGCGAAACAGCTGACCACTTCGCCCGCGCCGCTGCGGTCCACCGAACCCGCCAGCATATTCCCCCAACCTCCAAGACCCACTGACGCCAGACGCACCTTATCTTCAGCCACGACATCTCCTTTTCAATTTCATAAAAGTAAATGTTCTAAAAAATCCATCCCCATCGATCTGAAAACAACCGAAAAAACGCGGGGGGCTCGCACCCCCCGCGCCGTGAATCCGTGGTGCTATCAGTCTCCTTATTTCATCACGAACCTGGGGTTTTCATCACAAAACTCCAGGGGAGCGTCATCTCGTCGTAGCGCATCTTGTAGTCCAAAACCTTCGTGTTGACGCCATAAACGTCATGACTCTTGGCGATGGGCTTATGGGTTGCATTGTTGTGCATGAACCAGTTGGCCTCCTCGAGCCGCTTCTGCTGAAGCGCGGGGTCGGCGGTCCTCAAGGCCTTGTCGATCATCGTTTCATATTCCTTGAAGCAATGGGGGCTCCATTTCCCGCCGCAGGACATAACGCCGCGGAAGCTGTTGCCCGGAATGCCGCCCTGGTTGCCGTAACTGGAAATAAACATCATGTTCCCTTTTAACGTGCCCTTCGAGTATTTCTTGAAATTGCCTCTCCAGACCCTTTTCGAGGAAGCTTTACAATTGGCGTCAACCCCAATCTTTTTCACCATACTGACGACGGCTTCACACATTTGAACATCCGCCGGGATCGTATTTCGGGGGGAGATCATTGTCAGTTTGAAACCCGGGTCAACACCCGATTCTTTCATGAGCTTCTTCGCCTTGGCCAGGTTGTAGGGGTACCAAGATTTCATTTTGGGATTGTAGCCGGCCGCCATCCCCTGGTGTATCAGCTGGAACCAGGGGTCGGCGCGGTTCTGCAAGAGGGTCTTGATGATGAGCGGCGTGTTGATGGCGTGGCTTATCGCCTGGCGGACCTTGACGTTCGCCATGGGGCCGCCGTGCTTGGTCAGGTAGCCAACGTAATAGATACGGATGCTGGGGGTGGTGAGCACCTTATAGCCCGGCTTGGCGTTGATCTGATCGATGAACTGGGGCGCCACCCTCATGGCGAAGTCAATTTCACCCGTCGTAAGGGCCTTCACTCGGGTCGTGGGCTCCCGGATGATACGAATAATGAGCTTTGCCGGTCGGTTGGGATATCTGCTGTTTCCCCACCACCTGGGATTCGCTTCCATCACGAACCGCTGGCCCTTTTTCCACTCCTTGAGGACATAGGCGCCCGAGCCGAAACTTTTACGCGCGAACTCGGAATATTTCTTGCCCTTCATGGCCTTTCTGTTCATGACATGGCCCCAGGTCCTCATCAGGGCCGGAAGGTCGTTCATCGGGCCTTTCGCGCGGATGATGAAGGACCTGTCGTTGATGATCTCCACTTCCTTGATGTCCTTGTAGTAGGACTTCACCGTGCTCTTGAGGCCGTCGTCCTTCCAGACGCGTTCGATGGAGAACTTCACGTCCGCCGAGGTGATCGGGTTTCCGTCGGCGAACACCGCGCCCTTTCGCAGGGTGAACTTGAACTCCGAGGCGCTGACGCGCGAAAAACTTTCGGCCAGCCAGCCGTAGAGCTTACCCGTTTTCAGGTCCGCCTGAACGAGGGTGTCATAGGTCCACGGCCACAACATGGTGCCCATGAAACCAGGCGTTTTTCCTGGGTCCCAGGTTTTCGGTTGTCCATGGACGGCAAGTCTGAGCGTTCCCTTGTAGGCTTCGGCACGATGCGCGGCGAAACCAGCCAAGGCCACGATGAGAAAAACAGCTAACCACTTTCGCATAGCAACTTCCTCCTTTGAGAGACGGTTAATTCATCACAAACGAGAACTGCTGCACCGTTTCTAGGAACAACGAAACAAACGCATGCTTAAATGCCAAAACCTTGTGGCTTTCAAGTGGTATGGTTAATAATACAAATATGCGGTTTTATATCGGGAAGATCAAGGGGAAGAATAATATCTGGTATTTTTATAGAGTTGATTAAATAAAGACATTTTAGTCCAGAATTGCTGTTCTTATTAAATATTCTTTCCCTAGCGACCGACTCTGAGTCCCAATAGCATCACCAACGCCAAACAACAGACAATTATTGCCCCATTCTAAATAACCGTTGAAAAGTCAGGGAATAAACCGAACTTAGGGAGATGTACACCCGGGAAGAGCCGATGACGTGCCCCCCTCACGTCGGTCCATGCTGAATGAGAGGATTTTCGATACTCTTTCGGTATGAACCGCCCAACTTGGGGGGATATTCCATGTCCAGGAAGCGCCACACACCAGAGCAGATCATCGGCAAGCTGAGGGAGGCCGAAGTCCTCATCTCCCAGGGGAAGACCACGCCTCAT
>JAVEPB010000001.1 GCA_030922375.1 bacterium | reverse complement strand
TAGCAACTCTAAAGGCCTGGCGGACCATGTCGGGAAAACGGGAGACATCGTCGATTGTCCCGTTGAACTTCGTCACCGGCTCGAAAGCGGGCACATCGTCAATCTCCTGATAAACCTGGCGAAATTTTGTCCGAGGGACCCGGCCGCCAGTTAAGGCAACCACAGGAGAATTGGCGAGATAGGCATCTCTAAGGCCCGCGGCCAGATTAAACGCCCCAATCACCTGCGCCATACAAACAGCTGGCCGCCTCGCGGCCCGCGCGTAACCGTCAGCCATGTAGGCAGCCGATTTTTCTCCGTGTGTTTGAATCCGGGCGATACTGGAGCGCTCCTCAAGTTCCGCCATAGTTCGCCTTAAAACCGCCGGGACATGGAAAATATGAGTAATCCCGTAACCCTTGAGCATTTCCGCGAGAACTCGCGCACCTGTCATTTTCGCCATCCAGTAATTCTCCTTAAGAAATATATGAAGTTCGTAGACTAAAACCTAAAATTAAGTGAAGGGTATTTAGGCCTGAATCCCCTCTATATTGAGCCATGAGGCGGCATCCGTCCAGCAACCGGCGTATCTTGTAGGGATACCATTGAGGAAAAGCAGGTCTCTGGGTTTCCTCCGGAACAAATATTTTTCCTACAGATATTGCGTACTCATCATGGCACTTCAATAGCCATTGGTTTCCTTATGGCCGCCACGAACCGTGGACTTTCCCTAGCTCCCGAGATCATTTCAAGAGATGAATTAATTGGCTAAACCCTCTCCTAATTCATAGGGACCAACCAAATTCACGAGCGCCTATCAATAGGGGACGCCAACCGTCCATACCCCAAGAATAGCTGCTATTTATTATCCCCGAAAGTTCGCTAACTCAAATGAAGCTTGGATAAATTGAGGAAATTTGCTTATATACAATATATCTTTAGTTGGTTCAGGGTATCCGGGAATTTATTATCCTTGGCCCGCTTTCGATTCATCAATAAAATTCGCGGTTTGTCATTAAAAAAAAAATTTGCCATGATGGGACATATCTCAACACGTTATCATTTCGATTAGGCGGGTTGAGAATCCGTAAGGATTTATCGGCCGCAGTGTATTCGCGCCAAAGGGGTGTGCCGGGTCGCGTCGCTGCCTTTCATTTTTTTAGGAGAACGGTAAAGTGCCAGAAGGAACAGTAAAGTGGTTCAACGATTCAAAAGGGTATGGATTCATCTCACAAGAAGAGGGAGATGACGTTTTTGTCCATCACTCGGCCATCCAACAAGAAGGTTTCAAGTCCCTCGAAGAGGGAGAAAAGGTCACATTCGAAATTGTCCAGGGCCCAAAGGGCCTTCAGGCGGCAAATGTAACGAAAACGGGAAACGCATAGCGCTACCGAAACCGAAAAAACGGCGGCTGTGTCTGGCCGCCGTTTTTTTTCGCCGGTAAAAAGTCCTTTTCTCGCTTATCGATTACTTGTCGGCAATGAGCTTCAATCGGCTCACGCCAGCGGAAATCCCCGTTCCTTTAAATGTATCAAATGAAGGAACCAAGCTAAAATTATTCTTCAAACCACCGACGAACGCCGTGGTACCGATTCCTTCTTTATATACACCGACCGACACCGATGCGCCGGCATAATCCCCCGCTAGGGTGTGACTGCCCATGCTCACATCCGTGGTCAACCCCAAAACAGTGAATTTAAGCGTTTCCTCGGATTTTTTACTCAAATCGATCCCCAGAAATCCGATCTCGCTCTTGTATTTTTCCTCGCCACTGGATGTCTTGAATGAACATTTGATCGCAACTGATGACTGGAGAAAAACTTGAACTCTCGTCCCCGGCTAGGATTTACAGACGAGACTTCCCAGTTGCACCCCCTCTCTTTTTGCGGCGGCTTCCACCACGGAAAGCTGGCCAGCAATAATCAAGGATGCGGCGACAACTGCGATTCCATATCGGCGGATAATCTTCATTTGCTCCTCCTGAAAATATTTTCTTTTGATTGCCAATACTTTCACACGGATAAAATATCACATCTTGGCGAAACCCAGATAGTGGAATTTCCAAAATCAGGAAAACGCACCTTTTAAATAGGCCTTCAGGGTCCCGCCCAGGTAAGCCCGCGCGAAGTCCCGATCCAGCCTATCTCGCAAATAACCCAAAAACGACGGTAGTCCCCAGACCCCGCGAAATTCCTCGAAAATCCTGTTTCCATCCGGCCCCGGCCGGTTCGTCCCGGCGAAATCCGTTCCGAGGACCACCTGGCTCGGAGCGATTCCGGCAATAAATTCAATTTCTTCAAGATGCCTCTCGAACGAGCCCAAAAACCCCGGGTGCGGCGAGAGGCCGACCAACCCCCCCGTCTCGAGGAGCCGCTCCGCCGCCTCCCTCGGTAACCCCCGCTCCTGAAAACTCTTCTCTACCGGCTCATCGAGATGACCGTGCGAGTAGTGAAGGGCGTTGCCCGTGACGAGCGCCAGATCGATCAGATCCCCCTTCGTCTTGTGGTTAGCGTGGGCGCAGTCCACCAGGAACCCCCGCGCCCAGGCCCCCATCACGAACGCACGCCCGAGACGGGTGAGCCCGTGCGAAGGCTCCCCCTCGGCTCCACCGCCCAGCGCGTTGTCTTCGTTGTACATCGGCGCCAGGCTCCTGAAGCCCAGCTCCCAGAGCCAATCGAGACGTTCCAGATCCGTATCGGTTTCGATGAAATACACTCCCTCGGCGTGGAGCAGCTGATTCCCCTCCCCTTCGAGGTCTCCGGCCCCGAGGACCAACCTCAACCCCTCGGCCCCCCGGATGAGTTCGACCTCCTCCTCTAGCAGCGTCCGTTGCTCCCCGGCCGCGAGGTCCGAGCGCCGCCCTGTCGCCGTGAAGAGACCTCCGAGCTGGGCCGCCGCCGGCAGATCGATCTGCTCCTTTAAATACGCGCGCCCCTCGGGAAGCCGCTGAATCAACCTGAGGTCGGTGTGAAAATCCCAGACATCCGAAAAAGAAAAGTCCATATATTGTCTCCAAAAAAAATCGGTCATGGCAGTTTCCGAAGCCGGCTTTCCCGCCAATCGAACCGCCAAAAAAACTTGTGGAGAAACTCCTCTACTATACAGAGTGTCGCTGCTCACCCCCATCAGGCCGGGGGCCTGCCCGCAGCGCCCAACGGGGGGGGGATAACCCCGGATATCCCGCGCCCTCGTCCGCAATACCCCGCACCTACCCGCAAATCCCCCATCTCACCCGCGCCAAAATCGTGTAAAATCCCCCCATCGATTCGAGCCGCGATTTCATTTCACCGCCGCATCAAACGATAGGACTTGCCCCCCCAAATGAAAATCACCGAAATCCGCGACACCGTTGTCCCCATCCAATCCGAGATCCGGAACGCCTACATCGACTTCGGGTTGATGACGGTGAGCGTCGTCGCCCTGATCACCGATGTCGTCCGGGAGGGAAAGCCCGTCGTCGGCTTCGGTTTCAACTCGAACGGCCGCTACGCCCAGCAGGGCCTCCTGCGCGAGCGCTTTTTGCCCCGCCTCGAGGCCGCCCCGCCCGAATCGCTGATCGACGAGGAGGGAGACAACCTCGACCCCGGGAAAATATGGCGGTGCCTGATGAAAAACGAAAAGCCCGGCGGCCACGGCGACCGCTCGGTGGCCGTCGGCGTCATCGACATGGCCGTCTGGGACGCCACGGCCAAGATCGCGGGCCTCCCCCTCTACCGCTACCTCGCCGACCGCTACCGGGGGGGCGAGGCCGACGAGCGGGTCTCCGTCTACGCGGCGGGGGGCTACTACTATCCGGGCAAGGACCTCGGCGCCCTGAAGGACGAGATGATGAGCTACCTCGACCGGGGCTACACCACCGTCAAGATGAAAATCGGTGGCGCCTCCCTCGATGAGGACTTGAGGCGCATCGAGGCCGTGCTTTCCGTCGTCGGGGAGGGCCGGAACCTCGCCGTTGACGCGAACGGCAAATTCGATCTCGAGACCGCCGCCGCCTACGGCGATGCGATGGCGCCCTACCGCCTCCGCTGGTACGAGGAGGCGGGCGACCCCCTCGACTACGCGCTTCAGGCCGAGCTCTCGAAGCGCTACGAGGGCCCGATGGCCACCGGCGAGAATCTTTTCTCCCACCAGGACGCCCGCAACCTCATCCGCCACGGCGGCCTGCGCCCGGACCGCGATATCCTGCAGTTCGACTGCGCCCTGAGCTACGGCCTCGTCGAGTACCTGCGCACCCTCGAAATGCTCGAGGCCAGCGGCTGGTCCCGCCGCTCCTGCATCCCCCACGGGGGGCATCAGATGTGCCTCAACATCGCGGCCGGCCTCGGCCTCGGCGGAAACGAGTCCTACCCGGACGTATTCAAACCCTTCAACGGCTTCGCCGACGACGTCGCCGTCGAGGGGGGATTTGTGGGCTTTCCCGATATCCCGGGAATCGGCCTCGAGGCCAAGAACGAGCCCTACCGGATTATGAAGGAGTTGGCGGGAATTTGAAGTAAGTTGGTTATGACCGGCGGTGGTTGCATCCCAAGCCGCTCTGTAGGAAAAATAGCCCCTGCTCCCGGGGCTTTGCCGGGGGCCCTCACCCACAGACCGAAACGGAGAGCGATTTGGCCGGACAGACGGCGGCGCAAAAGATCATCGCCCACTCCAGCGGCAGGGAGAGCGTCGGCATCGGCGAGATCGTCTGGGCGAAGGTGGACGCCCAGCTGATGCACGACAACCAGGGCCCCTACCGGATGGGCAAGGATTTCGAGTCCCTCGGGCTGCCCATCTGGGACAAGGACAGGTTCGTCCTCACGGCGGACCATCACAACCCGCCCACCAAGGACCCCCAGACCAAGGTCCTCAACATCACCCGCGCCTTCGCCAAGGAGCAGGAGCTCCCCCACTTTTTCGACGGCGAGGGAATCTGCCACATCCTCATGGCCGAGCGGGGCTTTGTCCGCCCCGGCGGCATCCTCACCGGCACCGACAGCCACACCACGAACGCAGGAGCCCTGGGCGCGATGGGCGTCGCCGTCGGCCCGACCGAGAGCATCGGCATCATCACGACGGGCGAGGTCTGGCTCCGCGTGCCCGAGACGATTCGGATCGATTTCAACGGAAAAATGCCGACGGGCATCTGGGGCAAGGACCTGGTCCTGATCGCCCTTAGGGACATCGGCCTGAACGGAGCGGATTATCAGGTGATCGAGTGGGGCGGCGAGGCGGTGATGTCGCTTTCGGTCGAGGACCGGATGACGCTCTCGAACATGTCCACCGAGTTCGCCGCCAAGAGCGCCCTCATCGAGGTGGACGAGAAAACAGATGCCTATCTTCGCGAGGCGGGGGTGGAGGAAGGCTGGGAGGCGCAGACCTCGGACCCGGACGCCGCCTACGCCGCCCGCCATGAATACGACGTCTCGAACCTCTCGCCCCAAATCGCCTGTCCCCACCGGATGGACAATGTTTTTCCGGTCGAGGAGGTGGATTCGGGTCCGATCCAGCGGGCGCACATCGGCTCGTGCACCGGGGCGAAGCTCGAGGACCTGCGCGGCGCCGCGAGCGTCCTCAAGGGGCGAAAAGCCGACATCGGCGTTCAACTCCTCATCGCCCCGGCGAGCAAGGCCATCATGAACAAGGCCTGGGCGGAAGGGACCCTGGGGCCCATCATCGAGGCCGGGGGGGTGCTCTTGCCCACCACCTGCGGCATCTGCACCGGCACCGGGCTCGGCCAGCTCGGCCCCGGCGAGGTGGGAATCTCCTCGGCCAACCGGAACTACAAGGGCCGGATGGGCAGCAAAGACGCCTCTATCTACCTGGGCTCGGCGGCGACGGTGGCGGCCAGCGCGATCATGGGCAAGGTGGCCGATCCACGTGAGTTTCTCTCATGAGCGGCGCGGCGGCAGGGGCCATCGAGGGGAACGCCTGGGTTTTCGGCGACAACGTCGACACGGGCTTCATCATGCCGGGCGCCTTCGGGAGCCTGCCCGACGAGGAACTCGCCCACCACGTCATGAGCGGGGTCGACCCCGAGTTCGCGGGCAAGGTCCGGCCCGGCGACATCGTCGTGGGCGGCAAGATGTTCGGCTGCGGGTCAAGCCGCGAGACCGCCCCGCGCGGGCTCAAGTTCGCCCGGGTCGGCGCCGTCGTCGCCCAGAGCTTCGCGCGCACTTTTTTCAGAAACGCTATCTCAATCGGCCTCCCCGTCCTCATCTGCCCGGAGGCCGGCGCCATCGATACCGGTGACCGCCTCCGCGCCGACCCCATCGCCGGCGAAATCGAAAACCTCACCCAGGGTAATCTTCTGCGCTCCGAATCCCTGCCCGATCATCTGATGGAGATGGTCCGGGCGGGCGGCCTCGTGCCCTACCTTCGCGAGCGCCATCAGAATCAATAGGAAACCCGAAATGACGGATGTCATTGTCGTCGGCGGCGGGATCATGGGTCTGCTCACCGCCCGCGAGCTCGCCCGGGCCGGCCGGAAAGTGCTCCTCCTCGACAAGGGACAGCCCGGCGCCGGAACCACCTGGGCCTCGGCGGGCATCGTCTCGCCCCACGGTTCGAGCGGCTCGGCGGACATCGCCGGGGAGCCCGGCCTCAGGCTCCGCCACGCCTCCTTCGCGATGTGGCCCGATCTGGCCAGAGCCGTCCACGAGGAAAGCGGGATGGACCTCGAATTCCGGGAGACCGGAATTCTTCTTCTGGCTACCAACCCGGCCGAGGCGGACGAGATTCACGAAAAAGAAAAAACGGGTCAGTGGGGGGAAACCGTGTGGTATGAACCCGAAAGGCTTCGGCGGGAGGAACCCGCCCTCGCTCCCGGACTCGCGGGCGCGCTTTTCGTTCAGGGGGGGAACGTCGAGGTCCGCCGCGTGGGGCCGGCGCTTGAAATCGCCTGCCGGCGGCTGGGCGTCGAATTCAAAACCAGCCAGATCGTCAAGGAGCTTTTCGTGGAGGGCGGCCGCGCCTGCGGCGTCCGGACCGAGGAAGGCGAATTCCGGGCGCCCGCCGTCATCATCTGCGCCGGGACCGGCAGCCGGGGCGTCATTGGCGCTAGGCCCGTTCCGCCGGTCGTTCCCCAGCGGGGCCAGATAATCGCCCTCGACGCCGTGGGGCTCGGCCTTCGGCACACCGTCCTCAAACCATCGGACCCCTACTTCGTTCCCCGGGCGGACGGACGGCTCGTCATCGGCGCGACCCGGGAATTCGCGGGCGAGGACCCCCGGCTCACGGCGGGAGGCCTGGGCTGGCTCCTCGCCAGCGCCATCGAGACCATCCCCGCCCTCGAGACCGCCCCCATCCTCGAGACATGGACCGGCTTCCGCCCGCTCTGCTCGGATCATCTTCCCCTGATCGGCGCGGGCGAGCCCGAGGGGCTTTTCTTCTGCACCGGCCACGGCCCCACCGGAATCACCCCCGCCCCGGTGAGCGCCGTCCTCGCCGCGAGCCTCATTCTCGGGAGCGAGCCGCCCATCGACCCGGCCCCCTACGATCCGATGCGGTTCGCCTGATTCAGGCAACAGCGGTCTTTCAAGTCGCCCTCCTTTTCAGGGCGAAGGCGACGGGGTAGATTGGCGCTGAAAATTCACTTTCCATGAAAACATCCTGGAGATTTCGATGAGAGAAGTCCTGCTGGCGCGAGGGGCGCTTCGCCTCGCCGAGGTGAACGGGCGGGTCAAGGCGGGCGAGCGCGTCCTGGTGATCACCGATTACGACACCACCACCCTGGCCGAGCGGGTGGCTCGGGCGGCCGCCTCGCTGGGCGGCGAGGTCGTCACCGCCGTCATGCCCCCGCGGAAGATGCACGGGGAGGAACCACCGGCAGCGGTCGCCGCCGCCATGCGCGAGGCCGATGTCATTTTCATTCCGGTATCGGTCTCGATGACCCACACCGCGGCGGTCAAGGAAGCGCTCGCCGCCCGGGCCCGGATACTGGCCATGAGCGACTGGTCGGACGAGATGTTCTTGAGCCCGGCGCTATTGGAGACGGACTTTCACGCCCAGGCCGAAGTCTGCCGGAGACTCGGCAGCGCCTTCACGGGCGGTGAGCGCTTTCGCCTCACCTCCCCGCGCGGGACCGACCTTCGGTTCGAGGCGGTCGGGCGAAATGCCAACGTGATGACGAACGTTCCCGGCCCCGGGGAGATCTCGCCCGTCCCCACCATCGAGGTCAACGTCCCGCCCATCGAGGGCACCGCCGAGGGTACCCTCATCGTGGACGCCTCGATCCCGTACCTGGGCATCGGCTCGCTCAGGGAGCCTTTCACCTGCACGATTGAAAAAGGGCTCATCACGAAAATCGAGGGCGGCGGCGAGCAGGTGAAAATTCTCGAGGACGCCATCGCCGCGCACGGCGACCCGAACTGCTGGAACGTCGCCGAACTCGGCGTGGGCCTCAACCCGGGCGCCAGCATGACCGGACGGATGCTCGAGGACGAAGGGGTTCTCAACACGATTCACATCGGAATCGGAACCTCGCTCATGCTCGGCGGGGTTCTCAAGGCGGCCACCCACTACGATCTCATCATGTGGGATCCCACCATCGAGATCGACGGCAAGGTGGTCCAGCGGGGACTGGAAATTCTCGTTTAGGGCGGAGACGTTAAACCACAACTTTAGAAAACCGGGGCATCAATAAACCGGCGTCAGCCCCTTTTCATAGGCTTCGTCGTTGCCGCGCACGGCGGTGAAGAACACGTCCTGAAGTTGACGGGTCAGCGGGCCCGGTTCGCCGCTTCCCACAGCGACCCGGTCCACCGTGACGATGGGGGTGACCTCCTCGCCTGAGCCGCACATGATCGCCTCGTCGGCGACATAAAGCTCGGTCCGGTCGAGGGGCCGCTCGGTGACGGGCTTGCCGATATATTTTCCGTACATTTCGAGAATACACGAGCGTGTGATGCTCTCGAGGATGCTTTCCGTCACGGGCGGGGCGATGAGTTCGCCCTCCCGAATCGCCAGGACGCAGGCGCCCGTCGCTTCGGCCACCTTCCCGCTCTGGTTGAGAATAAGGGCGTCGTCGTAGCCGTTAACGCGGGCTTCCACCCCGGCGAAGCGGCTGTTCTGGTAGTTGGCGGCGGCCTTCACGCGAGGCGGAATGCTGTCATCCGAGATGCGCCGCCAGCTGCTCACCCCGAGATTGACCCCGTTCTTCAGGCGCTCGGGGGCCTTGCGCGGTCCGCCGGAGATGAACATCCCGGCCTCCACCTCGGCGGAGCCGTATCCTTTCATGTCGAGGCCGCCGGCGTCCTCGAGATAGATGAAGAGACGGCAGTGCATGTCTTCGCGGAAATCGTTCGCGCGGATCCACTCGACAACCGCATCCCGCATCTCCTCGCGGCTGTAGGGCGGATCAATCCGCATGACTTTCATGCTGTCGAACAGGCGGTCGAGGTGCGGATCGAGCATCCACACGAAAAGGTTTTCGCGCTCGGCGCCCCAGTAGGCGCGGAGCCCTTCGTAGACGCTCCCGCCCCGGAGGACGGCCTGTGAAAACACGCTGATCTTGGCCTCCTCGGGGGGAACAACCTTTCCGTTCAACCAGACCTTGTGCTGCTCGTATTTGGGCATTTCACACTTTCCCTCGTGGAAGATGACTTCAAACCGTCAACAAATTTGGATGCCGGACAAACCGAACAGTAGGAACCCGCGATTCCCCTGTCAAGGACCGTTCCGGTCCAGGCCGCCCAGGCGGGGGTACCGGACCGAAGGAACTCAGAGATACCGCTGAAAAAGGATCATCATCCCGAGGGTGAGACTGACGATGAGACCGACCGACGGGCGCCCGGCGTTCTCGTAGGACTCGGGCAAAAGATCCAGGAAAACCATGAAGACCATCGCCCCGGCGGCGAACCCGAGGCCGTAGGGCAGGAACGGCCGGAACGTCTCAACGAAAAGAAAGGCGGGAACCGCCATGATGGGCTGGGGGACCGAGGAAAATATGCTCCAAAGGGCGCAGGAGAGAACCCCCGCCCCCTTCGGGCGCATAACGGCGCTGATGGCCAAACCCTCGGGAATATTGTGTACCGCGATGGCGATGGTGATGAGGGCCGCCAGCTTCTCTCCGCCGCCGAAGGCGACGCCCACGGCCACCCCTTCGGTAAAGGAGTGGACCGTCATCACCGCGACGATCAGGAATATTTTCCGGGCGTCGGCCCCCCGGATGTCTCCGAAACTCACATTCGCCCCGTGGAGCATCCGGTGCGAAAGAGAAATGAACAATACCCCGGCGCCGGCCCCGATAAAGGTCTGAAGCGATCCGTAGGCGGAGCCTTCGGTGAGGAGGCCGAAGCTCGCTCCGAGCATCAGCCCCGCCGCCGCGGCGCTCGCCAAGGCCACCACGCGCGGCGACAGATCGCGCACAAACGCGAAGGGAACCGCGCCGAGCCCCGTCGCCAGGGCGGTGATGCTCCCGTAGATAAAAACCAGCCAGACCGGCTCCATCCTTACCTCCCTGGCGGCCCCGCGGGGCCTCAAATGCGGTCGGGTCTAGCGCCAAAAACCCTCGAGGAGCACCATCCCGCCGGCCGAAAAACTGACGAGCAGGGCGATGCGCGTATGATCCCCGCCCCGGTAGGAGGCGGGGAGGAGCTCGGTCAGGACCAGATAGACCATCGCCCCGGCCGCGAATCCGGCCGCCCAAGGCAAAAGCGCGGGGGCGGCGGCGATGACGGCGAACGAAACAATGGCCAGGAGCATTTGGGGCACATTGGTAAAAACGCCGAGACCCGCCGCCTGGGCGGAGGATACTTTCCGCTTCTCGAGCACCCAGGTCAGCGCCATCGCCTCGGCGGCGTTGTGGACGGCCAGCGACAGGGCCATGAATACGCCCAGCCGCAGGCTGAGCGCCATGGCGGCGCCGATGGCGACACCCTCCGAGGCCGAATGCAAGCTGCTCAGGAGGATGAGGCGGTACTCCTGGGCCAGGCCGATCCGGGCCTCGGGAAGGGTTTCGATTTCCTCGGTGCCTGAAAGGCGGTGGGTCCAGAAGGTGTAGGCCACCCCGAAGGCCGCGCCCAGGATCGGCGGAAGCGGCAAGGCGCCGCCAATCACCTCGGCCATAAGGATATAGCCCGCGCCGAGCATCAGACCCGACGCCAGGGCAAACGTGCATCCCAACCAGGAGGGGCGGATCCCGTCTGGAAAGGCGGCCGGAAAAGCGGCCGGCACGGTCCCCAGGGCCGCCGCCGCTGCCGCCAGGGCGGAGAAAAAAACCACTGTCAGGATGGGTTCCGGAGGGTTCATCGGCCGGAGATCCAGTGCGTCATCGAGATCGGGCGGGGACGTTTTCCATTCGGCACAGCATACATCATTCACTCCCCACGAGCGCCCGGGAGGGGTACCCGCAATGCGCTTGACGGGCCACCGGCGAAGGGCTAAATTCGCCGCGGGTTGAGGGCGTATCAACCGCCCGCCTCGCCGCGGCCCCATCGTCTAGCGGTTAGGACACAGGCCTCTCAAGCCTGGAACGGGGGTTCAAGTCCCCCTGGGGTCACCAACCTTGGACTACTTATTGGCCGGGCATGCATCACCAATTCCCGACCCCGGCTACCCTTAAATTTCTCCCCAATTTCAATTTTATCGATGATTTGACTCAACAGTTCCCGCCTATCACCAATATCTCCCAAGCTCATTACCACTTCAAAATTATTCACGAAATCCATGAGGCGGGCATCGGTTAAATCCGGAGTCAAAGGGATGATCTTTTCTGACATCCGCAAATTGTCCATTCTCGTTTTAATTTCTTCCCTTTCAAGCTCC